>DASYNW010000236.1:0-41873 GCA_036008325.1 Allostellaceae bacterium
TGGAGCTCGTGCAACATCTTCTCGACCCAGGACCACGCCGCCGCAGCGATCGCCGCGCGCGGCGTCCCGGTCTTCGCCTGGAAGGGCGAGAGCGAGGAGGAATACGAATGGTGCATCGCGCAGACCCTGCGCGGGCCAGCCGAGGGGCCGTTTGCCGGCTGGACGCCGAACATGGTGCTCGACGACGGCGGTGACGCGACCAAGGTCCTGCACGACCGGCACCCCGATCTCTTACGCCATGTCCGCGGCATCTCGGAGGAGACCACGACCGGGGTCAACCGGCTCTACGAGATGATGCGCGAAGGGGCATTGAAGGCCCCGGCGATCAACGTCAACGACAGCGTCACCAAGTCCAAATTCGACAATCTCTACGGCTGCCGCGAAAGCCTCGTCGACGGCATCAAGCGCGCCACCGACGTGATGCTGGCCGGCAAGCTCGCGGTGGTCTGCGGCTTTGGCAATGTCGGCAAGGGCTCGGCAGCCAGCCTGCGCAGCCAGGGTGCGCGCGTCATGGTCACCGAGATCGACCCGATCTGCGCCTTGCAGGCGGCGATGGAGGGCTATCAGGTGACGACGATGGAGGAGGCGGCCGCCCACGCCGACATTTTCGTCACCGCCACCGGCGACATCGACGTGATCACCATCGACCACATGCGCCAGATGAAGGACCGCGCCATCGTCTGCAACATCGGCCATTTCGACAGCGAGATCCAGATCGAGGCGCTGCGCAACTATCCCTGGGAGGAAGTCAAGCCTCAGGTCGACGAGGTGGTCTTTCCCGACGGCCGGCGGCTGATCGTCCTGGCCAAAGGGCGGCTGGTCAACCTAGGCTGCGCCACCGGCCATCCGAGCTTTGTGATGAGCGCGTCGTTCACCAACCAGGTGCTGGCCCAGATCGAGCTGTGGACCAACCATGGGAAATACGAAAACAAGGTCTATGTGCTGCCCAAGCATCTCGATGAGAAGGTGGCCGCCCTCCACCTCGACAAGCTCGGGGTCAAGCTGACCAAGCTCAGCCCGGCCCAGGCCGGCTATCTCGGGCTCGACCGCGCCGGGCCGTTCAAACCCGAACATTACCGCTACTGATAACGCATTCGGGGCAAATTAGCAACTTTTCGGCACAAAGAGGAAACAAAACCCTTTTCTTTTACCAAATTCACCCCATAATGACCGTGTCAGGAGGTCGTTGACGCGATCTCACAACCACCGGTCGCAAAGGGGTGGTGGATGGTCATCGCAAGCGCCGCCGTATTCGCGTCCATGATCGCAATCGGCTTCGGCGCGCTGTGGTCCGATTGCCGGCGCCGCCTCAGCGCGTGTGCGCGCATGGTGGCCGAACTCGAGCGCGGCCGTATCGCCGCGGCGGCGAAAGCGCAACAGGCGGACGAGGCGGCGGCGAGGCTGCGCGAGGCGCTCGATGCACTGGCCACACCGGTGTGGCGGCGCCGTCATGATCGTGCTCTCGTCGATTGCAACCGGAACTACGCCGCGGCACTCGGCGCCAGCCGCGAGGTCGTGCTTGCCGAAGGCCGCGAGCTCGTTCGCCCCGGCCGCGGCGAACAGGCCACGCCGGGCGCCCTCGGCGCGCCACCGGTTGCGACCCATCTCGTCATTGACGGACGACGCCGCCTGCTCGAAGTGAGCGAGGTGGCGTGCGCCGACGGCGGCGCCATCGGCTATGCGCTCGACCGAACCGACGTGGAAAGTGCTGCGGCCGAGCTGCGGCGGCATCTCGAGGCGCATGCTGCCGTGCTCGAAGGCGTTTCCACCGCGGTCGCGATCTTCGGACCAGACCAGCAGCTCCGCTTCTTCAATGCCGCCTTTCCCCGGCTGTGGGCGCTCGACCCGACCTGGCTCGCCGCAGAGCCGACGCTCGGTGAGATACTCGACCGGTTGCGCGCGTCGCGCAGCTTCCCGGAATTCGCCGATTTCCGCGCCTTCAAACGCGAGCGCGGCGAAATGTTCACCTCGCTGATCGAGCCGCGGCACGAGCTCATTCATCTGCCGGACGGGCGCACCTTGCAGCTGACCGTGTCCCCGCACCCGGCTGGCGGACTGACCTTTGCGTATGACGATGTCAGCGACCGGCTGGCGCTCGAATGCTCGTACAACACGCTGATCCAGGTGCAGCGCGCGACCCTCGACCATCTGTCCGAGGGGATCGCCGTCTATGGCGGCGATGGCCGCCTCAAGCTGCACAATCCCGCCTTTCGAGCGATGTGGGGATTGTCCGAGGCGGATGTCGCCGGCGAGCCGCACATCGGCGAAATCGTCGAGAAGACCCGCGATCTGATTGACGATTGCGGTGACTGGGCGGCTTACAAGACCGGCGTCGTCGCCGACGTCACGACGCGGATTTTGCGCAGCGGTCCTCTTGATCGCCGCGACGGTTCGGTGCTGCAGGTCGCGAGCGTGCCGCTGCCCGATGGCGAGGTGCTGCTGACTTATCTCGATGTCAGCGACACCGCCCGGGTGGAGCGGGCGCTGCGCGAGCGCAACGAGGCGCTCGAGACCGCCGGGCGCCTCAAGAGCGAGTTCATCGCCAGCGTCTCGCACGAGCTTCGCACTCCGCTCAATACAATCATCGGCTTTGCCGAAATTCTGAACAATCAATATTTCGGGCCGCTCAACTCGAGCCAGACCGAATACGGCCGCGGCATTCTCGACAGCTCGCATCAGCTGATGACTTTGATCGACGATATTCTCGATCTGGCGACGATCGAAGCCGGCTATCTGGAGCTGGCGCGGGATCGGGTGGAGATTGCGGAAATGCTGCATGCGGTGAGCAACCTGACGCGGGAGCGCGCGCGCAGTCGGGGGCTCGAAATCCGCTTGCGCTGCCCGCCGCAGATCGGCGCTATCGAGGCCGACGAGCGCCGGCTCAAGCAGGCCCTCTTCAACCTGATTTCCAATGCGATCAAATTCACCCCGCGCGGTGGCGCGATCGGCATCGAGGCCGAACGCCGCGGCGGCGATCTGCTGCTGAGCGTCGCCGATACCGGTATCGGCATCGCCCCGGCGGACCAGCTGCGGGTTTTCGAGAAATTCGCGCGCGGCAAGCGGCATGCGAGCTCCGGGCTGGGGCTTTCCCTGGTCAAGAGCCTGATCGAGCTGCACGGCGGGGCTGTGGAAATCGAATCGGCCCCGGGGCGCGGAACCCGCGTCATCTGCCGGCTGCCGGCGAGCCGCGAGCCGCCTGCGGGTCATGCGACAGCGGCGACAGAAGCCACCGGGCGCATCGATGTTGCGGCCGATGCGAGCGAGGCCGAACCGGCGCCGGCTTATTAGAGCGCTGCCCGGTGTCGGTCGGAATATGCGCGGTGCGGTGTTTCGTCGGCTCAACAGGGGTTGGCGACAGGGCCGGCGCCGCCGCGTCGATTCGTCCGAACGGACGGCGGGATCGCAGCCGGCAACCCGCGATATCGGGCGGCCGCGATCCGTTTCGGCGCAAACCTCGGCTCCGGGTGGCGGAGGATGAGCGTGGTCCCGGGCGGATCTTGCGTATATTGATGGCGAACCTATACAACGCTTGGGTGATGCGCGCATTCGATCTGCCCGATGAAGCCGCCACCGGGGCGCTGGCCGCCCGGCTCGCGGCGGTTGCCCGGCTTGGCGACATTATCGCGCTCGAAGGCGATCTCGGCGTCGGCAAGACGAGCTTCGCTCGCGCCTTTATCCGTGCCCGCCTCGGCGCCCAGGAGGAGGTGCCGAGCCCAACCTTCACCCTGGTCCAGATCTATCAGACCGGCGGCGCCGCGATCTGGCATTTCGATCTCTATCGCCTCGGGGCCGCCGAGGAAGCCTGGGAGCTCGGCATCGAGGACGCCTTCGGCTCGGGCATTTCGCTGATCGAATGGCCGGATCGTCTGGGCCCGCTGCTGCCGCAGCGCCATCTCGAAATCGCCCTGAGCTTTGGTGATCGGGTTGAAGCGCGGCGTGCCGTCGTTTCCGGCGGCGCCGAGTGGTGGGCGCGCCTGGCTCGGATGGCCGTCGCCGATGCCTGACCCTGCCGCAGCAGGCATTCTTGAAGGCTCGCGCAACGGCTCCGCCACCTTGCGTTCGGCGGCTTTTTCGTCGCGTCAGCTCGCTGTGGCGGCGTTCCTCGAAGCCGCCGGCTGGCGCGGCGCCGTGCCGACCCCGCTCGCCGGCGACGCGTCGTTTCGCTCCTATTACCGGGTCCGCCGCGGTCGCCGCAGCGCGGTGGTCATGGACGCGCCGCCGCCGCACGAGGCGGTGGGCCCCTTTGTCGCGGTCGCGGCGATGCTGCGCGAGTTCGGGCTCAGCGCTCCCCTGGTGCTGGCCGAAGATCGCGCCGAAGGCTTTCTGCTGATCGAGGATTTCGGCGACGACACCTATACCCGGCTGCTGCGGGGCGGCGCCGACGAACCCGCTCTCTACACCTTGGCGATCGATGCATTGGTGGCGCTTCAGCGCGCGGTCGCGGCGACAGCCTCCCCGGACTTGCCGCCCTACGACATCGAGCGGCTGCTCGGCGAAGCAGCCTTGCTGGCCGATTGGTACATGCCGTCGGTGTTGGCGGCGCCGGCCAGCCCAGCACTTCGCGAGGAGTATCTGGCGCTGTGGCGGGCGGTCTTGAGCGAGGTTGCCGCCCCGTTGCGCCCGACCATGGTGCTGCGCGACTTTCACGTCGACAATCTGATGCTGCTGCCGGGCCGGCCGGGCGTGCGGGGCTGCGGGCTGCTCGATTTCCAGGACGCGGTGTTGGGCTCGCCCGCCTACGATTTGGTCTCGCTGTTGGAGGATGCGCGCCGGGACGTGTCCCCGGGGCTGCGCAGGGCGATGACCGAACGCTACCTCGCCGCCTTGCCGGCGACCGACCGCGCAAGCTTCTGCGCTTGCGCAGCCGTTCTCGCCGCCCAGCGCAACTGCAAGATCCTCGGCATCTTTACCCGGCTGTGGAAGCGCGACGGCAAGTCCGGGTATCTCGTTCATATCCCGCGGCTGTGGCGCCTGCTCGAGGCCGACCTGCGCCACCCGGCGCTCGTCGGCATCGAGCGGTGGATCGATCGTCATCTGCCGCCGCGCGCGCGGCGCCCGCCCGACCCGCGGGGGCCAGCGTGATCGCGCCGCCGCGCCGGGCGATGGTGCTGGCGGCCGGGCTCGGGACCCGGCTGCGCCCGCTGACCGAGGTGGTGCCGAAACCGCTCGTCGAGCTCAACGGGTGCACCCTGCTCGATCATGCGATCGATCGGCTGGCGGCAGCCGGCGTCCAGCAGATCGTCGTCAACACCCACTACCTGGCGGCGATGATCGCCGACCGGCTCGCCGCGCGCGCCGAGCCGCGCATCGAGATCTCCGAAGAAACCGAACTGCTCGACACCGGCGGCGGCGTCGCGCGCGCCCTGCCGTTGCTCGGCGAGGCGTTTTTCGTCGTCAACGCCGACGTGTTCTGGCTCGACGGCAGGGAGTCCGCATTGCTGCGCCTGGCCCAGGCCTTCGACCCCGGCGCGATGGACGCGCTGCTGTTGCTGCAGCGCACGGTCAGCGCGGTCGGCTACGACGGCAGCGGCGACTATATGCTCGATGCCATGGGGCGACCGCGGCGCCGCCGCGAGCGGGAGATCGCCCCCTACCTGTTCGCCGGCATCCAGCTATTGCACCGGCGTCTGTTCGCCGGGGTATCCGATCGCGTCTTTTCCCTGGTCCGGCTGTTCGACCGGGCCGAGCAGGCGGGCCGCCTGCGCGCGATCGTGCACGATGGCGAGTGGTACCACATCGGCACTCCGGCCGGGCTGGAGGCAACCCGCGCGCGCCTCGCCTCGCACCGCGTCGAGCGCTAGGCATCAAGGGCGAGAGGCGCGGTGCAGCCCCGGCTCTACACGATCGCGCCCGACCGGCCGTTTCTCTCGACCCTAGCCGAAGGGCTGCTTGCCGGCGCCGGCCCCGACCCGCTGGCGTTGACGCGGATCACCGTCTTGCTGCCGACCCGGCGCGCCGTGCGCGCCCTGCGCGATGCCTTTCTGCGCGTGCTGCCCAATTGGCGCGAAGCAGGAATGCCGCTGTTGCTGCCGCGGATGCGGCCGATCGGCGACCTCGATTCGGACGAATTGTCTCTGGTCGAGGGAGGAGTCGAGGTCGGGCTCGAGGGCGAGGTCGAGGATGGCGGCCTAGGGGTGCCGCCGGCGATCCCGGAAATGCGGCGCCGGCTGCTGTTGACCCGGCTGGTGCTGGAGTGGGGCGGGCGGCGCGGCCGCGACCCGCTGCTGCCGGGCCAGGCCGCAGCACTCGCCGCCAGTCTGGCGCGGTTTCTCGACACGGTGGCGACCGAGGGCGCGAGCTTTGCGCGGCTCGCCGATCTGGCGCCGGCCGATCTGGCCGAGCATTGGCAGATCGTGCGCAGCTTTCTCGAAATCCTGCCGCAGGCTTGGCCTGGCATCCTCGCCGCCGAAGGTGCGGTCGACCCGGCCGACCGCCGCAACCGCCTGCTCGCCCAGCAGGCGGCCCAGTGGCGCCGGTCTCCGCCGCGCGACCCGGTCATCGCCGCCGGGCTTACCGGCGGGATCCCGGCGATGACCGGGCTGATCGCGGCGGTGGCGGCGCTCGAGCGGGGCGCGGTGATCCTGCCTGGGCTCGACCGAGGCTGCGATCGGGCGCAATGGGCCGCGATCGAAGCCGACGAAGCCCATCCGCAGCATCTGATGGCAACCTTGCTGACGGCGCTGGGCCTCGCCCCCGGCGAGGTCCGCGACTGGGACAAAGATGCCCTCATCCACCCGTCTCGGCTCCGCCGGTCCCCGCGCCACCCGTCCCGGCGGGTGAGGCTGGTGGCCGAAGCGATGCGGCCGGCGAATACGACCGAGGCGTGGCGCGGCCTCGACCCGCTCCCAGCCGATACGCTCGCCGGGGTCAGCCGCTACGATTGCCTCGGCGCGCACGAGGAGGCGCTGACCGTCGCCCTGCTGCTGCGGCGCCAGCTCGACAGGCCTGGCGCGACCGCGGCGCTGGTCACCCCCGACCGCGGGCTCGCCCGCCGAGTCGCGGCCGAATTGCGCCGCTGGGGCATCGAGATCGACGATTCGGCCGGTCTGCCATTGCATCGCACCCCGCCCGGCGTGTTCCTGCGCCTGGTCCTCGAGCTGGCCGCGAGCGGGCTGGCGCCGGTGCCGATGCTGGGGGCGCTGAAGCATCCGCTGGCCGCCGGCGGGCTCGCCCCCGCTGCGTTTCGCGAGCTGACCCGGGTGCTCGAAGCGGCGATCCTGGGGCCGCGCCCGGCTCCCGGCTTTACCGGTCTCAGAGCCGCCGTCGGCGCCGATGCCCGGTTGCGCCGCTTTGCCGACCGGCTCCAATCCTGCCTTGGAGCATTGCCGGACCTGCTCGCGTCGGCAGCGGTGCCGCTCGCCCGCCTCGCCGCGGCGCATATCGAGGCGGCAGAGCGTTTGGCGGCGAGCGATGTCGAGACCGGCGGCGCGCGGCTGTGGCGCGAAGCGGCCGGCGACACGGCGGCCCGCTTTTGCCATGAGCTGATCGACGCCGCGCAGGATTTCCCGATGCTGCCCGGTCGTCACTACCCGGCCCTGTTTGAGGCGCTCGCCACCGGCGCCGTGGTCCGCCCGGCCTACGGGCGCCACCCGCGGCTGGCAATCTGGGGGCTGGTCGAGGCGCGGCTGCAGCAGGCCGATCTCGTCGTCCTCGGCGGGCTCAACGAAGGCGCCTGGCCCGGCCCGGCGGTGCACGACCCGTGGATGTCGCGGCAGATGCGGCGCGCGTTCGAGATCGCCTCGCCCGAGCGCGCGATCGGCATCGCCGCGCATGACTTCGCCCAGGCGATTGCCGCACCCGAAGTGGCGCTGACCCGCGCCGCGCGCAGCGAAGGGGTGCCGACGGTGCCGTCGCGCTGGCTGTTGCGCCTCGACACCGTGCTGCGCGCGGTCGGGCTCGACGGCGCGCTCGGGCCCGATCTGGAGGTGCAGGCCGCAGCCCTGCTGCTAGACGCCGCGGAATACCGGCCATTGCCGCCACCCGCGCCGTGCCCGCCGCTCGCCGCCCGGCCGCGCCGGCTGTCGGTCACCCAGGTCGAAACCTGGCTCGGCGACCCCTACGCGATCTATGCCCGCCACATCCTCGGCCTGAAGCCCCTCGACGAGCTCGACGCCGATCCGGGCCGCGCCGACCTCGGCATCCGCATCCATGAGGCGCTCGCCAAATTCGGACGCCTGTTTCCGCGCGAGCTGCCCGAGGACGCCGGCGAAAGACTGTCGGCAATCGGGCGCGAGACGTTCGGGCCGGTGCTGTCGCGCCCGGGCGCCTGGGCCTTTTGGTGGCCGCGCTTCGAGCGGATCATGAGCTGGCTGATCGCCGAAGAAAAGACGCACCGCGTCGCCACCGTCGAGAGCTTGAGCGAGTGCTCCGGCCTGCTGACCCTCTACGGGCCGGGTGGGCCGTTCGAGCTGACCGCCACTGCCGACCGTATCGACCGCCTCGCCGCGGGCGGGTTTCTGCTGGTCGACTACAAGACCGGCGCGGTGCCGACCAAAAAAAAGATCCAGGCCGGGTTCGCGCCGCAATTGCCGCTCGAAGCCGCGATTTTGCGCGACGGCAGCTTCGGCGCGGTCACCGGCATGCCGGCAGCGCTCGAATATTGGCGTCTCGGCGGCCGCGATCCGGCCGGCGAGAGGCGACTGATCGATGACGGCGATCCCGCTCGGCTGGTCGAACGCGCGCTCATCAGGCTGCGGGCGCTGATCCGGCACTTCGACGATCCGACCACACCTTACCTGGCGATGCCGACGCGCGAGTGGGAGCCGCGCTTTTCCGATTACCGCCATCTCGAGCGGGTGGATCGCAGCGAGGCCGAGGAATGAGCGCCGCCACCGAGACCGCGCGGCGCGCCGCCGGGCCGCAGAGCTCGGTCTGGGTCTCGGCCTCGGCCGGGACCGGCAAGACCACGGTGCTGACCGAGCGGCTGCTGCGGCTGATGCTCGACGGCACCGATCCCGCCCGCGTGCTGTGCCTGACCTTTACCCGCGCCGCCGCGGCCGAGATGGCGAACCGGCTCGACACCCGGCTGGCGGAATGGGCGACGATGCCACCCGGCGCGCTGGCGCAAGCGCTGGTGAAACTGACCGGACAGTTTCCGGAGGAGGCGCTGGTCGCCCGCGCCCGCCAGCTGTTCGCCAGGGTGCTCGACACCCCGGGCGGCATCAAGCTCGCCACGATCCACGCCTTCTGTCAGACCTTGCTGCGCCGCTTTCCGCTCGAGGCCGAGGTATCGCCCGAATTCGCGGTAATCGAGGAGCGCGGCGCCGGGGAGGCGCTGGCCGAGGCCGCCCAAGAGGTGATCATCGCTGCGCGCAGCGGACGCGACCCGGCCCTTGCCGAGGCGCTCGCCATCGTCGCCGACTATGCCGCCGAGGAGCGCTTTGCCGAGCTGATGGGGGCGCTCGCCACCGAGCGCGGCAAGCTGCGCCGGGCCTTGTCCGCCGGGCACGGCGCGCTGCGCCACCAGCTCTCGACCGCGCTGGGCGTGTCGCTCGAAGCGACTGCGGAGAGGTTAACTACCGAATTCTGCGCTGCCGATGCCGGCGACGAGGCTGGATTGCGCGCCGCCGCCGCTGCCCTCGCCGCCGGATCGGACCCCGATCGCAAGCGCGGCGCGGTGATCGACGCGTGGTGCGCCCAGCCGCAACGCCGCCGCGAGATGCTGGCGGCGTATCAATGCGTCTTTCTGACGAACGAGGGCCAGGCTAGGCAGCCGCTGATCACCAAGCCCGCGGCCACCAAGGCCGGCTGCGACGCCAGGGCGATCCTCGCGGCGGAGGCCGAGCGGCTGCAACGGCTGCGCGCGGCGCGGGCCGCGGTCGTGGTGCGCGAGGCGAGCTGTGCGCTCGCCCGGCTCGGCGAAGCGCTGCTGCGGGCCTATGACGCCGGCAAGCGGCTCAAGGGCGCGCTCGATTTCGACGATCTGGTGCTGACCGCGCGCGACCTGCTGGCGCGCCCGGGAGTAGCGCCTTGGGTCCTCTTCAAGCTCGACGGCGGCCTCGACCACATCCTGATCGACGAGGCCCAGGACACCAACCCCGAACAGTGGGAGATCGTGGCGGCGCTGGCCGATGAATTCTTTGCCGGCGAAGGCGCGCGCGACCGGACCCGGACGATCTTTGCCGTCGGCGACGCGAAGCAATCGATCTACAGCTTTCAGCGGGCCGACCCGCAGGAATTCCTGGCCATGCGGCAGCATTTTCAGGAACGGGTCGCCAATGCCGACCAGGATTGGCAGATCCTGCCGCTCGAAATCTCGTTTCGCTCGACCGAGCCGGTGCTGCGGGCGGTCGATGCGATCTTTCGCCAGGCCGGTGCGCGGGACGGGGTCGCGCTCGACGGGGCGGAGATCCGCCATTTCGCCGCCCGCGCCGGGCAGGCGGGATTGGTCGAGCTGTGGCCCCCGGTCGTGCCGATGGCGCAGGACGAGCCCGATCCCGAGGCGTTGCCGGTGGCCCACCGCCGGGTCGCAGAGCCGTGCGCCCGGCTAGCCCGCGCGATCGCGGCGACAATCGGGCAGTGGCTCGGCCGCGGCGAGCGCCTCGAGGCGAGCGACCGCCCGCTGCGCCCCGGCGACATCATGGTGCTGGTGCGTCGCCGCGACGACTTCGTCGGCGAATTGCTGCGCGCGCTGAAAGTGCGCAACATCCCGGTCGCCGGCGCCGACCGCCTGGTGCTGAGCGAGCAGCTGGCGGTGCAGGACCTGGTGGCGCTCGGCCGGTTCCTGCTGTTTCCGGAGGACGATCTGACCCTTGCCGCGGTGCTGAAGGGGCCGCTCTTCGACATCGGCGAGGACACCCTGTTCGAACTCTGCCATGGCCGCGGCGGGGAGAGATTGTGGAGCCGGCTGCGCGCCCGCGCCGCATCGAGCGCCAGGCTCGGCCGCGCCGTCACGCGTCTCAGCGCCTGGCTCGCGCGCGCCGATTTCGTGCCGCCCTACGAACTTTACGCCGAAATTCTCGGGGCTGAGGCCGGCCGGCATGATCTGCTCCACCGTCTCGGCCCCGAAGCCGAAGACCCGATCGGCGAATTCCTCGGGCTGGCGCTCGCCTATGAACGCGAGCATGTGCCCTCCTTGCAGGGCTTTCTGCGCTGGCTCGTGGCCGGCGACACCGAGGTCAAACGCGATTTTGCCGGCCGCCGCCGCGACGAGGTCCGCATTCTGACCGTCCACGGCGCCAAGGGGCTCGAAGCCCCGATCGTCTTCCTGCCCGATACCATGGCGGTGCCGGACCAAAAGCAGTCGCTGCTGTGGACCGAGGCGGAAGGACTGCCGCTGTGGAAGCCGCCCGGCGACCATCTCGCCCCGTTTTATGTGAGGGAAAAAAAGGCGTGGCGCGAGCGCCAGCTGCAGGAATACCGCCGACTGCTCTATGTCGGCCTGACCCGGGCACGCGACCGGCTCTACATCTGCGGCTGGCAGACCCTGCGGCCGCCGCCGGAGCTCTGCTGGCACGCGCTGTGCCGGGGCGGGCTCGGCGGTCATGCTCAATCCTTCGATTTTGATACGAAAACACTGATCGGCGACGACGGCTGGTGCGGTCAAGGGTTGCGACTGGAGGGTGCGCAGACGGCACCACCGGTGCGCGAGCCGATCGTCGAAACGGCGATCGCCGCGGCGTTGCCGGGATGGGCGAGCGCACCGCCGCCGGTTGAGCCCGACCCGCCGCGGCCGTTGTTCCCATCGCGTCCGGACGGCGACGAGCCGCCATCGGTGTCGCCGCTGCGGCTCGGCGGGCGCGACCGGTTCAAGCGCGGGCTCCTGGTCCATCGGCTGTTGCAGAGTCTGCCCGAATTGCCGCATGCCCGGCGGGAGGCAGCGGCGCGGGGCTTTCTGGCCTCGCCCAGCCACGGCCTCGCCGTCGACGAGCAAGACGAGATACGCCGGGAAACCCTGGCGGTGCTCGACCACCCCGGTTTTGCCGCGCTCTTCGGCCCGGATTCGCAGGCCGAGGTGCCGCTCGTCGGCCTCGTTGGTGGGCATGCGCTGTCCGGGCAGATCGACCGCCTCGTCGTCGCCGCCGACCATGTGCTGATCGTCGATTACAAGACCATGCGCGCGGTGCCCGCGAGCGAAGCCGAGGTCGCGCCGATCTATCTGCGCCAGCTCGCGATCTACCGCGCCGCCCTCGTCCGCATTTATCCGGGCCGCGACGTCCGCTGCGCGCTATTATGGACGCAAGGCCCGCTGCTGATGCCGATCAGCCCCGAAAAGCTGGCCGGGCAGCCGGCTTGACGCCGGTTTTCGGCCGCCCCTAATGTTGACGAGACCCGAGTGGAGGGACTTTGGATGAAGCCGACCGCCGTCACCGACAGCAGCTTCGACCAGGACGTGCTTGGCGCCGAAGGGCCGGTTCTCGTCGATTTCTGGGCCGAATGGTGCGGCCCTTGCAAGATGATCGCGCCCTTTCTCGAGGACCTTGCTGCCGACAAGGACGGCAAGCTGACCGTCGCCAAGGTCAACATCGACGAGAACCCGAAATCGCCGATGAAATACGGGGTGCGCGGGATCCCGACGATGATCCTGTTCAAGTCGGGCCAGGTCGCCGCCACCAAGATCGGCACGCTGCCCAAGAGCAAGCTCTACGAATGGGTCGAATCGGTGCTTTAAGCCGCGAACACTCGGCGTCCGGAGAAATGACCGCCGGTACGCGAGAGAGCCGGCGGCAGCGGGTGTTCTGTGCGCTGGACGACCCGCCCAAGGCGATCCGCGCAGCGCGCGGCCTGTTCTATATCGGGAGGTGACGGCGCCGGCCGCGCCGGGTATGATTGCAGCGTGCTCGCGCTTGGCCGCGCAATGCTCCCATGATCGGCAAGGATTGACTCGGCCGCGCTGCGCATAGCCGTTGTCCGTGACATAGTAAACGACCAGGTGAGATATGATCGGCCCGCCGGGACTGCCGAAATTCGGACGCCGAGTCTTTGCCTTTGCGACCGTCAAGCCGGGTCGATCACGACAACGTCACAACGCCTGGAAATGGGTGACCGGGCTCTACCTGGCGGGTGTATTGGCGCATTTCAGTCATCACCTCGTGTTTGATTTCGCGCAGGGCGACCCCTCGGTCGGCGCGGCTCTGGCCGGCGCGCCGGTCAGCCTGGTATGGCCGGCCGATCTGATCGGGACCCTGATCTCGATGAGCTGATCAGCTTGCGGCCGCGGCGCCGCTGCCGGCGGGGCGCGCCGCCGCCGGTTCGGCCGCAGGCTTGCCGGTGCGCTCTCGACCCGACACAATGCCCGGCGGCGAGGAGGGCGCGAGCATGGATCGGATATCGCAGTCGCCGCTGGCGATTTACCAGGCGTATCTGGACCGGGGCAAATTGGCCTATCAGTGGAGCCCGCAAGCCAACCGCGCGGTGTTTTTCCCGCGGGTGATCTGTCCGTTTACCGGCAGCGACGATCTCGAATGGCGGGTCAGCGCCGGGCTCGGCACGGTCTACGCCACGACCGTCACCCATCCGCGCGAGGGCGCCCCCTACAATGTTGCGCTGATCGATTGCGACGAAGGATTCAGGCTGATGAGCCGGGTCGAGGGGGTGGCCCCCGAGACGGTTGAGATCGGCATGCGGGTCTCCTTTCGCGTCCATAAGCCGGCGGGCGACGACCCGGCCTATCCGGTCTTCACCCCGGTCGCCCCCACCCTTCCCTCCCCCGCGAGCGGGGGAGGGTTGGGGAGGGGGCCGGTCGAGGCGCCCTGATGAAGGGCCTGCAACGCGGCTCGGCGGCGATCGTCGGCGTCGCGGAATCCGATCTGGGCGCGGTCGCCCGGGATATGAGCGCGATCGATTTGATGGCTCAGGGCATCCACCGGGCGCTGGCCGATTGCGGGCTCGGCTTGCGCGATGTCGACGGCCTCCTGTGCGCAACCGCGCAGAGCCGCACCTCAGGCCTGTCGCTCGCCGAATATCTGGGGATTTCGCCGGCTTTTGTCGACACCACGATCCTCGGCGGCTCATCCTTCATGTTTCATGTGGCGCATGCCCAGGCGGCATTGCAGCTCGGCCTCTGCCAGGTTGCGGTCATCGCCTATGGCTCGACCCAGCGCACGATCGGCCGCCGCCACGCCTCGGTGCGCGAGTACAACCCTTACGAGACGCCGTTCCGGCCATTCCTGCCCTCGACCGCCTATGCGCTGGCGGCCTCGCGCCACATGCACCAGTTCGGCACCACGCGCGAGCAGCTGGCCGCGGTCGCGGTGGCGGCGCGCCAATGGGCGTTGCTCAACCCGGTCGCGTGGGAAAAGCAGCCCTTGACGGTCGCCGAGGTCTTGTCGGCGCGGATGGTCAGCTATCCGTTCACGGTGCGCGACATCTGTCTCGTCACCGATGGCGGCGGCGCGGTGATCATGACCACCGCCGAGCGCGCCCTCTCGCTGAAAAAGCCGCCGGCCTACGTGCTCGGCTGCGGCCAGGCGATCACCCACGCCAGTATTTCGAGCATGCCCGACCTGACCGTGACCGGGGCCGTGGCCTCGGGCCGCGCCGCCTACGACATGGCGAAGCTCGGGCCGTCGGACATCGACGTGCTCGAGCTCTACGACGCGTTCACGATCAACCCGATCCTGTTCCTCGAGGATCTGGGCTTTTGCAAGAAGGGCGAGGGCGGCGCCTTTGTCGAGGGCGGCCGCATCGCCCCCGGCGGCAGCCTGCCGGTCAACACCAATGGCGGCGGCCTCTCCTATTGCCATCCCGGCATGTACGGCCTCTTTCTGCTGATCGAAGCAACCCGCCAATTGCGCGGCGAATGCGGGGAGCGCCAAGTCGCCGACTGCGAAGTGGCGCTCGCCCACGGCAATGGCGGCGTATTGTCGTCGCAAGCCACGGTGATCCTCGGCACGCAGAAGACGCTGTAATTGAGTCGCGAGAATTCACAGAACACGTCGGATTAGGCGGGCCACGGTATGAATTCCGCCGCTGAATCGCAGGCCGAGGAACAATCGCGGCCGCACGCCGCCGTTGACTGAGTGCGGGGAAGCGCCAGGAGATAATATCATGGCGAAATTTATGGTAGCAGCGGCCGGCAGCGCCATACTCGTATTAGGCTCATCAGCAAGAGCCGATTGTACTAGCGCCCCGCAATTGGGTGTTGCTCGGTCTCGACGTCCATATGGGGGCGGTGTCCATCCGCGACAGCGCCAAAGACGCGGACACTGTATTTGTCTGCGGCGAGGGGCTGCCCCTTTTACCAGACCAAGGCGGCCTGTGAATTCGCCCTGCACCATGCTATCCAAAAGTATTCCGGCAAATCACACGCGGAAGGCAATTTTGGAAGTTATCTCTGCACAGACATACGGAAGTGGCGCCAAGGCAGCTAGCGCAGAGGCTGGGCAAAAATTCCCCTCACCGCCCATTTCCTCGCCACCCCAGCGAAGGCTGGGGCCCACGCGTCCACGGCACGAGTGGATAATAGAGCAGATGGACCTTCAGACCGCGGGTGCGGGAATTAGCTTCCGCCCAAGGGAAACCGTATGTTTGGCGACACGATTTTGGCCCAAAACCTAGGGGCTGTCTGCCGTGCATCCGCTTCCCAGAAAAAATCCCGGACAACAGTGGGCCCAGGCCGGGACCCATTCCTCCGCCGCTCGGAAATTTCCAGCAGTGGCAACGTCACACCAGCTATTATCTGCCCGTGCGATGGACGCGTCGGCCCAGCCTTCGCCGGGGTGGCGTGTGAGCGGGTGGCTAGGGAGATTCCTGCCTAGCCTCTCAGCGCCGCCCGCCATCGGTTTCGAGACAGGCATTGGAGGGCGATCATGACCGAAGGAAAGAAGCCCCGGCTCATCGGCATCAATCATGTCGCGATCGAGGTCGGTGACATCGACGAGGCGCTGGAGTGGTACGCGCGGGTCTTCGATTTCAAGCTGCGCGGCAAGGGCGAGCGCAACGCCTTTATCGACATGGGCGACCAGTTCATCAACATGACCTTGGTGCCCGACCACGCGGTCAATGGCGTCGAGAAGCGGCACCTCGGCTTTGTCGTCGACGACCGCAGCCGCATCATCGAGCTGGCGAAGGCCGCCGGCGCGCGGTTTGTCGAAGGCCCTTTCCTTGACTTCCTCGATCCATGGGGCAACCGGCTCGAGATCATCGAATACTCGAACATCCAGTTCACCAAGGCTCCCGGTGTGATGCGCGGCATGGGCCTAACGCTCGCCAAGAACGACAAAGCAAAGAAGGAGCTCGCCGACAAGGGCATGGCCGAATGAACGAGGGGGCAGAGGGAAGGACAGCAACATGACCGCAACAAAAGGCTTTGTCGTACCGGCGGGCGGCGGAAGGAATTTCGCCTCGCCGACACCAGGCCGCTCCTTTGCCTTGAAGCTCCTCGGCCGCGAGACCGACGAGAGCATCATGATGTTCGAGGAAACCCTGCCCGCCGGCGCCGCGAGCCTCTTTCATCTGCACCGCGACAGCGACGAGGTCGCCTGGGTGCTCGCCGGCGAGATCACCTTTCAGATCGGCGACGAGGTCACCCTCGGCGGCCCCGGCGCCTGCGCCTTCATGCCGCGCGACGTGTCGCATGCCTGGAAGAACACCGGCGGCGAAACCGCTCGCGTGTTGTTTCTCTACACCCCGGCAGCCGCCGGCGGTCTGCTGGAGGACCTCGCGGAGCGCCGCCCGGCCAATGCCGACGAACACGACAAGCTTTTCCAGCGCCACCGCTGGGAAGTCGTCGGCCCAAACCCGCTTTGACCGGGCGCCGCTGCAGCCCCAGGAAGCCCGGGCTCAGCTCGCGGCGGCGAGCTTGTCCTGCGTCTTCGTTTCGAAGTCGCTGGCGTCGTGGCGCTCGTGCAGCTGCTCCGAGGGCTCGCCGGAGAGGCGGTTGACCATGCGCCCGCGCCTCACTGCCGGCCGTTCGAGGAGGGTGTCGGCCCAGCGCTGGACGTGTCTGTACTCGTGCACTGCGAGGAACTCGGCTGCCCCGTATTGGCCGAACTTCGCCAGCCCGCCATACCACGGGAAGATGGCGATGTCGGCGATCGTGTAGTCGGGACCCGCGACGTACTTGCTTTCCGCGAGGCGGCGATCGAGCACGTCGAGCAGGCGCTTCGTCTCCATCGCGAACCGGTCGATGGCATATTCGATCTTGACCGGCGCATAGGCGTAGAAATGGCCGAAGCCGCCGCCGACGTAGGGCGTGCTGCCCATCTGCCAGAACAGCCACGACAGGCATTCCGCGCGCGCCGCGGTCTCGGTCGGCAGGAACTCGCCGAACTTCTCGGCCAGGTACATCAGGATAGCGCCGGTCTCGAACACCCGGATCGGCTTGGGGCCGCTGCGATCCATCAGCGCCGGGATCTTGGAGTTCGGGTTGACCGCCACAAAGCCGCTGCCGAACTGATCGCCGTCGCCGATCTTGATCAGCCAGGCATCGTACTCGGCGCCCTTATGGCCGAGGGCCAAGAGCTCTTCGAGCATGATCGTGACCTTGACGCCGTTCGGCGTCCCCAGCGAGTAGAGCTGCAACGGGTGCCGGCCGACCGGCAGCTCCTTGTCGTGGGTGGGGCCGGCGATCGGGCGGTTGATATTGGCGAACCTGCCGCCGCTCGGCTTGTTGATCCAGACCTTGGGGGGCGTGTAATCGGGCGTGTCGGTCATGCTTGAAGCTCCATGCGCCTTAAGGGGGGCACGCGCACTCGGTGCGCAACCGGCTCATCCTACACGATGGGCCGGCCGCCAGGCACCCGTCGCAAACGCGACCGCGCCGAGGTGCGCCCGAGGAGATCCCGCTTCCAAGTCGCAAACGCGGGTTGCAAACGCGGTTCGGGGACGGGTTCGCCGGGTTAGCCCGCCACGGCGCGGACGACGCGCTCCACCTCGGGCTCGTCGTTGTAATAATGCACGCTGGCGCGAACCAGCGCGTCGATGCCGGGCGCGAGCGGATCGCCTTCATCTGCAGCACCGCGAGGGAGTTCGAGTTATACTCGGCCCGCGCGGTGACGACGCGGTCGCCGGCGCGGACCGGAACCGCGTAGAACGCCGTCGCTGTCCGCCGCCGCCTCGCCGAGCCATATCGGCCAGGCGTCGGGATCGAGGATCACCGGCATGCGCTCGTGCAGCGGCGCCAGCAGCGCGTTCGCCGCGGTGGTGACGATGGTAAAGCTGCGCACGATCTCGCCCGCCGGCGAGCGCCACCGGTCCCACAGCCCGGCCATCGCCATCAGTCGCCCTCCGGCCAGCGCCACCGCATAGGGCTGCCGCTCCCGGCCGCGCTTTTGCCATTCGTAAAAGCTGTCGAACGGCACCAGGCAGCACCGCCGCTCGAAAGCCTCTCGGAAGGCGGGCCGCAGATCGATCCCCTCGGCCTTGGCGTTGATCATCGAATAGCCGATCTTGAGGTCCTTGGCCCACCAGGCCCCAGCGCATCACGTCGAGGCTGCGCTCTGCGGCCCTGGGGCGTAGGCACCACCGGCAGATCCTCGGTGGGTGCTGCATTCCAATTGGCCGGGATGTTGGGCGCGGGCCGCTGCGGCGGGATCCCAAAGACCAGCCTCAATTCGCTGACGTTGGAGGAGAGACGGGCGCGGCCGCACATGACGCCAAGGTGGCGCGGCGCCGCCACAGGCAATGCCCGAGACCGGCAATGCCCTATCGTTGTTCACCCGGCCCGCGCTATCGTTTATCCAAGTCGCGTGCGGGCAGATCGCAAGGCGGGGAAACGACAATGACGACAGCCGAGGAAACCTACGACTTCATCGTGACCGGCGCCGGATCGGCGGGCTGCGCCGTGGCCGGGCGGCTCAGCGAATCGGGGAAGCACCGCGTGCTGCTGCTGGAGGCCGGCGGGCGCGACACGAACCCTTGGATCCACATCCCGCTCGGCTACACCAAGACGTTCACCAACCCGCGGGTCAACTGGATGTTCGAGAGCGAGCCCGAAAAGGAGCTCAACAACCGCACCCTCTACCAGCCGCGCGGCAAGGTCCTGGGCGGCACCAGCTCGATCAACGGCATGGTCTATATGCGCGGCACCTCGACCGATTACGACGGCTGGCGCCAGCGCGGCTGCGAAGGCTGGGACTGGGATTCGGTATTGCCGTTCTTCAAGAAGGCCGAAGACCAGGAGCGCGGGCCCGACGAGTTTCATGGGTCCGGCGGACCGCTGCACGTGTCGAACCCGGTGCGCTCGCCGCTCGGCGATGCAATGGTCCAGGCCTCGATCGAGGCCGGCATCCCGGCCAACAACGATTTCAACGGCGCCCGGCAGGAAGGGGTCGGCTATTACCAGACGACGACCACCAACCGCCGACGATGGAGCTCGGCGCGGGCCTATCTCGGCCAGGCGCGCAACCGTGCGAACCTGACGATTGCGACAGAGGCGCACGCCACCCGCATCCTGTTCGACGGCGCCCGCGCTGTTGGCATCGAGTATCAGACCCCGGCCGGGCGCAGGGCCGCGCGGGTGCGCGGCGAGATCATCGTCTCCGGCGGCGTCTACGGCTCGCCGCAGCTATTGCAGCTGTCTGGGATCGGCCCGGCCGATCTCTTGGGCGAGTTCGGCATTCCGGTGGTGCGCGAGGTGGCCGCGGTCGGCGCCAATCTGCACGACCATTTCAACACCTACCTGGTATGGCGCTGCGCCCAGAAGGTCACGGTCAACGACATGGCGATGAGCCCGGCGCGCAAGCTTCAGGCGGCGATGCAGTATGCGACGAGCCGCTCCGGCCATCTGTCGAACGCCGGGATCTATGCCGGCGCCCTGGTGCGCACCGACCCGCGCCTCGAGCAGCCCGATCTGCAGATCAACATGTCGGGCTGGAGTGCGCTCGAGCGGCTGCGCACCGGGATCAAGCCGCACCCGTTTTCGGCGTTTACCTTCAGCCCGGTGCATTTGCGCCCGGACGGCCGGGGCACCGTGCGGCTGAAGAGCCCCGACCCGCTGGCGCCGCCGGCGATCCAGTTCAATTTTCTGGCGAGCGACGCGGACTTCCAGGCGTTGATCTATGGCATGCGCTTGAGCCGCAAGATCGCGGCGCAGCCGGCGCTGCGGCCGTTCGTGGTCGAGGAGGTATTGCCCGGGCCCGGAATCGAGAGCGAAGCCGACATGAAGGAGGAGATCCGGGTGCGCGGCGTCTCCAACCTGCACCCGGTCGGCACCTGCCGCATGGGGCGGGGGTTGGATGCGGTGGTCGACCCGCGCCTCAGAGTGCACGGGGTCGAGCGGCTGCGCGTCGCCGACGCCTCGATCATGCCGCAGGTCCCCGGCGGCAACACCAACGCCCCCTCGATCATGATCGGCGAGAAATGCGCCGCGATGGTCCTCGAAGACGCGCTGGCGGCTTAACCACGATCCGGTCTACCGGTCGCGCCCGTTCAATGTGGAGGGCTATATCGCCCAATCGCTATCTAACCGCCGATGGGAGCGCTGCATGGCGCCTCCGAACGGTGGCTCTGGCTAATCGGGGCTATCTCGCACAGAGCGGCGGCGGAGATTGATCTTGATGATGGAGGCATACGTTGACGACAGCGGTACCGGCGATCCTCCCGTCTTTCTTCTAGCTGGCTTTGTCGGCAGGGCGGAGCGATGGGCGGAATTTTCGGAACGCTGGATTGAAGCACTTCGTGGGCGGCCACGCTTGAAGTACTTTAAGATGAAAGAGGCGGCGGCTCTTGAGGTCAATTTAAGGGCTGGAGCGAGTCCGATAGAGACAAGCGGTTAGCAACGCTCGTAGACATCATAAAGGATTACGTACTTGTTGGCGTTTCTTCCATAGTATTTCATCACGATTATGCCGAGATAATTCGAGATAAACTTACCAAAGAAACAGACGCGCCTTATTGGCTGATATATCACTCTATCATGGATACCGTATGCAGATGGCAGATAGCAAATGGACTTCGAGAGAAAGTTAATTTTATTTTCGATGAGCAATTTAAACAAAGCGATACGGTACAGGCCACCTGGGGTGTTTTCAATGAACAAATGCCAGATGAATATAAGGAATTGTTTGGTGGGCGCCCGATTCATAAAAGCGATACGGATACATGGCCTTTGCAAGCGGCTGATATGTTGGCGTGGCATATCCGTCGGGACTACTATGAGTTAGGTCGCGGAAATACATTCACAAGCCCCACAATGGAGGCTCTTCGAGTAATACCCGGTGCGCATGATCGGTGGACGAGAGAGCGTTTGCAGGGCATTATGCTTGATATCCGTAGGCTAAATACTCAACGTGGCAGGATCATTCCACACGAGTATAGAGATATGATCAAGCGACTGCCAGATGACATCTCAAAAACAAATCTGGAAATAATAGGGAATACCCCTTCTAACGCTTCTGCACTTATCGCGCCGTACCCGGCATTGGAACAAAACGATTTCTTTTGGTTGATAGCTGTCCGGTTTCTCGCAGTCCGCATTTACACAGACGAGCCGGAAACAAGTGTGTCTTGCGGAAGCAAGCTTCTGTCCGCCCCTCTGGATCGGCGCTTCCGCAATGAAGATGGGAGATCCGCAAAAATGGCCACGCGAACCGAAATACCAATGTCCAGGTTTCGGCTGAAAATAAGCGATTTTGTCGACAGTATTGCCGTAGTGGTCGCGAATCAAAGTCAGAATTTCTTCAAGGGCGTGATCCTGTGGAGAGCTCGGCTCGGCGCTTCCGGGCTTTCGTCCATGCCCAACTTCCGCAATGGTTGATCTGGTACGTCAATGAACAATATCGCCATGCAGGCGAGCGGGCGCCGCTCACACCGGCACGTCCCAGATGTCGCGGGCGTATTCGCCGATGGTTCGGTCGGCGGAAAACCAGGCCATGCCGGCGATGTTCATGGCCGCCGCCCTGGCCCAGCCGCCGGGCGCGCGCCACAAGGTCTCGAGCCGTTGCTGGGCCGCGCGATAGGCGGCGAAATCGGCCGCCGCCATGTAATTGTCCGAATATCTGAGCCGGTAGGTCAGCGGCTCGAAGCGGCGTGGGTCATCGGGCGAGAATGCGCCGGTCTCCACTGCGGCGATCGCATCGGCGAGGTCGGGCGAGGCGGCGATCGCATCGCCGGCGTCGAGCCCGCCCCGCGAGCGCTCCGCCACCTCCTTGGCGCGCAACCCGAAAATCATGATGTTGTCGGCGCCGACCCGGTCGCGGATTTCGATATTGGCGCCGTCGAGGGTGCCGATCGTCAACGCGCCGTTCAGCGCCAATTTCATGTTGCCGGTGCCGGACGCCTCCATTCCGGCAGTCGAGATCTGCTCCGACAGATCGGCGGCCGGAATGATCACCTCGGCGAGGCTCACATTGTAGTTCGGGATGAAGACGAGCTTCAGCCGATCGCCGACCAGCGGATCGTTGTTGATCATCTCGGCGAGATCGTTGGCGAGCTTGATGATCAGCTTTGCCTGCAGATAGCTCGGCGCCGCCTTGCCGGCGAAGATTTTTACCCGCGGCAGCCAATCCCGCTCAGGCTCGGCCCGGATCGTATGGTAGCGGGCGATGGTTTCCAGCAGGTTCAGCAATTGCCGCTTATATTCATGGATCCGCTTGATCTGCACGTCGAACAGCGCGGCGGGGTCGAGGCGCAGCCCGAGGCGGTCGCGCACCAGGCGGGCGAGCGCCCGCTTGTTGGCGTGCTTGACCGCCGAGAGGCGCCGCTGCAGCTCGCCATCGCCGGCTTGGTCGGCAAGGCGGCCGAGGACCGAGGGATCGTCGAGGATTTCGCCGCCGCAGGCCTCGCACAACAGTTTCGTCAGCAGCGGGTTCGCCTGGTGCAGCCAGCGGCGAAAGGTGATGCCGTTGGTCTTGTTGACGATGCGATCCGGATAGAGAAGGTGAAACTCGTTGAACACGGTGGTGCGCATCAATTGGGTGTGCAGCACCGAGACGCCGTTGACCCGATGCGAGCCGAGGAACGCCAGTTGGCCCATCCGCACCCGGCCGCCATCGGCCTCCTCGATCAGCGAGAGCGCGGCCAGCCGCGCTGGATCGCCCGGCTCCCGAGCGCGCACGCCTTCGAGATGATCGCCATTGAGCGCATAGATGATCTCGAGGTGGCGCGGCAGCACCCGTTTGAACAACGCCACCGGCCAGCTTTCCAGCGCCTCGGGCAAGAGCGAGTGATTGGTGTAGGAGCAGGTCGCCTGGGTGATCCGCCACGCCTCGTCCCACGGCGCATGATAGAGGTCGACCAAGACGCGCATCAGCTCGGCCACGGCGATGCTCGGATGGGTGTCGTTGAGCTGGATCGCCACCTGTTGCGGCAAGGTCGAGATGCTGCCGTGGCTGTGAATATGGCGGCGCACGAGATCCTGGATCGAAGCCGAGACGAAGAAATACTCCTGGCGCAGGCGAAGCTCGCGGCCCGAGGGGGTATCGTCGCTCGGATAGAGGATCTTCGAGAGGGCTTCGGCGCGCGCCTGCTGCGATAGCGCGGCGATGTGATCGCCTTCGTTGAACATGTCGAGGCGCAGCGGATCGACGGCGCGGGCCGACCATAACCGCAGCCGATTGACGTGGCGGCCACGCCAGCCGACGATCGGCGTATCGTAGGCGACCGCCTGCACGGTCTCGTCGGGGCGCCAGACCGCGCGCCATCGTCCGGCGGCCGAGGCCACCTGCTCGACGCGGCCGCCGTAATCGATGTCGTAAACCACCTCGGGTCGTTCGAACTCCCAGGGGTTGCCGAACGACAGCCAATGCTCCGGGTATTCGTGCTGCCAGCCATCCTTGATGACCTGGCGGAACAGCCCGTGATCGTAGCGGATGCCATAGCCGCAGGCCGGGATCCCGAGTGCGGTCATGCTGTCCATAAAGCAGGCGGCGAGCCGGCCGAGGCCGCCATTGCCGAGCGCCGCATCGGGCTCGGCGGCGCGCATCCGGTCGAGATCGACCCCGATGTCGCCGAGCGCCGCCCGGACGGTTTCGCCGAGCCGCAAGTTTTCGACGACGTCGCTGAACAGCCGCCCGATCAGGAATTCCAAGGACAGATAATAGACGCGCTTGGCACCCCTGGCCTCGGTCGCCCGGTCGGCAGCGAGCCAGCGATGGATGACCCGGTCGCGCAGCGCGAGGGCGGTCGCGACAAACCAGTCGCGATCGGTCGCCGCCGCCGCGTCCTTGCCGACGGCCAGGGTCACTTTGGCGAGAACCGCGGCCTCGAATTCATTGACGTCCGCCTCGGTCGGCGGCATGTCGCCAATCGCCGGTGGCATTCCCGTTTGCGCCAAATTCTCTTGCCCCATGTTCATCGGCATCGCAATAGAGCCTGCGGATCAGTTTATTGTGATGGCGATGGCCGTCCCGCCCATCCCCGACGAAGCGAGCCCACAGTTACGCCAGCAGTGCCGGCGTGTGCAACCCACGTGCCGAACCCCGCCGGGCCGCAGGACGCCGCCGGCGGCGTAGCTTTCCGCGGCGCTGCGGCCTACAATCGCCAGCGCAACACGATCGCCTGTCTTCGTGGAGAAAACGCTAATGCAATACCGAAGAATTTCCGCCGATTGCCATCTCGATCTTCCCTGGCTGCCGCCGGAACTGTTCGTCTCCGAGGCGAAGCGCGATCTGAAGGAGCGCATGCCCTATGTCGAGGACGGCCCCGACGGACCGCACTGGCAGACCAGGGCCGGGGTCGATATGGGCCTCCTCGGCGGCGTCGGCTCGGTCGGCGGCAAATTCGTCCCCGGCGTCAACTACCGGGTCGACAAGATGGCTGAGACCGGTCTTTACGAGGACGGCAAGAAGGGTGTGCGCCGGCCCGGCGATCCCGACCAGCGAATCAAGGACATGGACCGCGACGGCGTCGACGCCGAGATCATCTTCGGCATTCTGGGTGTCGCCTCGCGGGTGCGCGACCATGAGGCGGCGAACGAGATGCTACGCATCTACAACGACTGGCTGCGCGATTTCTGCAGCCATTATCCCGATCGCCAGATCGGTCTCGCCTGTCTGCCTTACGGCGACATCGACGCCGCGGTGCGGGAGGTCCATCGCGTCGCCAAGCTTGGCCTGAAAGGGCTGGAGCTCTCCTGCTCGTGGGACATGGAGCCGATGTGGCACCCGGTCTGGGAGCCGTTGTGGAAGGCGGTCAACGATGTCCAATTGCCGCTCCACTTTCACACTTTCCCGGCAATGCCGGCGAGTGCCCGCGCGAGCCTGGCCGGCGATCTGCGCCGAAAGGCTCAGTTCACCAGCGTCGCCGGGTTCCAGATGAACTTGATAAACATCATCGCCGCGATCATCGGCGCCGGCGTGCTCGAGCGCTATCCCAATCTGCGCATCGGCTTGGGCGAGAGCGGTATCGGCTGGCTGCCCTACGCGCTCGACCGCATGGATTTCGAGTACGAGGATCGCTTCCGCGACCTGATCAAGATGAAGCCCAGCGAATACTGGCGCCGCCAGTGCCGGGCGACCTTTCAATACGATCGGATCGGCGCCAGGCTGGCCGAGGATATAGGCGTCGAGACCCTGATGTGGGGCTCGGACTATCCGCACCCCGACGGGGTGTGGCCCGAATCCTCGAAATACATCGACGAGCAGTTCGCCGGCCTGTCGCCCGAGGTCGTGAACAAGATCACCTGCGAGAACGCCGGCAAATTCTACGGCCTGATCAATTAGAGGCGGCGCCGGACCGGCCCGACCCTCGCCTACCCTCTGGGCCCTGCCCTCTGGGCCGGGTCCACCCTCTCCTGCAATATCGGAGAGGGTGCTGCGCGAAGCCGGCGAGGCGGCGAGGCCGGGACCAGGAAGGGAAAATTCGTGGAAACGGTACGCGTCGTCTGCGCCCATGATTGCCCGGACATGTGCTCGTTGCTGGCGCGGGTCGAGGGCAGTCGCGTGGTGCGTATCGACGGCGACCCGGATCAGCCCTTCACCGCCGGCTTCGCCTGCGCCAAGGTCAATCGCGATGCCGAGCTAGTGCATTCGCCCGAGCGGCTGGCCACGCCATTGCGCCGGGTCGGATCCAAGGGCGAGGGCCGGTTTGCGCCGATCGGCTGGGAAGAGGCGCTCGACGAGATCGTCGCGCGCTGGCGGGCGATCATCGCCCAATCGGGGCCGCTGGCCTTGCTCGGCTACGCCTATAGCGCGCATCAGGGCCAGATCAACCGCGGTCTGGTCAACGGCCTGTTTCATGCGCTCGGCACGAGCCGCCTGCGCGCCGGAACAGTGTGCGACACCTGTTGCGAGACCGCCTGGGACATGACAGTCGGGCCGATTGGCGGCGCCGACCCCGAATCGGTCGTCCACGCCGATCTGATCGTCGCCTGGGGCGCCGATCTCGTCGCCACCAACGTGCATTTCTGGGCCAAGGTCGAAGCGGCGCGAAAACGCGGTGTCGAGCTGGTGGTCATCGACCCGCGCCGCAGCCGCACCGCGCGCCAGGCCGACCGGCACCTCCCCATCCGCATCGGCACCGATGCGGCCCTGGCTCTGGGGGTCATGCACATCCTGGCGCGCGACGGGTTGTGCGACCGCGCCTACCTCGCCCGGCACACAACGGGCTTCGATCGGCTCGAGCGCGAGGTCCTGCCGCACTTCCCGCCCGAGCGCGCCGCCGCGATCACCGGTCTCGCAATCGCCGACATCGAGCATTTCGCGGCACTCTACGGCCGGGCGAAGGCGTCGTTCATCCGGCTCGGCGAAGGCATGACCCGGCTCGCCCGAGGCGGCCAGGCGCTGCGCGCGGCGGCGCTGCTGCCGGGCCTGACCGGCGCCTACGGTCGAGCGGGCGGCGGCGCCCTGTTGCTGACCGCCGCCTCGTGCGAGCTCGATTACGATTTCGTGCGCAAGCCGTCTGGCCCGGCCGAGACCCGCACGGTCAACCATCTGCGCTTGGGCGAGGCATTGCTCGAGCTCGCCGACCCGCCAATCCGCGGGCTCCTCGTCGCCGCCAACAATCCGGCGGTGACCTGCCCCGATGCCGGCAAGGTGCGTCGCGGGCTCGCGCGCGAGGATCTGTTCACTGTGGTCCACGACCCGTTTCTGTCCTTGACCGCGCGTTATGCCGACATCGTATTGCCGGCCGCCACCTATCTTGAAACCGAAGATCTCTATCGCGCCTACGGCACCTACTACCTGCAATACGCGCCGGCCGCGGTGCCGCCGCAAGGCGAGGCGTGGTCGAATTTCCGCCTGACCCAGACCCTGGCGGGGCGGCTGGGGCTGACCGATCCGGTATTCCGCATGGCGCCGCACGAGATCGCCGCGGCGATGCTGCACGGCGCGAGCGGACCCGCCGGGGCGCTCGATCCCGTGCAGATTTGCGCGGCCGGGCCGGTGCGCCTGGCGCCGCAGGTCGGCCAGCGATTTCGCACGCCCTCGGGAAAGCTCGAATTCTATTCCGACCAGATGGCGGCGCTGGGCCTGGCGCCGATGCCCGATTGGCAGCCCGACGCGGACGAGGAACGCCAGGCGGCGCGCTGGCCATTGCGCCTCCTGACCGCTCCCGGCTATTTCCAGAGCCACACTGCGTTTTCCGGCGTCGAATTCCTGCGCCGGCGCGAGGGCCCGCCCTGCTGCATCCTGCATTCCGAAGATGCGCAGGTCCGTGGGCTGGCCGACGGCCAGAGGGTGCGATTGTTCAACGAACGCGGTTCGGTCGGCCTGATGCTGCGCGTCGGCGACGAGGTTCAACCGGGCGTCGTCCTGGTTCCGGGCCAGCGCCCCGATGGCGAGACCGGATCGGGCACGATCAATCTCCTATGCTCGGACCGCTACACCGATCTGGGCGAAGGCGCCACCTATCAGAGCACCTGGCTTGACATCGCCGCCTGGAATGAGGCGTCGTAAGCCGGTTGTTGCGCGCGGAGGTCGGCTGCTCCCGACCGCGCTCAAAGCGGCATTTGCTCGACCGGGTGCGGCAGCAGGCCTCCCAGGCGCGCCCCGACCTTGGTCGGCTCGGCCACGACCTGGTCGCGCCCCTGCGCTTTCGCCTGGTAGAGGGCGTCGTCGGCGCGCTTGAGCAGCCGTTCGCGATGCTCGTTCCATGGCGTTGCGGTCGTGACCCCGATGCTGACGGTGACACGCAGCCGCTCGCCGCTCGCGCGGATGACGAACGGTTCGCCCGCGACCGCCAGCCGCAGCCGCTCGGCCACCGCAGCAGCGATCGCCGGATCGGTCTCAGGCATGACCACGACAAATTCCTCGCCACCCAGCCGGGCGACGAGGTCGACCGTGCGGACCGCGTTCATCGCCCGGGCTGACAGCTCGCGCAGCACGTCGTCGCCCGCGGCATGGCCATAGGTGTCGTTGACCCGCTTGAAATGATCGATGTCGACCAGCAGAACCGCCGCGCCGACGCCGTCTCGGTTGACCCGCACGACCAGCTCGTCGAGATGGGCCAGCACATACCGCCGGTTGTAGAGGCCGGTCAGCTCATCGGCGAGGGCCAGCGACATGCTGCGCTGATAGTTTTCGTTGAGGCGGTCCTGCAGCCGCTTCCGGCGAATCTGGATGCCGGTCCGCGCCAACAGCTCGTTGCGGTCGACCGGGCGGATCAGATAATCGTTCGCCCCGAGATCGAGCCCCTTGGCGAGGCGGGGCAGATCGCGATCCCCGGCGATCAGCAGGATCGGCAATTGGCGGAAAAGCTCGTTGGCCCGGCATTGCGAAACGAGGCGCAGCGGGTCGGGATCGGGGGTCGTCAGGCTGGCGATAACCAGCTCGGTCTGGGGGTCGAGGCGCAATTGGGCTTCGGCGCAGCTGCCGACCACGCTCACCCGGTGAGCAATCGCCAAAGTTTCCGCAATCCTGGCCGCGGCGAACGCATCTTCTTCGACGATCAGGATGCAGGCCGGCCCGCCATCCGCGGTAGCGGCAGCCCCGCCGCCAAAGCGGCCGCAGATCTCGTCGCGCAGCCGCCATTCCTCCATCATCCGCCGCAGCCTGACCAGCGAGCGCACCCGCGCGAACAGAGCAATGTCGCTGACCGGCTTGGTCAGGAAATCGTCGGCCCCGGCCTCCAGCCCACGCAGCCGGTTGGCGGCGTCGGACAACGCCGTCACCATGACCACCGGTAGATCGGCGGTCCGCGGGTTTGCCTTCAGGCGGCGGCAGACCTCGAAACCGTCCATCCGCGGCATCATCACGTCGAGCAGGATGACGTCGGGCAGCTCGGCCTCGGCAATCTCCAAGGCGGAGCTGCCGCTATAGGCGGTCAGCACGTCGAAATACTCGCTCGACAGCTTGGCCTCGAGCAGCTTGACGTTGATTTCTATGTCATCGACGACCAGCACCCGCCCCGACATCGATCGCTCTCATCCAAAATAGTTGATTGCGTCTTTCAAAGACTCTCAGGTTATCGCGTCACTCAAGCGAGAAAACGCCCGACCGTTTGCAGAAAGCTCGCCACCGAAATCGGTTTTGCGATGTAATCTTCGCAACCGCCGTTGCGCATTTTTTCCCTGTCCCCTTTCATGGCGAACGCGGTCACGGCAATGATCGGAATCGATTTAAGTTGTTCGTCTTCCTTGATCCACTTGGTGACTTCGAGACCCGAGACCTCGGGAAGTTGAATGTCCATCAGAATCAGACCGGGACGATGCCGGCGGGCCAGCGCGAGCGCCTCGTGGCCGTCTTTGGTCTGCAGCGTCTCGTAACCATGCGCCACAAGAAGATCGTTGAACAGCTTCATATTGAGATCATTGTCCTCGACGATCAAGATCTTCCGGCGTCGCGGCCGGGAGCCTGCGCCATCGAAGGTCGGAGCAGCGGGAATCATGCTTCGCGGGCCTGAAAAAAGATGCTCAAACAACGTCTAAGCGGGTGAGCGCCATGCACAAATCCCCCGTGTTCATGATTTTGTCGATCGGGTTTAACGGCTCGGACTTAAGATTTGATGAGCGCCGGAAATGCCTCGTGCTGCCGCCGGCAAAAGCCTCGGGCTCCTCGCCCGCGCAGCCGACTTGGGTCAGCTGCTATCGCCTGATCGGCGTCGGCTCCGTAGGACCGCGGCGCGCTGTCGAGGATCTCGCCGCCGCTCCGGCCGCAGAGATGGTGCAGCGCAGGTCTGGTGCAGCGCCCGATCAGCTCCGCGGCGGCGGGCGGCGATCAGCAGTGCGGCTTGCCCAGCGCCTCGATGTCGTCGAGCTTGGCATGGATCGAATAATCGCCGTAATCGATCACCATGTCGCGTGAGACGCCGTCGTCGAGAAGGTGCATCCCGAGCTCGTAATCCGGCTCCTCGGCAGCCGCATCGACCGGGAAGAAGGCGAGCCGGACATACCAGCCGGGCCGCTCCAGCAGCGGGCTCAGCTTTGCCGAGGCCGGGTCGGCGGTAACCTTGGTGCCGATCACGGCCGAGACCTGAACCGCGTTCTCATCGGCGGCGCCATCGAACACCTGGCGCGAAACGAACGTCGTTCCCGCCTCGGCCTGATCGATCAGCAGGATCGTGTGCGCGCTCGGGAACAGCACGCCGGGCGCCAGCTGGATGATATGCGCGTGCGGCTTGATAAATACGGCGACCCCGCCCTTGCCGGGGCCGTCGAGCCGGGCCTCGCCGCGGATCTCCTGATCGAGCTGGCCATTTCGCGTCTGCCGCTGGTTGAAGCGATAGCGCAGCCCGTCCTTCGACTCCCAGGTGACAAAGCTCGAGGCGATCTCGACGTCGTGGCTTTCGGCATAGCGCATCTTGAGCCGATAGCGCTGCTCGATGGTCCAGCCGTTGCACGTCTCGCCCCACTCGTAGTCCATCGTGCCGTTGGCATCGATCACCCCCGAATCGGTGCGGGTCGATCCCAAGCTCATCGAATAGAGCGCCCGGTGCGGCGCGATCTCGGCCGCGTGCGCTGCCGCCGTGGCGAGCCCAAGGGCAAACACAACAGAAGCAAGGCGCCGCGCGATCATTGCAGCGACGCCGCCGCGGCCTCGCGCCGGTCCGGTCAGGGCTTTGCCCCCGCTTGTGCCGGCGTCACCACCCGGATGTGCAATTCGCGCAACCGCTCCGGCGGGATTGGGGCCGGCGCCTGCATCAACAGGTCCCGGGCCTGCTGGTTCATCGGGAAGGCGATCACCTCGCGGATGTTCGGGGTGTCGGCCAACAGCATGACGATGCGGTCGATGCCGGGCGCCAGACCGCCATGCGGGGGAGCACCGTATTTGAAGGCGTTCAGCATGCCCGAGAAGCGGGCTTCGACCTCGGCCGCCGAATAGCCGGCGATGGCGAAAGCCTTGTACATGATTTCGGGGCGGTGATTGCGGACCGCGCCCGAGGCCAGCTCGACCCCGTTGCACACGATGTCGTACTGGTGGGCGACGATCTCGAGCGGATCCTGCTGTTCGAGCGCGGTGAGACCGCCTTGCGGCATCGAGAACGGGTTGTGGCTGAAATCGATGCGTCCGGTCTCCTCGTCGCGCTCGTACATCGGAAAATCGACGATCCAGCAGAACTCTAAGACAGCGTCCCTGCCCAGGCCGAGATCGCCCCCGATCTTCAATCGCGCGGCCGCGGCGAACGGTGCGAATTGCCGCGGGATGCCGCACACGAAAAAGACCGCGTCGCCGTCGCCGAGACCGAGTTCGAGGCGCAGCCTTTCGGTCGGCTCCGGCCCGAGATTGCGGGCAACCGGCCCGGCACCCTCGCCGTCGCGGAAGAAAATGTAGGCGAGGCCCGGCTGGCCTTCGGACTGGGCCCAGGAATTCATCTGGTCGCAAAAGGCCCGGCTGCCGCCTTTTGGCGCCGGGATCGCCCAGACGCGCGTCTCGCGATCGGCCTCGATCAGGTTGGCGAACACCTTAAATCCCGAGCCACGAAAATGCGCGGTAACATCGCGCATCTCGATCGGGTTGCGCAGATCGGGCTTGTCGGTGCCGTAGCGCTGCATCGCGTCGCGATAGGCGATGCGGGGAAAGGGCGTGCCGGTGACCGGCCGGCCATCGCCGAATTCCTCGAAGATGCCGTGCAGCACCGGCTCGACCGCGGCAAACACATCCTCCTGCGTCACAAACGACATTTCGAGATCGAGCTGGTAGAACTCGCCCGGCGCGCGGTCGGCGCGCCCTGCTTCGTCGCGAAAGCACGGCGCTATCTGGAAATAGCGGTCGAACCCGGCGACCATCAGCAATTGCTTGAATTGCTGCGGCGCCTGTGGCAGCGCGTAGAATTCGCCCGGGTGCAGCCGGCTCGGCACGTAATAGGGGCGCGCGCCCTCGGGCGAGTCGGCGGTCAGGATGGGCGTCTGAAATTCGGCAAAGCCCTGGGCGATCATCCGCCGGCGGATCGAGGCGATGACCTGCGAGCGCAGCATTATGTTGGCGTGCATCTGCTCGCGCCGCAGATCGAGAAAGCGGTACGCGAGGCGCATCTCCTCGGGGTATTCGGCATCGCTGTTGACCGGGAACGGCAGCGGCAGGGCCTCCGACTGGATTTCGATCGCGGCGATCACGAGTTCGATCTCGCCGGTATTGAGCCTGGGGTTGACAGTGTCGGGCGAACGGGCGGCGACCCGCCCGGTCATCGTCGCCACACTTTCCAGGCGCAGCGCGTCGGCGGCTGGGAACAGCGGCGAGGAGGCGTCGATCACGCACTGGGTGATGCCGTAGTGATCGCGCAGATCGATAAACAGCAGATGGCCGTGGTCGCGCCTGCGGTGGACCCACCCCGACAGCCGGGCCGGACGCCCCGCATCGGCGAGGCGCAACGCGGCGCAGGTATGGGTGCGATAGGCGTGCATTGGCGGTTGGTCCGGCGCGGGGGTTGCAGGCGAGCCGGTACACGGCATGGAACCGCGCCGCTTGTCAAGGCGGCCCCGGGTATCCGCCTGCCGGGTCGGGGCGGGCGCGATTTGCCTCCCCGGCGGCGAGCGGGTATGGTGGCCGCTCTTTCCAGCGAGGGCCGGCCGGAGCTTGTGTGAGCGACATCTTTCGCGAGATCGACGAAGAGCTTCGTCGGGACAATTTCTTAAAGCTGTGGTCGCGCTACGGGCGCTATGTGATCGCCGCGGCGGCGCTGGCCTTGGCGATCGCCGGCGGCGTGGTTGCGTGGCGCGCGCACGAGCTGGCCTGGCGCCAGGCGCAATCGGCGCGCTATGCCGGGGCGATGGCGCTGGCCGGCGCCGGCAAGACCGCCGATGCGGCGATCGTTTTTGCCTCGATCGTGGGGGAAGGCGGCGGCTACTCGGTTCTGGCCTCCTTCGAGGACGCGGCCATGCGGGTCAAGTCGGGCGATCGCAAGGGCGCCGTCGCGATCTATGACGGCATCGCCAAAGCAGGCGGCGTCGATCCGGCGTTTCGCGATCTGGCGGTGCTGCTTTCGGTCATGCAGGCCACACCCGAGGCCGATCCGCGGGCGACGATCGCCCGCCTGGCGCCGCTGACGGCTCGCGGCAATCCATGGCGCCCGACCGCGGTCGAGCTGACCGCCGCGGCACAGCTCAGTCTCGGCGACGACAAGGACGCGCGCGCGCTCTACGAGAAGCTCGCCGATGATCTGGCGGCCCCGCGCGGGGTGCGCGCCCGAGCGGCCGAGATGGCGGCAGCGCTTGCCCCTTAGTCCAGGTTCCAATAGTCCGGGTCCCAACCGCGCGACGCTCCGCCCTGCCGCCGTCGCCCCGCTGTTGCTCGTCGGATTGGCGCTCTACGGGTGCAGCTGGTTCGCCGACAAGAAACAGCCGCTGCCGGGCGAGCGGATCTCAGTCCTCAGCCTCGATCGCGAGCTCAAGCCCGATCCCAACCTCGCCCGGATCGCGATCAGCCTGCCGAAGCCGACGGTCAACACCGACTGGCCCGAGCCGGGCGGGTATCCGAACCACGCCATGCAGCATCTGGCGCTGCCGTACCGGCTCACCCCGGCATGGAAAATCAGCATCGGCGAAGGCTCTGGGCGATACACCCAAGTCCTGGCCCAGCCGGTGGTGGAGGGCGGACGGGTTTACGCGATGGACGGCGGCTCCCGGGTCGGCGCCTACGCTGCCGCGAATGGCGACCGGATCTGGAGCGTGGACCTCAAGCCGGGCAATCACGGCAATTCCTTCGGCGGCGGGATCGCTTTCTGGAAGGGGCGTCTTTACGTGTCGACCGGCTACGCCCAGGTCTTGGCGCTCGATCCAGCCACCGGCAAGGTGATCTGGAAAACCGGCGTCGGCGCCCCGGTGCGCAGCGGCCCGACGGTGGCCGACGGCCGGGTCTTTGTCGTGACCGTCGAAAACGAGCTGGTGGCACTGGCTACCGATGACGGACGGCGGCTATGGAGCCAGGACGGCATCCCCGAGGTCGCGGGGCTGCTCGGCAGCTCGAGCCCGGCAGTCGAGGGCGAAGTCGTCGTGGTGGGCTATTCCTCGGGTGAGCTTTATGCGCTGACCGTCGAGAACGGGCGGTCGCTATGGTCCGACAATCTCGCCGCGGCGCGCAACTCCGATGCGGTGTCGGCGCTGGCCGATATCCGCGGCCGGCCGGTCATCGATCGCGGCCGGGTGTTCGCCGTCAGCCACAGCGGGCGCATGGTGTCGATCGACCTGCGCACCGGCGAGCGCAACTGGGAGCAGGACATCGGCTCGACCCACGGCCCCTGGGTCGCCGGCGACTATGTCTATGTGCTGTCGAACGACAACGAGCTGATCTGTCTGACGCGCAATGACGGCAAGGTGCGCTGGGTGCGCCAGCTGCCGAGCTATGAGGATGAAAAGGCAAAGGAAGACCCGATCGAATGGGCCGGCCCGGTGCTCGGCAGCGATCGGCTGATCCTCTTGTCCTCGAACGGCTGGGCGCTTTCGGTCTCGCCCTATACCGGGGCGCCTCTCGGCCGCGAGCAAATGCCCGCCGGCGCGTTTGTCGACCCGGTGATCGCCGACAACACCCTCTATGTCCTGAGCGACGACGGCGAGCTTTCCGCCTATCGCTGACCCGTTTCGCCTTGCGCGGTCATAGCTTGGGGCAGCGCCTCCCAATGAGCCTTGTGGTCGCCATCCTCGGACGCCCAAACGTCGGCAAGTCGACCCTGTTCAACCGGCTCGTCGGCAGCCGGCTGGCTCTGGTCGACGACACGCCGGGGCTGACCCGCGACCGCCGCGAAGGTGCCGGCCGGATCGCCGATCTCGAATTTCGCGCAATCGATACCGCCGGGCTCGCCGAGGCGGCGCCGGCCTCGCTTGCCGGGCGCATGCAGGTGCAGACCGAACAGGCGCTCGCCGAAGCCGATCTGGCGCTCCTCGTCATCGATGCGCGCGCCGGCGTCACCGAAGCCGACCGCCATTTTGCTGGCTGGCTGCGGCGCTGCGGCAAGCCGGTCGTCCTTGTCGCCAACAAGACCGAGGGACGTGCCACCCTTCCCGGCATCGGCGAAGCCTATCGGCTCGGCCTCGGCGACCCGGTGCCGATTTCGGCCGAGCACGGCGAGGGGCTGGGGATGCTCTACGAGCGCCTGGCGCCCTTCGCCGCCGAACCTTTGCCAGCTCTGGAAGCGACGCCGGACATGCCGGCCAAGCCGCTGCAGCTCGCGATCATCGGCCGCCCCAATGTCGGCAAGTCGACCCTGGTCAACCGGCTCATCGGCGAAGAGCGGCTCTTGACCGGGCCCGAGGCCGGGATCACCCGCGATGCGATCGCCGTCGGCTGGGTCTGGCGGGGCCGGCCGATCCGCCTCGTCGACACCGCCGGGATGCGCCGGCGGGCGCGGGTCGAAGACCGCATCGAGCAGCTCTCGGTCGGCGACGCGCTGCGCGCGATCCGCTTTGCCGAGACCGTGGTTCTGGTGCTCGACGCCTTGCAGCCGCTCGAGCGGCAGGATTTGACCATCGGCCGGATGGTCGCCGAGGAGGGCCGGGCGTTGATCCTCGCCGCCACCAAATGGGATGTGGTGGCGAACGGCGCCGCGGCCTTGAAGCTGCTGCGCGAGCGGTTGTCGATCTCGCTGCCGCAGGTTCAGGGCGTCGCCCTCGTCCCGGTGTCGGGGCTGACCGGCTATGGCCTCGAGGCGATGATGGAGGCGGTCGCCGCCGCCGACGCGGTATGGAACCGGCGGATTGCCACCGCCGACCTCAATCGCTGGCTCGCCGGGACCGAGCAGCGCCATCCGCCGCCGCTCGTCGCCGGCCGCCGGCTGCGCCTGCGCTATATGACCCAGGTCAACACCCGGCCGCCGAGTTTCGCGCTGTTCGCTTCCAAGCCGAGCGAGCTGCCCGATTCGTACCGGCGCTACCTGGTCAACGCGTTGCGCGAGGCGTTCGGCCTGCCCGGCACGCCGATCCGGCTGATGATGCGGCAGGGCAAGAACCCATACGGCGGGCAATGAGGCGGCGCGTAACGCCTCGAATCCGATCGCGTTGGAATTGAAGAAGCGCTGTCGGATTTGTGAGTTCTTTACTGCTGTGATATGGCGCGATATGAATAATGCGGCCTTGGGACAGGTCGCGGGCGATCCGCTGCGGCGAAGAATGGCACGCCGGCTGCCCGCGTGGGTTCGGGGGTTGGCCACTGATCGAGAAGGGGATGGCGGCATGAAGGAGATTATCGCTTCTTTCCGCGGCGCCGGTTGGATGCGAATGGTTGCGCTCGGGGCGGCCCTGGTCATTACCGCTGCGGGCCAGGTTGCTGCTCAGACGCCGGCCGCGCACCCGGCTGCGACGTCTTCGCTACATAGCAAAAAGGCGCGGCCGAGCGAGACTTCGAGCCTCGCCGCCGACCAGTTCACCTCCGAGCAGGCGGCCAAATCCCATTGTCCGGGCGATGCCGTGGTCTGGGTCAACCTCGCCGGCTCCAAAGCCTACCACACCAGCGGCAACCGCTATTACGGCAAGACCAAGCACGGCGCCTTCATGTGCCAAAAGGAAGCCGATCAGTCGGGCTTTCACGCGGCCGGCCGGCGCGTCACCAGCAAGTCAAAGGCTGCGAAAACCAAAACCGCCAAATAACGCCGCGGCCAGCATCGCCTCGGACCCTTCTATGCCGCAGCGGCCGGAACCCGCACCAGCTCGCCGTTGCGCAGGCACTCCGGCATGGCGAGGCCGAGGAATGCGTCGGTCACACTTTCGGGCGGCGGCAGCAGGGTCGCGTCCTCGCCCGGGAAGCCGCGGTTGCGCAGCCGGGTGCGGACCACGCCGGGATCGATCAGATTGGCGCGCACCTTGGTCCGGGCGATCTCTGCAGCATAGATCCTGACCAGCTCCTCGAGGCCGGCCTTGCTGACCGCGTACGGACCCCAATAGGCGTAGGTGCTGCGGGCGGCGGCGCTCGTAACAAAGATCGCGCGCCCGGCGGGGGCGGCGCGCAGCAGCGGGTCCATCGCCCGGATCAGGCGCCAGTTGGCAGTCAGGTTGAGGTCGACGACCTCGTTCCACACGCTCGGGGGAATATCGGAGAGCGGCGAAAACATGCCGATCTCGCCGGCATTGCCGACCAGGATGTCGAGCCGGCGATAGCGCTCGTAGAGCGCCGCCGCCATCTCGTCGATCTTGGCGAATTCGCGCAGATCGAGCGGCACCAGGGTGGCGCTGCCGCCCTCGGCGCGAATCTGGTCGTCGAGCTCTTCGAGACCGCCGACCGTGCGCGCCGCCAGCACGACATGCGCCCCCTCGCCGGCGAAACGCCGCGCGACCGCAGCGCCGATGCCTCGCGAGGCGCCGGTGATCAGCGCGATTGTGCCGGCGAGCCGGCCGCCCGGTGCCGCGCCCTCGGTCAACAAAGCCCGGCTCTCAGGCCGGCTCGGCGAGCAATGACAGCTGCACCGAGACCTTGCCGTTGTCGGCGTCGATCAGCGGGATCGGGTAATCGCCGGTAAAGCAGGCGTCGCAAAAGCGCGGCGCCAGCGGGTCGCGGCCGGCTTCGCCCATCGCCCGGTAGAGGCCTTCGATCGACAGAAAGGCGAGACTGTCGACACCGATATAGTCGGCCATCCCGGCGACGTCGTAGCGCGCGGCGAGCAGCTGGTCGCGCCCCGGCGTGGCGATGCCGTAATAGCAAGAATGGCTGGTCGGCGGGCTCGAGATCCGCATGTGAACCTCGCGCGCGCCGGCGCGCCGGACCATCTCGACGATCTTGATCGAGGTGGTGCCGCGCACGATCGAATCGTCGACCAGGATGACCCGCCTGCCCTGCAGGTTGGCGCGGCTGGCGTTGTGCTTGAGCCGCACCCCAAGATGGCGGATCTGCTCGGTCGGCTCGATAAAGGTGCGTCCGACATAATGGTTGCGGATGATCCCCAATTCGAACGGCACCCCCGATTCCTGCGAATAGCCGAGAGCCGCCGGCACCCCCGAATCGGGCACCGGCACGACGATGTCGGCGTCGATATGGCTTTCGCGGGCGAGTTCGCGGCCGATGCGCTTGCGCGCTTCGTAAACGCTGGTGCCTTCGACGACGCTGTCGGGCCGGGCGAAATAGATGTGCTCGAAAACGCAGAACCGGCTGTCGCGGCGGCCGAACGGCAACAGGCTGCGGACCCCGTCAGGGCCGATGATGACGATCTCGCCGGCGGCGACGTCGCGCACGAAATCGGCGCCGATAATGTCGAGCGCGCAGGTTTCCGACGACACGATCCACGCGTCGCCGAGCCGGCCCAGCACCAGCGGCCGCACCCCCAGCGGGTCGCGCACGGCGATCATCCCGTCCTGCGACAGGGCCGCCAGCGAATAGGCGCCCTGGACCTGGCGCAGCGCGTCAGTCAGCCGGTCGACCACGGTTTCCTTGAGGCTGGTGGCAATCAGGTGGACGATGACCTCGGTGTCGCTGGTCGATTGGAACAGGCTGCCGCGATGCACGAGGCGCCGGCGCAGCTGGTAGGAGTTGGTCAGGTTGCCGTTGTGGCAGATGGCGAGCCCGCCGAACTCGAAATCGGCGAACAGCGGCTGCACGTTGCGCAGCGCCACCTCGCCGGTGGTCGCATAGCGCACATGGCCGATCGCAGCACGCCCCGGCAGCCGCGCGATTACCTCTTTCGAGCTGAAATTGTCGCTGACCTGCCCCATCCCGCGATGGGCGCTGAACTGCTCGCCATCATAGGCGACGATGCCGGCCGCTTCCTGGCCACGGTGCTGCAGCGCGTGCAGGCCGAGCGCAACCAGCGCCGCCGCCTCGGGGTGACCATAGACCCCGAACACGCCGCATTCCTCGCGCAGATGATCGGCGTCCCCGGAATCCGCATCCCCAGGCGCGGCATCCCCAGGCCGGGGGACCATTGGCGCGGCGGTCGGCTGATCGGCGGTCGATGGACCGGTCGGGAGCATGGGCGATCCTCGTCTCGGCTGCCTGAAAATGGTCACCCGGCGGTGCCAATGCGAGTGAGACGCCATGCCGCAACCCCGCCGCTATCGCGCGTTGTTGATCAGCCGGTCCAGATCGCGCTGCTCGGCGGGCTTGTATGCCGGCGCCGGCATATCGGCCGACTTTGGCGCGATCGGTGCGGCCGGAGCCGACAGCGCGCCCATCGCATCGCGGGCCGCCTGGGCCTGGCTCAGCGCATGCCGGCTGCCGTCGATCGCCGACGCGCTCTCCACCTGCATGGATTGCGGCATCAGCCCGCGCAAGAGGTCCGCCCCCTGCGCCAGAAACGGCTGGCTTCTGGCGTCCTGCAGCCAGTCCGGGCGATCGGTCGGCGGCAGGCTGATGTCGAGCACCAGATAGGCGAGCGAAACCAGGATGGCGCCGCGCACCACCCCGAACACCAGCCCCAAGGTCCGGTCGATCGGCGACAGCGCGCTCGATTTGACGCGGCCGGCGACATAGCCGGTCAGGATCGTCAACCCGATCAGCGAAATGAGGAACAGCCCGGCGGCGGCGACGAGGTCGGCGAGCAGCGGCGTGCGGACAAACCGGGCGACGATGCCGCTGGTGTCATTGAACCCATAGAGCGTGATCAGCGCCGCACCCGCCCAGGCGACGATCGACAAGGCCTCGCGCACGAAACCGCGGGCGAAGGCGAACACCGCCGAAAGTGCGATGACTGCGAGAACCGCAAGATCGACGGCGTTCACGACACCACCCCGACCGGTCGGACGATCCGTCCCCCGGCTTGGCCACCGGTCCGGGGGTGCCGCGCCGCGCGTTGCGGCGTCAGGCGAGCCACCAGATCGCTCAGATGCGCCATCGCCACCGTGGCCGGCCCGGTTCCGGCGGCAGAGCCGCGCCGCTTGCCGCCGCCTCTCGGGACCCAGGCTTCGGAAAAGCCGAGCTTGGCCGCCTCTTTCAGGCGCGCTTCGGTATGGCCGACCGGGCGCACCTCGCCCGACAGCGCGATCTCGCCAAAGACCACGGTGTCGGCCGGGACCGGGGTCTCGCTCAGCGCCGAGAGCAAGGCCGCCGCCACCGCCAGATCCGCCGCCGGCTCGGCGATGCGCAAGCCGCCGGCGATATTCAGATAAATGTCGTTGGCGCCGAGTGACAGCCCGCAGCGCGCATCGAGCACCGCGGTGATCATCGCCAGCCTGGTGCCGTCCCAGCCGACCACCGCCCGCCGCGGGGTCCCGAGCAAGGCCGGCGCCACCAGGGCCTGCACCTCGACCAGCACCGGGCGGGTGCCCTCGATGCCGGCGAACACCGCGGTGCCGCTGACCGCGCCGGAGCCCGATCCATCGGACAGGTCATCGCCATCGTCGGCGTTCGCTCCCGCCCCCTGACGCCCGCCGAGAAACAGCGCCGAGGGGTTCGGCACCTCGACCAGCCCGCGGTCGCTCATCTCGAACACCCCGATCTCGTCGGTGGCGCCAAAGCGGTTCTTGACCGCGCGCAAAATGCGGAACCGATGCCCGCGCTCGCCCTCGAAGTATAAGACGGTGTCGACCATGTGCTCGAGCACCCGCGGCCCGGCGATGACGCCTTCCTTGGTCACGTGGCCAACGAGGATCAGCACAAAGCCGCGCTGCTTGGCGACCCGGATCAATTCCTGTGCCGCGCCGCGCACCTGGCTCACCGTGCCGGGGGCGCTGTCGAGGGTATCAAGATACATGGTCTGGATCGAATCGATGACGACGAGGCCGGGCGCGTCGGCGCGGTCGATCGAGGAGAGGATGTCGCGCACGTTGCTCGCCGCGGCCAGCTGCACCGGGCAGGCCTCGACCCCGAGCCGCAGCGCGCGCAGCCGGATCTGGTCGATCGCCTCCTCGCCGGTGATGTAGGCGGCACTCGTGCCATTGGCGAGACTGGCCCCTTTGCCGCCGGCCGAGGCGATCGCCGCCGCGGCTTGCAGCAGCAGGGTCGATTTGCCGATGCCGGGATCGCCGCCGACCAGGATCGCCGAGCCCGCCACAAACCCGCCGCCGCACACGCGATCGAGCTCGGCGATGCCGGTCTGCCGGCGCGGCGGCAACAGGCTCGGCCCGGTCAGTCCGACAAAGTCGAGGGTGCGGCCATCCTGGCGGTCGAGGCCCCGGGGAACCCGTTCGCGCGGCTGCTCTTCGATCAGGCTGTTCCAGGCCCCGCAATCCTCGCACCGGCCGGTCCATTTGGGGTGTGCCGCGCCGCAGCGCTGGCAGACGAATCGCGCCTGGGCCCGCGCCATCGACTCAGCCGCGGCAGACCGGGCGAGAGGCCGGGGCGGCGATCATCCGCGGCCGACCTCCATATGGATCGGCCCTTCGGCGCGCCCGTTGATGAACTGGTCGACATAGGGGTTGCCGGAACGATCGATCTCGGCCGCCGCTCCGTGCCAGACGATCTGCCCTTTGTGCAGCATCGCGATCCGGTCGGCGATTTTGCGGGCGCTGACCATGTCGTGGGTGATCGAAACCGCGGTGGCGCCCAATTCGCGCACGCATTTGACGATCAGGTCGTTGATCACATCGGCCATGATCGGATCGAGGCCGGTGGTCGGCTCGTCGAAGAAGATGATTTCCGGATCGGCGGCGACCGCGCGGGCGAGCGCCACCCGCTTTTGCATGCCGCCCGACAGCTCGGCCGGCCGCAGCTGGCCGACCTCGCGGCCGAGCCCGACCGCGGCGAGCTTGGTGAGCGCCACCTCCCTTGCCGCCTGCCGTTCCATGCCGCGCCCCTGGATCAGCCCGAACGCGACATTCTCCCACACCA
>DASYNW010000237.1:0-10370 GCA_036008325.1 Allostellaceae bacterium
GAACCACTCGATCTCGGGCGGAACATTGGCGAGCCGGTGATATTCCGGGGCGGTAAGGAGCCGTTCGGCGGGGGCGATTGGGGTCGGGAGCGAGACGTCGGTCATGCCTGGGATTCTATTCTTGATAAAATCTGTTATCAATAATAAACCAGCGCGCCGCGGAGCGGCTGAGTGTCATTTTGAACATTATCTGGCGGTGTTTTTTGAACGCTATGTGGCGGCGCCTGCCGATCTCCGCCGACGTGGCGCTCGTCGTCCGTTTTCCCGTCCGACAATCATGCTGTCCGGTTTGGCGCCCTCGGCCCAACGGCGGGTGACCCGCGGCGGATGAGGTCGGCCACTTCCATTCACGGCAGAGCAACCGCAATGTGCGGGAATTAAGAGTTCGCAGCCTAACACCCATATGTTTCAAAGCGCGATGATCGACCACGGTTGGCAGCGAGGTCCACCTGGCGTTAGCCTGCCCGTGAGGGAAACAATGCCCCAGTCTGTACATCCGCTCATCGAAGCCCGACGCGACCAGATGTTCCCGGTGCTGGAACCGGCGGAAATCGATCGGCTGGCAAGGTTCGGCGAGCGCAAATCCTATGGGGCGGGTGAACGCATCGTCGCGACCGGCGGAATCCCGGCCGGCGCCGATTTAATAGTAGCGAGGGATAGGACCGTTGTGCGGCGTGGCGTGATCGCTGAGGTCGAGCATGATCTCGTCGATGTAACACCATCCCCAGCCTTCGGACGGGTCATAGCCTTCGACAATCGGATGGCTCGTCGCGTGAAAGTGCTTGGTCGCGTGGCGGTTCGGCGAGTCGTCGCAACAGCCGACATGGCCGCAGGTTCGGCATAGGCGCAGATGCACCCATGGCGAGCCGATCTACAGGCACTCCTCGCAGCCGAGCGCGCTTGGCGTCACGTCGCGAATGGCGGCGGCATGGGTGCATTCGTCTGACATCAGTGTCCCCCGATGTTGGCGGGGAGCGCGGCTCTGTCGCCGACCTCCGCGAGGAAGGCGTGAAGCGCGGCTACCACCTGTGCGCCTTCACCAACTGCAGCGGCTACTCGTTTGACCGATCCCGAGCGTACGTCGCTGATGGGAGCGTCACGCCGGACCGCGACAACCACGCGGTATTCGGCTCCGCACCGATGAATAAAAACAGGTGGCGGATCGCCCGCCTCACCTCTACACCGGATCGGTGGGAGCGACAGCGGATCGCTTCGAGAATGCCGTCCTGCCCTTCGAGCGCGGTGACTGCCGTCTGGGTCAGGACCTCGATGTTTGGTCTTGCGGCGATGCGGTCGACGAGGTAGCGCGACATGCTGGCATCCAGGCTCGGTCCGCGGACGATCAGCCAGACCTTGGCGACCTGGCTGGACAGATAGACCGCCGCCTGACCCGCGGAATTGCCCGCGCCCACCAGCGCCACTTCCTGCCCCGCGCACAGCCGCCCCTCCAGCGGCGACGCCCAATAGATGTAGCGGCGCGCAATGATGAACGGCCCGACGCGCAATCAAGGGCGGTTTCCGACGCAGATTAGCTGAGACTGTAGGGTGGTTCCGACGCACGCTGTTTGAGATTGGGCGCACGATCGGTGAGACGGACGCGAGATCGAGCGGCTCGACGCAAAATGCGTGAGACGGATGGCGTCGCGGGGCGGCGGAGCTGCTGGCTGATCCGCGCGGAAAACGGGCGATTTCCTGGCGGCCGCGCTCGGCGGGCCTGAGAGGCTGAAAACCGTCAAAATTCCCGTCCGGAAATCATTTTCAGGTTGTCAGATGTCCTCTGTCTTTTCTGCCGGCGGCATGGTCAGTGGCTTGTCTTCGACCTTCATCGGCGTCTCGAAGTCCAGCGGTGGGGTGAAGATCAGAGCCGTGCGGCGGACCGGCTCTCGCCCCCGCGACGGTAATCTTGTGCTTGTCAGTCACTTAGTGATTTGGCTTCCGGTCTCAAATAATGTGCGTCGGGTTTGCGCGATCTCGCGTCCGTCTCACCAATCGTGCGCTCAGTCTCAGATAGCGTGCGTTCGTGGTCACCGATGTTCTCACCGATTGTGCGTCCGAAAGTGCCCTTGATTGCGCGTCCGCCACATTTCGATTGCGCGCCGCTACAAGTACCGGCGGGTGCCAGCACTTGCGCGTCGGCCCGTCTGCGGGCGGCGAGAAATTCACGGCTGTCGATGACCGCGGCGGTCAATGCCCGGTGATTGACCATCGACCCGGTGTGCGGGCGCCAGGCGGAGCCGGTCGCGGTCTCGTAGAGTTCGGCGGCGTGGTCGCGGACGAATTCGAAGGCGTTGCGGCGCTCGATCAGGCTGATGCCCTGATTGATCAGGCGTTCGAGCTCGACCGACTTGACCTCGGAGCCGTCCTGTTCGGCCTGGCCGCGGCGCTGTGCCTGCTCGTTGCGGTCGAGCTCGCGCTCGATGCGGTCGCGCTTGCGGTGGAACAGGTTGACGAACGACCACAAGAGATCATCGAGATCGTCCTCGAGGCGAGTGCCGGTCAGCATGGCGCTCAACGCCTCGACCGCATTGTCGAGCTGGGCCTGCACGGCATCGGGTTCGGGCAATGGCCGGGGATCGGGTTCGTCATCACCGGGGCGATAGCCGTAGAGGGCGAGTTCGTCGAGCAGATGCGCGGTCGGCGAGGCGGCAGGAAATTCGGGATCGGTGTCGCTGTCGAGGAAGGGAACGGGGCTGTTGTTTTGTGCCATGGCGGGGCGCCTTTCTGCCAGAGGGTCAGCCGCGCCGATCGCGGCCTTCACGGCGATCCCTTGGCCGGCGGCGAAGCCGGGTCGCACCCCGAGGGACCGGAGCAGAGCGGAGGATGGCGCCGGGCAGCTATTTTGCTTCGCGATGCAAAGCCGGGCTGATCGCGGGCTCCCCATGGTTTGTGTCCGTTGGATGATCAGCCCGGCGGCGGAAAATAGCTGGCCGGCGCCATTGCAACCCGGTCTCGCCGCCGGCAGATCGCCGCTCGGGAAGGCCGCATGCGCGGCTCTTTTCCGGCTGAGGCACACCGCCCGCGCGCACAAAGGCGTACCTCCTTCCGGCGCGGCGCCGAATGAACCGAAATGACGCTGGAAGTCACCGCCGCGGATCGGAGCGGCGGGCATCGGGCAGAAAGCGTGTCCGGTCGGAGGCGACGAGCTGATCCTCGAGATGTGCCCGCATGCCCTCGGGGCCGAGACGGCATAGATCAAGGTTGAAGTCGCCATGGACCGGCACGAGCTCGCGCACGTCGATCCCGAGAGCTTCTCCGCGTTCGTGCAGACGCGTCGCCGCCTTGAGGCCAGCCGCATCGTTGTCGCGGGCGACATAGAGACGGCGCAGAGCCGGCCCCGGACCCCGGATCTGGCCCGGCGCGGGCTCTGATCCGGGGGCAGTGGGGAGATCGAGGGCGGCGAGATGGTTGGCCGAGAGCCCGGCAATGACAGGCAAGGAGGGCAGCACCGATTTGAGCGCCAGCATGGTCTCGACACCCTCGCCGGCGGCGAGGATGTCGGCCGCCTTGCCGAAGCGCACACCGTTGCCGCGCAGATGGCCGAGGGCACGGCGCGGATCGGCAAGCGGCGCTTTCGCGGGACGCTGTGGATCCAGCCAGGTGCGCTGGATGCCGGTGATATTGCCGTCGAGGTCGGTGACGGCAGCAAGCAGCGCCGGCCAGCTTTCCAGCGGGGCACCCTCGCCGGTGCGATAGTAGACCGACGGGTGGTAGCGCAAGGCGGGCCAGTCGAGCCGTGCGGTGATGCTGCGAGCGCGCAGATAAGCCTCGGCCGGTGTGCCCGGAAGCCGCCGACCGGCGCGGAACAGGCGTCGGGCGGCCTCGGGAGAACCGCTCGGTGCCCGCGGCACTTGCGCGCTGCGCTTGGGGCGTGGCAGGACGAGAAAATGGCTCGCCTCGTCCATCGCCTCGCGCAAGCTGGGAAGGTCGCGATTGAGGCGGATGAGGTCGAGCAGATCGCCGTGCTCTTCGGTCGCGGCATCGGTCCAGTTGCCGGCCGCACCAGGGCCAGAGTCGGGGCCGGTAAGCCGCACATAGAGGCTGCGGCCCGGCGTGTTCATGACATCGCCGATGATCCAGTAATGGCCCGAACGACGGCCGTTGGAGAGGTAATGACGGCACACGGCCTCGGCGGCACTCGCGAGGCGGCGCGCCAGATCGGCGGCGCTCAACACCGGACATGTCCGGATCAGGCGGCGCGGGAATCGGCGCGGAGGAGCGGGTGGCGGTCGAGGAGTGTTGAGAGCAATGCCGGGCCGCGATCTGCCACGACCGGTACGAAGAGCCGCAAGCGCCAGGCGATAATTTCGGAGGTGAGGCCGAGCGCCTTCAGCTGAGGGACCATGCCATCGGTGAAGCCGGTCAGCTCGACGCGATGCATGCTCATCACCAGCGAGCGGCGGATCTGCAGCCCGCCGGCAAGATCGAGCACCGCGCCGCGCTCAATGACCGCGCTCCAGGCTTTCTGATCGGAAAGGGTAGGGGCCCCGTTGACGCCGAGGCCCTGATAGACGCGTTCGAGTGCTTCCGGCGTCACCAGGCGGCCGATCACGCGTTCGCCGTCATTTGTCTCGAAGCGGTAGACCCGCATGTTCTCCGCCGGCAGCCGGTCCCATATCGGCAGCAGCAGGCCGGTGATGATGTGAAAGCTGCTCTCGGAGAATTCTGGGACGCGGGCATATTCCGCTTCCCACAATGGCGCGAATTGCGCTTGCGTGGCCTTGCGCCAGTGCGAGCGGGCGAACTCGTCCGACGTGACGGTCTCGCGGCTCATTGGCCGGACCAGGCGGGTGCGCGCCTGGATGGTGCCGTCGTCGTGCATCAGGCTCGATGCCGGGACTTGCACCGCGGCGCGATGCGATTGCTCGTTGATCAGCAACCGTGCGCCGGTCCCCTTCGCCAGACCGAGCGCCTCGGCGAGCGGCAAGGGCCGGTTGCGGTCCTTGCGCAGCACGCGGTAACAGCAGGTCTCGGCGGCGGTCGCGGCGTGGGTGTAAACCGTACGGCGCTCGGCGACATGGAAGCTCTCGGCGGTCAGGGTCTCGACGCCGATGTCGTAGGTGCCGGCAGCAACCGCGGCTTCGATGCGCGCGTCAAGCAGTTGCTCGAACGCAGCGAAGAGCAGGTTCTGCATCGCAATCCTGAGCGCCAGGATGCGGTTCAGGAATTGCGTGATCGGCGGCAATTCCTCGCGCAGCGAGCCGTCCTGGTCGACGAGATCGAGACCGGTGGCGTCCTGGAAGTCGCCGAGCGAGCAGCCCTCGATCTTGCCGGCATAAAGCAATTGGTAGAACTGACGGAGGGCGGCTTTGGCGTAGGGGCTCTCCAGATTGTCGTCGGCGCGGAACAGGCCCTGGCCGCCGGTCTGGCGCTGGCCTCGGGTGATGGCACCCAAGGTGTCGAGCCGGCGCGCGATCGTCGACAGAAAGCGCTTCTCGCCCTTGACGTCGGTCGCCACGGGGCGAAACACCGGGGGCTGCTTCTGGTTGGTGCGGTTCGAGCGGCCAAGGCCCTGGATCGCGGCATCGGCGCGCCAGCCGGGCTCCAGCAGGTAGTGGATGCGCCGGCGCTGGTTCTTGGCATTGAGATCGGCGTGATAGCTGCGCCCGGTGCCGCCGGCATCGGAGAAGACGAGGATGCGCTTGTCGTCATCCATAAAGGCGGCGGTCTCGGCGAAATTGGCCGATGGCGGGCGGGTCTCGATGCACAACCGGTCGCCGCGCCTGACGATGCGGCGTGAACGGCCGGTGACCTCGGCGACGGTCTCGGTGCCGAAGCGGTGCAATATCTGGTCGAGCGCGCCCTGCACCGGCGGCAGTGACGCCAGATGCTCGATCATGCGGTCGCGGCGCTCGACGGCCTCCCGCGAAATCACCGGATTGCCGTCGGAATCGTAGGCCGGGCGCGAGTGGAGATTGCCCTCGTCGTCGCTGTAGAGCTCGAACAGCTGGGTCGGGAACGAGTGCCTGAGGTAGTCGAGGACGTATTCCCGCGGCGTGATGTCGATCGAAAGGTCCGCCCATTCCGAAGTCGGGATCTCAGCGAGGCGCCGGTCGAGCAAGGCCTCGTTGGTCGACACGACCTGCAAGACGCAGGCGTGGCCCTTCTCGAGATCGCGCGCGATCGCGGCGATCAGGGTCGGACATTTCATCGCCGTCAGCAGATGGTTGAAGAATCGCTGCTTGTTCGATTCAAAGGCCGAGCGCGCCGCGGATTTGGCATTCCTGTTGTAGGTGCCGCCGTCGGCGCCGGTGATGTTGGCGGCTTTCAGCGCCGCATTCAGGTTCTTGTGGATGATCTGAAAGGCGTCGGCATAGGCGTCGTAGATGCGGATCTGCTCCGCCGTCAGGCGATGCTCGACAATCTCGTATTCGATGCCCTCGAACGACAGCGAGCGTGCGGCGTAGAGGCCGAGCGCCTTCAGATCGCGGGCCAGCACTTCCATCGCTGCGATGCCGCCGCCTTCCATTGCCGCGACAAAATCCGCCCGCGTCGAAAACGGAAAATCACCGGTGCCCCAGAGGCCAAGCCTTGCCGCATAGGCAAGGTTCTGGACGGTCGTGGCGCCGGTCGCCGAGACGTAGAGAATGCGCGCGTAATGCAATGCGTTTTGCAGGCGCAATCCGGCCTGGCCCTGTTGCGACGCTCTCCTTTCGCCGCGCTCGCCCCCGGATCGAGTCCGGGGCAAGCTCTTGTCGCCGGCGGCGTTCGCCATGGCGTGCGCTTCGTCGAAGACGACGACACCGTCGAATGCACGGCCGAGCCAGTCGATGATCTGCTGCACCCGGCTGGCCTTCTCGCCCCGGGCCTGGGTGCGCAAGGTGGCGTAGGTGGTGAAGAGGACCCCTTCCTCGAGCGCGATCGCAGCGCCCTGACGAAAGCGCGACAGCGGTACCAGGTCGGAGCGGTAGCCGCCGATCGCGGTCCAGTCGCGCTCGGCGTCCTCGATCAATTTGTCGGACTTCGAGACCCAGACCGCGCGCCTGCGTCCCTTGAGCCAGTTGTCGAGGATGATCGCGGCGACCTGGCGGCCCTTGCCGGCGCCGGTGCCGTCGCCGAGGAACCAGCCGCGCCGGAAACGCACGGCATTCGTGGCATCAGCGGGTGCGGCCAACACGAGGTCGTAGGTTTCGTCGACGGTGTAGGACCCGGCGAGATGGCCCGCGTGCGCCTCACCGGCATAGATCACGCTCTCGAGCTGCGCATCGGACAGGATTCCGGCCGACAGCAGCCGGGCCGGCAGATGCGGCTGATAGGACGGACGCGGCGGCGCGACCGCAGCCATGGCCGCGGACTGCACGAGCTTGGTCGGGTGCGGCCGCGTGTCGGGAATCCGGATCGCCTGCAGCGCGTAGCCCTCGTAGAGGCTCGCGGTGAGCCGTGCGCCGGCGGCGGGCGTCCAGTCGCAGGTCTCGTAAGCGAGTTCGATGAAATCCGGCGCCGGCGGCGGGCGTTTGACGAGGGCAAACTGCGGCGGGATGGCCTTCGCCCGGACCGGGCGGACCTGGACAACGGAAGAGGGCAGGGGGGCTGCGTCGGCGACCGCAGCGCGCGGCGGCACCAGCCGGGTGACGTGATCGAGCAGTTCGGCCGCGTTGGCGGCCATGCCGGGCGAGGGCGGGAAAGCGCGTGGATCCTCGGCCGGAACGCGGTCGATCACCGTCAGCCGGGTCTCGATGGTCGTGCCGTGACGCGCATAGGCCTGCCCGGCGATCGTCACGGTGAACGCGACGCGGCCCCGCTGCTGCAGGCGCACGAAGGCCTCGCGCCAAGCCGGCTGATCGGGACCGACATTGCGCCCAGTAATGGCGACGAGGCGTCCGCCCTCGGCGAGCCGCGCGAGCGCCGAGCCGATGTGCCGGATCGCCGCCTCGGCGAAGCGGCCCTCGACATGTGGCGAGGCCGAGAAGGGCGGGTTCATCAACACCACGCTCGGCCGGATCGACGGATCAAGACGGTCGTGCACCTGCTCGGCGTTGTGCCGGGTGACCGCTGCCGCGTCGCGGAACAGGCGGGCGAGCAACCCGGCGCGGGTCTCGGCGATTTCGTTCAGGGCGAGCCGGGCTTTGGCGAGCTCGGCGAAAATCGCCAGCAGCCCGGTGCCGGCCGAGGGTTCGAGCACGACGTCGGCCGGGGTCAGCGCCGCGGCCTCGGCGACGACAAAGCCGAGTGCCAACGGCGTCGAGAACTGCTGGAAGTTCTCGGATTCCTCGGAGCGGCGCGTCTGCGAGGCAAGCGGCTGCGAGAGGCGGATCAGCATCTCGAGCATCGCCGCGGAAGAGCCCGCGCGCGTGCGCATCGCGCTGCCGAATTTGCGCAGAAACAGCACCTGGGCGGCCTCGAGCGCCTCGTAGGCGTCCTTCCACACCCACGCCCCTTCGGCATCGGTGCCGCTGAACGCGGCTTCCATCGCCGAGCGCAAGGCCCGGCTATCGAGCGCGCGGCTTTGGCCGAGCAATTGCGCCAGCAACGTTGCGGCATGAAAAAGCCCCGCGACCTTGTCGGGCGGGGCTTGCGGCAGGAACAGCGGGAGCGTGACCGCGGCGGGTGCGGCAGATGCGGATCTCAGCATGGGATCTCCGGAAGCGAGGTTGGTGAGGTCCCGGCCGGCGCTCTCTTTCACCGTCCGGGTTTCACCCGCCTTCCGGGCTGCCCTTTCCCTCTCGGCCTCGCGGTAGCGGCACGATTGAATGAGAAAAGGCCCGCGCAGCGGCGGGCCAGGGTTCGGCAGTTTTCAGTTATTGGCCAATGCTGGGTCGATCGGCAAAAACAGGGGCGGCGGCGGTGGGCCGCCCTGCTCTCCGTCACCTGATCCTGCCGACCTGCGGGCACGACCGGCAGGTCCCTGCTACAGCCGCGTCCGCTGCGGCGTTCCGAAAATGCGCTCAGGGCGCCGAAGCGCCGTTGAGGTGAGCGCCGCCGGCTCGTCCTCGGTCAGGAAGGCCGGCAATTCGGCCGCCGCGAGGTCGATTTCGCCGGGCTCAGCGTCGCCCAGATCATCGGCCAATGGCGCTGCTTCGTCGCATGCGGAACCACGGAATTGCCCTCGACAGCGTCGGCATAGGCCATGCCGGGCAGCCAGGCCGCAGCGGATTCGCGCGCTGCCCGGTCGAGACCGATGCAGGCGGTGCTTTTTGCGGGATCGAAGGCGGTTTCCAGCGCCGCGGCGAGTTCCGGCTTCTTGGCATCGGCGTGATCTCTTGCCCAGCGATCGCCGAGGATCTTCCGGCCGATCGCGAGGCCGTGCGCCTTCTTGACCCGGCCCCAATAATTGGCGGCGGTCGACCGCCAGTAATCGGCGAACGGGATCGCAAACCGCCGGCCGGCGGCTTCGATGACCGGATCGGCCCCGTCCTCGATCGCCAGCTGCGGCTTGAGGCAGGAGGCGATGCATCGGGCGAAAAGGCGCTGCTTGGCCTCCGTCGGCAATGCCGCGAGCGCCGCGAAGCGTTCCGCCTGCGGCAGTTTGAGCCAGTCGAGATCGAGCGCGGTCCTGCGCCTCAGCAGGCGATCGGCCGCGGTGCCGGCGAGATCGTTCAATGAGCTGCGCAGTGGAGGCTCGATCGCCCGCAAATCGAGCGGGTGCGAGCGATAGCCGAACCGTCCGAACAGATCGGCGCACAGCGCATAGAGCGCCAGATCGAACGCGACCGCAAAATCCGCCGCCAGATGGGCGCGGGTAATCTGCAATCGGTGGGCCTTAAGATCGTCGACCAGGCGCTGGCTGAAGCCGCACTCCTTGCGCAAGGCCTGCTCGGCGCTCAGGGAGGGACAGGAGATTTCGTTGTCTCCGCGAGCCTCGAACCCGACCGCTTCGTCATCGTCGGTGTCCTCAACGCGGGTCACTGAGCATTCGACGAGCCCTTCATGGAGACGAAATCCGCCGTTCTCGCCGATCGTGACGATAACGCCGGCGACAGCGCGGTCTTTTTCGCTGTAGACCGCGAGATCCTCGACGCTTTCACTGAGTTCGTCACGGCGCCCTCGAGCCGGTCGGCTTCGGTCATCAGCTCGTCGGTCCACTCGTCCTCGGGGGTTTCCTGGAGTTCCGCGAGGAGCTCTTCGATGCGCTCGATTTCCCCGGTGATTTCTGCCGGCAGCTCGGCCGGTTCCGTCCGGACGCGGCGGTATTGCGCGGTGAAGTCGTAGGCGGGATCGAGCATCGCCCGGGTCCAAGCCCAGGAGGAGCGCAATTCGGCGGCCTTCTGTTCGAGCTTCTCGAGCGCCAGCCGGCGGACGAGGGCGGCATCGTCCATAAAGCCCTCGTCGTCGCCGCTGAAGAGGTCGCGCGTCACCGCGCCGCCGGCAGCCTCATAAGCGGCGCTGCCGACGAATAGCCCGAGATCGGAATCGAGCGGGATCGCGGTTTGGGT
>DASYNW010000238.1:0-7686 GCA_036008325.1 Allostellaceae bacterium
GTTGACCACGGCCGACCGGGCGCGTGACCTCAAGCCGACCCCGGCCTACCTCGCCGGCTATGGCCAACGGCTGCATTTCGAGGTCGCCGGGCGCATCGGCAGCCTGTCGAGCTACATGGCGGGCGGCAGCAGCTCGGCCAAGCTGACCTGGGAGCGCTCCGGCTTCAGCCCCAAGGATGTCGACGTCGCCCAGATCTACGACGGCTTCTCCGCCTCGGTGATCTATGGCCTTGAATCCTACGGGTTCTGCAAGGAAGGCGAGACGCTCGATTTCATCCAGGACGGCCGCATCGAACTCGACGGCGATCTGCCGCTCAACACCTTTGGCGGCAGCCTCGGCACCGGCCGCATCCACGGCCTCTGGCACATCATCGAGGGCGCCCTGCAGGCCTCCGGCCGCGCCGGATCGCGCCAGGTCAAGGACGCCAACGTGTCCTTCGTCGGCGCCAGCGCCCCGATCGTCACCGGCACCACCTTCATCTTCGTGCGCGAGCCCTACTGAGGGTAGGGCGGCCGCCGCCCGCGGCCTTGGCGATTGCGCTTCGCTGCCAGCCCTACGACGCCATTAGTGGGCCGGGCCATCAGTGGGCCGGATAGCAGCCGCCGTTGTAATAGGTGTATCCGGCGGCGCAGGCCGGCGCCGGCGCCGCGGCACCGCCGGTCAGCATATTGGCGGTGCCGGTAACAGCACCGGTGGCGGTGCCGAGCGCCCCGCCGACGACCGCACCGACCGGACCCGCTGCGGCCCCGCCGTTCGCGACCCCGGCGGCACCTCCGGCAGCCGCTCCTGAAACCGGTCCTCCCGGGTATGCTGGCGCGGGCGCCGGCGCCGGCTGGCAGGCGCCGTTATAGAGCGTGTATCCGGCTGGACAGGAATATTGCGCCATCGCCGCGCTCGACATGCCCGCCACCATCGCCGCGGCGATTGCCACAATCTTGAGCTTCGTCGGCATCGCTATCTCCTTACGCACTCCGAGGAGCGGCCAAGCGCCGCCTGATTTACTCAACGATGTACAATCGCACCACGTTCCGCCAGCAGCGCTGGCTTTGTTTGGAGCACCCGCGGCAATGTGGAGCGAGCAACCCCGCGGCCTCGGCGAGCGGCATCGAGGTTGGGCTAACCGATCGAGCGAACCCGGACAGAGGCCGATCGCCGGCCCCACAGATAAGGCACGATGCCGATTGCGATGCTGCCGGGTCCGAGCAGGTTGGTGGCCAGGTTGAAATTCGGCAGGCTGTAAAGGGTTATGCCGAAGCAAAAGCCGACGCCAAGCAATGGCCACACCAGCAGGAAGACAAATTTACCGATGCTGGTCAACGCCTCCGCCCGGAAATACCAGGCGCAAGCAAGTCCGGTCAGGCCATAGTAAAACGCGACCTGAAAGCCGACCGCGTTGATCGAAGCGTCGATGACGGTCTTGATGCCGTCGAGGCATGAGGACCCGAACAGGAGGACGAGGCCGAGCCCGGTGATCAGGAGGGTCGCGGCCCATGGCGTGCGATAGGCCGGATGCAATCGCCGATAGCGGGGGTGCATCGTCCGATCGCGGCTCATCGAGAACAGGGTCCGGGTGAATTGCAGGATCGAGGTCTCCAAGGTGCCGATCGTGCTCACCATAACAGCGACGACAGCAAGATGGTCCCATGGGTGCGGCATCAGCTTCCGCGCCACCACGGAGACGATGTTGATGCCGGCATGGCTGATTTCGGCATCGCTCAAGAGCCGTAGCGCCAAGGCTTCGAAGCCGACCATCAGTAGGGCGGCGATCGCCACCGCGACAATGCTGCCGGCCCCGGCGACGCGGGCGCCCTGGCGGGTTTCCTCGTTCAGGTTGGCGGTGACGTCCCAGCCGCTCAAGGCGAACAGCGCCGTGGCGGCGCCGCTGGCGAACAGCGCCGGGGTGAAGCCGGCGCCGGTGAACCAGGCGGCGGCAAATGCATGCGCCGGCGGCGGGGCGAAGCCCAGTGCGGCGAGGGCAAAAAACAGCGCCAGCACGCCCACCTCCAAGAGCGTGAACCCGACCTGCAGGTAGCTGCTGAGCTTGATGCCCTTGGCGACGGCGGCGCCGATCGCCGTGAGCCAGAGGGCGGCCACCAGGGTCACGGCGGCCTGACTGTCGACCAAGTCGGGCGCCAGCAGATGAAGGCTCGCAGAGGCCGCGGGAAGGGTGCCGGAAACCATGAACACAACCGAGCTGACGATCAATGCCCAACCGGCGAGAAACCCGAGCGCCGGCGAGAAAATTGCCGTGACCCAGGCATAAGAGGCGCCGGCGTCGACCATGACGCGGTTCAACTGGCGGAATGCAAACACGATGCCGAACATGACCAGGCCGCAATAGAGCAGACTGGCCGGCGCCAGCACGCCAACCGCGCCGACCAGAGTCGCCGTGCTCGCCGCGACGCTGTAGGCGGGGCCGCTGCCGGCGATGCCCATGATCGCCGATTCGAAAAAACCCAGCGCCCCGGCGCGAAGCCCCGGATTGTCGTCGGTTCCGGTCATCTCGCGAGCGATGCAGGACGGATGCAACCCGTCACCTCCCGCGATCTTCGGCGGGTGGCGCTGCGCTGCACCCGGCCTACCGCTTTTCCGCGACCGCGAGCGTGGCTGGCGCAGCGGTCAGATCGGGCGGCCGCTGGCGTGCGAGGAGTTGACCGTGAACGACCAGCCGTCGGGTCCGGCGAGATCGAACGCATCGTGGATGCGGCCGCGGCGGATCGGCGACGGCGACAACCCTTTTTCGGCGTAGCCACTATGCGCGGCATCGATATCGTCGACCATCAGGTCGAAGGGCGCTCTCGTTCCGGGTTCGGGCACCCGCTCCGCTTGTCTGACGACAACATGCGTGCCGCCGCGCAATTCAAGCACCGCCAGCGCGTCCAACCTCACGATCGGGCGCAGGCCGACGGCCTCGAGCCAGTGCGCCGCGGCGCCGACATCGGTGACGGTGAGGTGCACATGGCCGACAGCGACCGGCGGCCTTTGATCGGTGGTATCGGGCACGGCTATCTCCTCCATGTTCGGATCGAGGCCACAGCGAACCTCGGCGAGCGGAGCATACGACAAGCAGCAACACTTGGCATCGGCCTGCCCGAAGCCTACCCGATGGGGTGGAGCGATGAAGTGGTGGCCGGGTTCGATGAGGATCGTCGGTCCGGTCGTGGTTTCGGTGGGCACACCGCGACCACCATGCCGCCACGGTCGTCCTTATCGGCGGGCTTGATCGGCCAAGCATAGGGGACGCGCCGCGCCGCGAGCGGACAAATGGCGGCCGAGCGCCGGCTGGCGGGCGGCGATGGTTTTATCGCCACCACCCGCTACCATCTCGGAACGAGCGGCAATCGGAGAAAGGATGGCGGTCTTGCGCAGGGCTTTCGCGGTTACGGCGCAGTGGGACGGCGAGGCCGGCGTGTGGTGGTGCGCGAACGACGAGCTGCCGCTGACCACCGAGGCGCCGACCTTTGAGGAGCTCGTCGCGCGCGTGCTCGAAATCGCGCCCGAGATCGCGGCCGAAAACGGGCTCGCGGCGCCGGGCGACGAGATCGAGCTGCACGTTGTCGCCGAGCGCGTGCAAACCGTCCCGGTGGTGGCCGCCGCGTGAATGCCGGCAAACCTCGATCGCGAGCTACGGCGGCTATTGGCACACGCCGGCTGTAGCTTTGTCCGGGCCGGCAAAGGCAGTCACCAAAATATAGTACAGCGCGATCACCGAGCGCCGCTTTCCGGTGCCGGTCGGCATTGTCAGTCGGCACACCGCGAACGGTGTCCTTGAGCAGGCCGGCTTGCCGAAGGCGTTCTGAGACGGCCGGAGCGACCGAGCGGACTGTCCTAGGTGGGTGTCAGCCGACCGGGTCGAGCACGACGACCGGGATCTCGCGCTCGGTCTTCTTCTGATAGTCGGCGTAGGGCGGCCAGAACTTTAGCGCCTCTTGCCACAGCCGCGCGCGCTCCGCGCCGGTGGCGGTCCTGGCCCGCGCCTTCATTTTCGCGGTGCCGACCTGCACTTCGACCTCCGGGTCGGCGAGGAGGTTGCGGTACCAGCCCGGGTGCTGCGGGGCGCCGCCTTTCGAGGCGACCACAATATAGCTGTCGCCGGTTTTCCCGTAATAGAGCGGGAAGATGAACTTTTCTCCCGATTTCCGGCCGGTCGTCGTCAATAGCAGCGACGGCACGGTCACGTCCGGACGGCCCGGTTGGGTCGGCTTGTGCATGTGCCCTTCGGCGCCGCCGCTGGAGATATAGCGGTTCGCATGCTCCACCATCCAACCCGGCAGGTTCGGCGCGAGCTTGGCTTCGGTCATCCTTCGAACTCCCTCTGACCCGCATAGAGCACAGAGCATAGCATCTCGATGGCGTGAAGGGAGGTTGTCGGCGGCCGTCAATGAAAGTAGCGGCCGGAATCGATGACCGTCGTCTGGCCGGTCATGGTTTCAGTGCGGCACATCGCGACCACCATGTCGGCGCAGTCGTCCTTGTCGGCGGGCTTTTTCAAAAGCGAGGTGGCGGCGGAGTTCTGGATCTGCTCGGCACGCAGATTGGCGGTGGCGCGCGTGCCCTCCAACAGGCCCGGCGCCACGCAGTTGACCAATGTCTCGGGCGCCAAGGCCACCGCCATGCAGCGCGTCAGGTGGATCAGGCCGGCCTTCGAGACCGCATAGGCGATCGACGAGCCGGTCGGGCCGATCCCTGACACCGACGAGATGTTGATGATGCGGCCGCGCCCCTGGGCTTTCATCACCGGCGCCACCGCCTTTATCAGGCGCATCGGCCCGGTCAGGTTGACGGCGAGGATCTTGTCCCACACCTCGATGGTAAGGTCGTCGAGATCGGCGAATGGGATCGCCTTGTTATAGGCGGCGTCGTTGACCAGGATGTCGAGACGTCCGAAATGCCGGGTCGCCTCGCCGACCAGCCGCTCCACGGCGGCGCCGTCAGTGATGTCGCAGGCGAACGCCGCGGCGTTGACCTGGTACCGCGAGGCGAGGTCGCGGGCCACACCCTCGGCCTGGTCGCGGCTCTGGGCGTAGACGACGGCGATGCGCACGCCTTCCTTGGCCAGCGCATGGCAGACGCGTTGCCCGAGCCCGCCATTGCCGCCGGTCACCAATGCAACCGTGCCCGTGAGGTCCATCTGCTCTCTCCCGCCGCGGGCGCGCGGCTGGCTCGCAGCGCTTCCCCGATCCCGCGGTCATTTTGTCCTCAGGCCCACGGCGCAGGCAAGCCATTGACCGGCGGGCAAGCAGAAAGTCCGACGGATCAGTCTTCCTCCCCGATCGGAATGAACTGAAAATCCTCGGACGGCGCCTCGGCGAAGAACGCCTTGTGCTCGCTTTGCGGCAGCGGCCACAAAATCGGCGTCGGCTGATCGCCGGTGTACCAGTTCTTGCAGCCGCCGAGCCAGACGGTGCCGGGAAAGGCCGCGCCGAGGCGCGCGAGGAACTTCTCGGTCGCGGCGGCGGTCGGGGCCACCGCGGCGCGCCGGGCGCGGGCCTCGGCGACGAGCCGCATGATGCAGGCGATCTCCTGCTCTAGCCCCAGCGGCACCGGCACGTTGTTGACCGGGGCAAACGGCCCGTAGAGCATGAACAGGTTCGGAAAGCCCGGCAGTGCTATGCCGCCATAGGAAAAGATCTTCTCCTTCCACGCCTCGTCGATGGTCAGCCCGTTGAGGCCGGTCACCTGCATCGGGCGCATATAGGCATGCGCATCGAAGCCGGTCGCATAGACCAGCACGTCGAGCTCGACCTTGGCGCCGTCGGCCATGACGACGCCGTCCGGCGCGATGCAGGCGATCTGCCCCTTGACGATGCGCGCGTTCGGCAGCTGCACCGCCGCGTAATAATTCTTGTCCGATTTCGGGATGCGGGTGCAGCCGAGATCGTAGTCGGGGGTGAGTTTGCGCTTCAGCTCGGGGTCCTTGATGCCGTCGAGATAGGATTGGTACTCGCGCTCCATCGCCTGGCGCTGCGCCCCGGGCTCGAGCCGCCAGCGGTCGAATTCGTTGATGAATTGCCACAGCCGCCGCTGCTCGCGGGCGTAGCCGCCCGGCAGCCGCAGTTTGAGGCGCTCGCGCCAGGTCGAGTAGGGATTGTCGCGGATATGGACCCATTGGGCGCGGCGGATGAACTGGGTGACCTCGCACCCGGCCCAGGCCAGCGCCTCGGTGATCTGCACACCGCTGGCGCCGCTGCCGATGACGCCCCAGCGCTTGCCTTCGTAAGGCACGCCATGGTCCCAGCGCGCTGAATGAAAAGACGGGCCGGCGAAACTCCCGCGCCCCGCGATGTCGGGATAGAGCGGCTTGTGCAAAAAACCGGTGGCGCAGACGAAAACGTCGGCGACATCCGTGTTGCCCTTGGCGGTCTCGATCTGCCAGCGACCCTCGCTGAACCGCGCCGCCGCGATCTCCTCGTTGAAACGGATAAAGCGGTTGAGGCCGCGATCGCGCGCGACCTTCTTGATGTAGGCCCAGATTTCGGTCGCCGGCGCGTATTTGCGCGACCAGCCGTAATTGGGCTGGAACGGAAATTCGTATTGCCGCGACAGGACATCGACGAAGAGGCCCGGAAAGGTGTTGTCCCGCCAGGTCCCGCCGACCTCGCCGGCCTTTTCGTAGACGGTGAAATCGATGCCGGCGCGCTTCAAGGTCTCGGCCATGAACAGCCCCGAGACGCCGGCACCGGCGACGACAACCCGAAGATTCCGATCCGCCATCACCCCTCCCAGGATCGACCTAGTTTGTCTCGCTCGAAGCTTAGGGGCCGGGCGGAGGGGCAGCAAGGGGATCTCGGCCATCAGACGTGAGCCGCTGGTGGACATGATGCTGCACCGGAGCCTGCGCGCGCGAAAGCGCTGATCGTCAGCCGGACGGCTCCCCCTGCTGCGATCCCCGGCGCCGGAATGACGAATCTGGCAATTGTCTCACAATCTCAGAGCAGATCGCGCGCCCGTTCGAGCTCTTCGAACTCACCATATTGCGAAACCAGCAGCACCTCGTCGAAGCCCAGCTGCTCCATCCGCTTCAGCCGCCGCCGCGCCTCGTCGGGGGGACAGACCAGCGCCACATCGGTCGCCGCGGCGAGCTCGGCCGATTCGGGCCGGTTGGCGAGATCGACGGCGACGTTGGCCAGGACCGCGTTGTCGCCGCCGGCCTCGCGATAGATCTTCATGCCGGCTTCGAGATCGTCCCAGCTGCTGTATCGGCCGGACGGGGTCCAGCCCTGGCATTCCTTGGCCGCATAGGTGATCCAGCGCGGGCTGCGCCAGGCGCCCATCAGGATCGGCGGCCCGCCTTCGCATCCCGGCCATAGGGACAGCGCGCCCCCGTTGACCGGCTCGCCGCGCCACACCTTGTGCATGGTCTCGAGCGCAATTCTCATCGCCCGGAAGCGATGGTCGTAATCGAGGCCGAGCAATTCGAAATCCGCGCGGGTCGAGCCGCTGCCGACGCCGAGGCGCAGCCGCCCGCCGGACAAGGCCTGGACCGACTGCACCCGATGGGCGAGCTCGATCGGGTGGCGCAGCGACAGCTGCAATACGCCGATGCCGAGCTCGACCCGCTCGGTCACCGCGGCGAGCGCCGCCAATTCCACCAACGGATCGAGGGTGGGCCGCCCGCGCCCCAGCGAATCCCCGACCCAGATCCCGGGAAACCCGGCGGCCTCGATGCGGCGGGCATATTCGGC
>DASYNW010000239.1:0-5533 GCA_036008325.1 Allostellaceae bacterium
ACGATGTCGAAGGCGAGATTTCAGCGGACCAAGCCGCACTGCAACATCGGGACGATTGGTCACATCGACCATGGCAAGACGACGCTGACGGCGGCGATCACCAAGGTTCTGGCGGAGTCGGGCGGGGCGACGTTTGTGCCGTTCGACCAGATCGACAAGGCGCCGGAGGAGCGGGCGCGCGGGATCACGATTGCGACGGCGCATGTCGAGTACGAGACCCAGAACCGGCATTACGCGCATGTCGACTGCCCGGGCCATGCCGACTACGTCAAGAACATGATCACCGGGGCGGCGCAGATGGATGGCGCGATCCTGGTGGTGTCGGCGGCGGACGGGCCGATGCCGCAGACCCGCGAGCACATCCTGCTGGCGCGCCAGGTCGGGGTGCCGTCCTTGGTGGTGTTCATGAACAAGGTCGACATGGTCGACGACCCGGAGCTCCTGGACCTGGTCGAGCTGGAGATGCGCGAGCTGATGTCGTCCTACGGGTTTCCAGGCGACGACCTGCCGGTGGTGCGCGGCTCGGCCTTGTTCGCGCTCGAGGGCCGCAACCCCGAGCAGGGGCACGATGCGATCCTGGCGCTGATGGAAGCGGTCGACGCCTACATCCCGCAGCCGGAGCGGGCCAAGGACCGGCCGTTTCTGATGCCGATCGAGGATGTGTTCACGATCTCGGGGCGCGGCACGGTGGTGACCGGCCGGGTCGAGCGCGGCATCGTCAAGGTCGGCGACGAGGTCGAGATCGTCGGGCTGCGGCCGACCGCCAAGACGGTGGTGACCGGGGTCGAGATGTTCCGGAAGCTCCTCGACCAGGGCGAGGCCGGCGACAATATCGGGGCCTTGCTGCGCGGCACCAAGCGCGAGGAGGTCGAGCGCGGCCAGGTGCTGGCCGCACCCGGCTCGATCACCCCGCACACCCGCTTTCAGTGCGAGGCCTACATCCTGACCAAGGAGGAGGGCGGCCGGCACACGCCGTTTTTCGGCAACTACCGGCCGCAATTCTATTTCCGCACCACCGATGTGACCGGCACCGTGCACCTGCCCGAGGGCACCGAGATGGTGATGCCGGGCGACAACATCTCGATGGAGATCGAATTGATCGCGCCCATTGCCATGGATGAAGGCCTGCGCTTCGCCATCCGCGAAGGCGGCCGCACCGTCGGCGCCGGCGTCGTCGCCAAAATCATCAAATGATGCCCCATATGGGGCATCATCCCGGACCTGATCCGGGATCTCGCAAAGCGGGGCTGATTTAGGAGTGTAGCTCAACTGGTAGAGCACCGGTCTCCAAAACCGGGGGTTGGGGGTTCGAGCCCCTCCACTCCTGCCAGCCGGCGGTCGTCCTGGAACGCGGCCGGGCGCGGGGCCATATGGTTGGCGGGGTCGCTGTCGTTCGGGTGCGCTTAGGTCATGGCAAAAACGAGTCCGTTGAAGTTCGCCGAGGAGGTCCGCCAGGAGGTTTCCCGGGTCACTTGGCCGAGCCGCAAGGAGACGATCGTCACCACCGCGATGGTGTTTGTCATGGTGTTCATCGCAGCCGGTTTTTTCTTTTTGGTGGACCAGGTCTTTTCCGCCGGCGTGCGGGTGATATTTGGCCTGGGAAGCTAGGGTCGAGGCGAGTGCGATGGCCAGCCGCTGGTATGTAATTCACGTCTATTCGGGCTTCGAGAAGAAGGTCGCCGCCTCGATCCGCGAGCAGGCCGAGCAGAAGGGCGTCGCCGACCGGTTCGAGGAAATCCTGGTGCCGACCGAGGAGGTGGTCGAGGTCAAGCGCGGCGCCAAGGTCAGCTCCGAGCGGAAGTTCTTCCCCGGCTATGTGCTGATCAAGATGGATCTGAGCGACGAGACCTGGCACCTGGTCAAGAACACCGCCAAGGTCACCGGGTTTCTCGGCGGCCGCGGCGCCCGCCCGTCGCCGATCAGCGACCACGAGGCGGCGCGCATCATGCATCAGGTGCAGGAGGGGATCGAACGGCCGAAACCCTCGATCACCTTCGAGGTGGGCGAGCAGGTCCGGGTCTGCGACGGGCCCTTTACCTCGTTCAATGGCCTGGTCGAGGACGTCGACGAGGAGCGGGCGCGGCTCAAGGTCGCGGTGTCGATCTTTGGCCGGGCAACCCCGGTCGAGCTGGAGTATGCGCAGGTCGAAAAGGTCTGAGCGGCCGCGCCGCCCCTGTTGCCACCCCGGTTTCAGAGAGCTTCAGAGAGCTAAAGCATGGCGAAGAAAGTTGTCGGCATCATCAAGCTGCAGGTACCGGCCGGCAAGGCGAACCCTTCGCCGCCGATCGGGCCGGCGCTCGGCCAGCGCGGCCTCAACATCATGGAGTTCTGCAAGGCGTTCAACGCCGCGACCCAGAGCCTCGAGCCCGGCATGCCGATCCCGGTGGTGATCACCGCGTTTGCCGATCGCTCGTTCACCTTTGTGACCAAGAGCCCGCCCAACACCTATTTCCTGAAAAAGGCGGCCGGGATCGACAAGGGCTCGCAGACGACCGGCAAGGGCAGCTCGGTCGGGCGGGTGACGATGGCCCAGATCCGCGAGATCGCGGAAAAGAAGATGCCCGACCTCAATGCCAAGGATATCGACGGCGCCTGCCGCATGCTGGTCGGCTCGGCCCGCTCGATCGGGCTCGACGTAGTGGAGTGAAGAACATGGCCAAGATGGGTAAGCGCCTCGAAAAGGCATATGAGGGGATCGATCCGGTGGCGGCGCACCCGCTCGACGCCGCGGTCAAGCTGATCAAGTCGCGCGCCACGGCGAAGTTCGACGAGACGATCGAGGTGGCGATGAACCTGAACCTCGATCCGCGCAAGCAGGACCAGAATTTGCGCGGCACGGTAATGCTGCCGCACGGCACCGGCAAAACCGTGCGGGTGGCGGTGTTCGCCCGCGGCGACCGCGCCAAGGAGGCCGAAGCCGCCGGCGCCGATGTGGTCGGGGCCGAGGATTTGGCCGAGAAGATCCAGGCCGGCAACATCGATTTCGATCGGGCCATCGCCACTCCCGACCTGATGGCGCTGGTCGGGCGGCTCGGCAAGATCCTGGGCCCGCGCGGCCTGATGCCGAACCCGCGGCTCGGCACGGTCACCCAGAATGTCGGCGAGGCGGTGCGCGCGGCCAAGGGGGGCCAGGTCGAGTTTCGCGCCGAGAAGGCGGGCCTGGTTCATGCCGGGGTCGGCAAAGCGAGCTTTACCCCGGACGCGCTTGCGGATAATGTGCGCGCCTTTGTCGGCGCGATCACCCGCAACAAGCCGAGCGGCGTCAAGGGCACCTACATCAAGAAGGTCAGCTTGAGCTCCACGATGGGGCCGGGCGTCAGGCTCGAATTGACGGATTTGGCCGAGGACGCAAGGACTTAGCCGGTGACCGCCGGAGCCTGGGGCGGGTTCGGGCGGATGCGCGCAGATCGAGGTCGGAGACCGGAGTGGATCGAGCACAAAAACAGAAGCTGGTCGAGACCCTGCAGCAGGACCTCGCCGACACCGTCTGCGTCGTGGTGACCCACCAGTCGGGCCTGACCGTCGCCGAGGCGACCCAGCTGCGCCGCCAGATGCGCAGCGGCGGCGCCCGCTATCGGGTAACCAAGAACCGCCTGGCGCGGCGGGCGCTCGACGGCACCCGGTTCGCGCCGCTGTCGGCGCTGTTTACCGGCCCGACCGCCATCGCCTTTTCGCGCGACCCGGTGGCCGCGGCCAAGGTCACGGTCGAGTTTGCCAACCGCAACACCAAGCTGACCATCGTCGGTGGCGGGCTCGCGGGGCAGCTGATCGATGCCGCCGGGGTCAGGGAGCTGGCGCTGCTGCCCTCGCTCGACGAGTTGCGCGGCAAGCTCGTGGGGCTTTTGGTCGCCCCGGCGACGCGGGTCGCCAGGGTGCTGCAGGCGCCGGCCGGGCAGCTCGCGCGGGTGCTCGCCGCGCATGCAGAAAACCAGAGCGGAGCCGGGTAGCGGCGCGGCGCTCGCTCGTCCGCTGCCGTCTTTAGTCTTGTGTCGTGTTAATCTTGGATTGGGAGCAAAAGATGCCGGATTTGGCAAGGATAGTCGACGATTTGTCCGCCTTGAGCGTGATCGAGGCGGCGCAGCTGTCGAAGATGCTCGAAGAGAAATGGGGGGTTTCAGCAGCTGCGCCGGTCGCGGCGGCTGCGTCTGCTGCTGCCGCCCCGGCCGAGGCCGCCGCCGAGCAGACCGAGTTCGACGTTATCCTGGCCGCGATCGGCGAGAAGAAGATCAACGTCATCAAGGAAGTGCGTGCGATCACCAGCCTCGGTTTGAAGGAAGCCAAGGATCTGGTCGAAGCCGCCCCCAAGCCGGTCAAAGAGGGCGTCAACAAGGAAGAGGCGGCGAAGATAAAAAAACAGCTTGAAGATGCGGGTGCGACGGTCGAAATAAAGTAGGCTTGCTACGAGCTATCTCCGAGGGCCGGCGCCAGACGATAGGCCGCCGCGCCGACGCCCGAGATCTGGAACCGGGGCGCGATCCGTCGCGCACGCCGGGTTTTGGCGTCGGCAGGGTTGAGCACGGGTGCGGGCGGCGGGCCGGGCGGGCGGCTGCGCAATTGGAATAGGGTCGGTCGCCGCCTCGGCGGTCGGATCGCGATCGGCGATGCCGAGCGATGCCGAGGCTCCGGCTGGCTTGGACGAGACGAGATCGGGTCGACCTGCGGCGGCCCACAGCGAGGAGCAGCATGGCAGTATCCCTGAGCGGCAAGAAGCGCATCCGCAAGAGCTTTGGACGCGTCCCCGAGGTTGCGCCGATGCCGAACCTGATCGAGGTCCAGAAAAGCTCCTACGATCACTTTCTGCAGATGGGCGAAAGTCCCGAACAGCGCGCCAATGTCGGGCTGCAGGAGGTCCTCAGATCGGTGTTTCCGATCCGGGATTTCTCCGAGCGCGCGCAGCTTGAATTCGTGCGCTATGAGCTCGAGGCGCCGAAATACGACGTCGACGAGTGCCAGCAGCGGGGCATCACCTTTGCCGCCCCGTTGAAGGTCACGCTGCGGCTCGTCGTCTGGGACGTCGACGAGGACACCGGGTCGCGCTCGATCCGCGACATCAAGGAGCAGGACGTCTACATGGGCGACATGCCGCTCATGACCGACCACGGCACCTTCATCATCAACGGCACCGAGCGCGTCATCGTCAGCCAGATGCACCGCTCGCCGGGCGTGTTCTTCGACCACGACAAGGGCAAGACGCACTCCTCGGGCAAGTATCTGTTCGCGGCGCGCGTGATCCCCTATCGCGGCTCCTGGCTCGATTTCGAATTCGATGCCAAGGACCACCTCTATGTGCGCATCGATCGCCGTCGCAAGCTGCCGGTGACGACCCTGCTCTACGCGCTCGACGGCGCGGCGACCGAGAAACTGCGCGTGAAGCGCGCGGCCGACGGTAAGTCGCTTCAGCCGCACGAGGCCGAAGGCATGTCGAAGGAGGAGATCCTCGCCTATTTCTACCGGCCCACGGTGTTCTCGCGCAGCAAGAAGATCTGGAAGGCGGCGTTCGATCCGACCCAGTTCCGCGGCTCCAAGCTGATTC
>DASYNW010000240.1:0-49845 GCA_036008325.1 Allostellaceae bacterium
AAGGTTCGACCACAAGAGGCCCGGCGCCTCCAGCGGATGGTTGATCACCGCCGCCGCCTCCGGAACGATGGTATGGGCATGGATGTCGACGGTCTTGACCCGCTTGCCGTTGACCACGACCTCGCGCCGCCGCCCCGGCTGCGCTGTCCCTTGCTGGGATTGGCCTTGGGCAGCGTGCGCCGGGCGCGCATTCGCCAGGCTGCAGCCGACAAAGGCGATGCCGGCGAGCGCGCCGGTCAGAAGTTCTGGGCCGATAGCCATGTTCCGGTGTCCCCTATTGATCCCGATCGGCGAAATCTATGCCGCGACCCGGTGCGGCGCTACCTGTTTACGCCCCAGGCCGCGCAGCCGTGGGTTGCCCCAGGCGCAGGCAACCGCGGTATCTCGATATCCCGGTCGCCGCGAGCCAGACATTTCGGGTGGGCGTTCCGGGCTGGCGGGCCAAACCCGACGCCCAGATCAATGCGGCCAGGCGACGGCGTTGAAATCGTCGATCAGGGCGGCGATGCGGCCGGAATCGGACTGGTCCATGATGGCGCGCGCCCGCCGCGTCGCGGCCACCATGTCGAGGTTGCGGATGCGCTGCTTGACCCGCGGGATGCTGCGCGGCGCCATCGACAGGTTGCGCAGGCCGAGCCCGAGCAAGAGCGCGGTAAAGCGCGGCTCGCCGGCCATCTCGCCGCACACGCTGATCGGCATGCCGCGGCGCAGCGCCGCCTCGATCGCGAATTGAATGAGGCGCAGCACCGCCGGGTGCAGCGGGTTGTAGAGATGCGCCACCTGCTCGTCGCTGCGGTCGATCGCCAAGGTGTATTGGATCAGGTCGTTGGTGCCGATGGCAAAGAAATCGGCCTCGGCGGCGAGCGCGTCGGCGGCGAGTGCGGCCCCCGGCACCTCGATCATCGCCCCCAAAGGCGGCAACGGCTTGGGCACGGGCACGCCGCGCCGCCGCAGCCGGCGGGCGACCTGCTCCATCGCCTCGCGCACCTGGCGGATTTCGCCGGGCGCCGAGATCATCGGCAGCAGGATGCGCAACGGCCCCTCGGCGGCGGCGCGCAGCATCGCCGCCAGCTGCGGATCGAGCAGGCGGCGGTCCTGCAAGGAGAGGCGGATCGCGCGCAGGCCGAGCGCCGGGTTGTCGGCCGGGACGTAATGATCGCTCATCGAGCGGGCGAGCTTGTCGCCGCCGAGGTCGAACGTGCGTACGGTCACAGGCTTGCCTGCCATGCCGCGAACCAGGCCCGAGAACACCGCGTATTGCTCCTCCTCGCCCGGCAGATCGTCGCGGTTCATGTACAGGAACTCGGAGCGCACGAGGCCCAGCCCCATGGCCCCGTTGGCCGCCGCCTGGGCCAGCTCGACCGGCAGTTCGAGATTGGCCTCGAGGGTGATTTCGACGCCGTCGCGGGTCGCCGCCGGCAGCCGGCGCAACCGGGTGAGATGGCGCTGCTCGCGCACCAGGAGGCCGCGCCGCGCCTCGTAATCGCCGATCGTCTCGCTCGACGGATCGAGGATCACGGTGCCTTCGGTGCCGTCGATCACCACCATCGCCGCCGCCCGCGCATGCGCGATCAGCGCCGGCACCGCGAGCACCGCCGGCAGCCCCAAGGCGCGGGCGACGATCGCGGTGTGGCTGTCGGCGCCGCCGAACTGGGCGGCAAAGCCGGCGATCCGCCGCGGATCCATCAGCGCGGTATCGGCCGGGGTCAGCTCGTCGGCGAGAATGATCGCGCCCTCCGGCACGCCCGAATAGGCGACGTAGGGCTTTTTGATCAGGTTGCGGATGAGCCGCGTGCCGACCACCCGAATATCCTCGATCCGCGCCGCCAGATAAGGGTCGCGCATCGCGGCGAAGCTCTTCGCGATCTCGTCGATCTCGATCTCGACCGCGCGCTCGGCGTTGATCCGGGCCCGGCGAACCCGCTCATCGACGCCGCGCACCAGGCGCGAGTTCGACAGCATCGCCACGTGTGCATCGAGCAGGTAGCCGATCTCCTCGGCGGCGGATTCGGGAAGGTTGGCGGCCTTGGTTTTGAGCTTGCGCAGCTGTTTCAGCGAGACCGTCACCGCTTCGGCGAAGCGGCCGCGTTCGGCGTCGATCTCGGGTTCGGGGATATGGCTCTCATGCACCGCAAGCTCGCCGCCGTCGCCGACATAAGCCGGCCCGATGGCGATCCCGGGCGACACGCCGAGCCCTGCTAATCTCTGTTCGGCGGCGCTCTTTGTCTCGGTCAGCCCGGCGTCGTCGTCAATCCTCATCGAACTTGCATTCGATCAGACTGGCCAGCGCCGCCACCGCTTCGGCGGCCTGCGGCCCGCTGGCGCTCAGCTCGACCGCCGTGCCCGGGGCCGCCGCCAGCATCATCAGCCCCATGATCGAGAGGCCGGAGACCTCGGTGCCGTTTTTGCGCACCCGGACATCAGCCTCGAATTGCGCCGCGGTCTTGACAAACCGGGCCGAGGCGCGGGCGTGCAGCCCGCGCTGGTTGCAGATCGTCGCGATCCGCCGCACGATGTTTGGCGCGGCGGCGGCCGGGTTGGTCAGCGGGCCGGTGGCGGGGCCGTCGTTCATCGGCAGGCGTCGGTCAGCAATTGCGAAGCGACGTTGATGTATTTGCGCCCCGCCTCCTGCGCGCCCAGCACGGTGCGCTCCAGGCTTTCGCTTTGCCGCAGGCTGACGAGCTTGATCAGCATCGGTAGATTGACCCCGGCGATAACTTCGATCTTGGCCCGATCCATGACCGATATCGCCAGGTTCGAGGGGGTGCCGCCAAACATGTCGGTCAAGAGCACCGCGCCGTCGCCGCTGTCGACCTCGGCGATCCGGAGCAGGATCTCCTGACGGCGCTGCTCCATGTCGTCATCGGGACCGATGCAGACGGCCGCGATCTGGGTCTGCGCGCCGACGACGTGCTCGAGCGCGGCGACGAATTCCGCCGCGAGCCGCCCGTGGGTCACCAAGACCATGCCGATCATCGAATTTCCTCTGTTGGAACCGGCCGCGGCGGCTCAACCGGCGGCGGCGGATGCGCCCACCCGGATCGGCGCGTCCAGGCCCGTCGATGAAAGATCGCGATGGGCGATCTCGGTTCGCCATCCTGCTTCGCGCAACCGCGCGGTCAGCCGCTCGGCGACAAAGACCGAACGGTGGCGCCCGCCGGTGCAGCCGACGGCGATGGTAAGATAGGTCTTCCCTCTGATTTCGTAACGCGGCAGCAGCGGGCGCAGCAGGCGCCACAGCCGAGCGAAAAACGGCGCGAAATCCGGGTCGCCCTCGATATGCGCCGCCACCGCCGGGTGGCGCCCGGTCAATCCTCGCAACGCCTCGACATAATGCGGATTATCAAGAAAGCGCACGTCGAAGATCAGATCGGCTTCCCGCGGAATCCCGGTGCGGTAGGCAAAGGAGGTGACAAAAATGCCCATCCCGCGATGGTCGAGGGCGAAATGGCCCGTCAGCACCCGCTTCAGATCGGCAGCGGTCAAATCGGAAGTATCGATCACCAGATCAGCGCGGTCGCGTAGGGCGGAAACCACTTGGCGCTCACGGCGGATGCCGTCCATGATCGAGCGGTCTCCGGCCAGGGGGTGGGGCCGTCGCGTCTCGGTATAGCGCCGTTCGAGCCGCACGTCATCACAGTCGATGAACAGCACCCCCAATCGGCGCCCGCTGCGGCCGACGATGTCCGCGAGCGGCTCGAACATGGTCTCGGCGGCAAAGCCGCGGGTGCGCGCGTCGGCGCCGACAGCGATTGCCGGCCCGTCGGGGGCGGCGCTGTCGACCAGCTCGGGGACCAGAGCCGCCGGCAGATTGTCAAACGTCTCGTAGCCCAGATCCTCGAGCGCCTTCAGCGCCGTCGACCGGCCCGCCCCGGACATTCCCGTCACCAGCAGGACGCGGGCGGGCAGCATGCTTTTGGCCGCCTGGGGGCCGCGTCGACTACCCTTGGTCCTCATCGCCCGATTATAGCGGGCAATCCGCCCGCCGCCAACGCGCGCCGGACGAGACGCAGCTTTGCCACGGCGGCGGCTTCGAACGGGGCCAGCGCGAGCAGCGGAACGGCGACGCCCAGCACCGTCTCGAGCCGCGGTTCGGGGATGCGCTCGATCTGACCCGAAGGGAGGAGGTCGACGATCAGCGCCAGCGGCGCTTGGCGCAGCGCCTCGAGCCGCACGATGCCGACCCCGCGGACTTCAATGAGGCCCGCGATCGCCGCCGGAGCGCAGGCCACGATCCGCTCGCCGCTGCGCCGCAGCAAGGTCTGGTCGTCGGCGACGAGGCTGGCGCCCTCGTCGATCAGGCGCAGCCCCAGATCCGATTTCCCGGCACCCGACGGGCCGCGCAGCAGGACCGCCTCGCCCTCGATTGCGATTGCCGTGGCATGGACCAGCAGCTCCCAGCTCACGACTGCGCCGGCAAGCGGATGCAGAACCGGGCGCCGATTAGGGCGCCGTTGCCGTCCTTTCGGTTTTCCGCCCAGATCATGCCGCGATGGGCCTCAACGATCTGCTTCGAAATCGACAGGCCGAGCCCGGAATGCGTCCCGAACTTCTCGCCGGCCGGGCGCTCGGTGTAGAAGCGGTCGAAAATCGCGGTCAGCTTGTCTTCCGGTACGCCGGGGCCGCCATCCTCGACGGTAACCAGCACCGCCCGCCCGGAATGCCGCGCGATCAGGCGGATCTCGCCGCGCGGCGCGCTGAACGAGACCGCATTGGCGATCACATTGCGGAACACCTGCGACAGCCGGGTCTCGATCCCGGGCACCACCAGCTGGCGTCCGCGCTCGGGAAGATCGAGGACGAGACGCGGCCGGTCCTCGGCGCGGGTCGCCTCGTGCACGTCGACGAGGGCGTGCAGCATCGCGTCGATGTCGACCGGCGCCAGCTCGAGGCGGCTCAATTCGGCATCGAGGCGCGAGGCGTCCGAAATATCGGTGATCAGCCGGTCGAGCCGTTCGACATCGTCGAGGATGATCGCCATCAGCCGCCGCTGGTTGGCCGGGTCCTCGATCCGCACCGCGGTTTCGACCGCACTCTTCAGCGAGCTCAGCGGGTTCTTGATCTCGTGCGCGACATCGGCGGCGAACCGCTCGATCGCGCTCATCCGCTGCCATAAGGCGTCGGTCATCTCGCGCAGCGAGCCGGAGAGATCGCCGATTTCGTCGCCGCGGCGGGTGAAGTCCGGGATCTCGATCCGGGCGCGGCGGCCGCGCGCGCGCTCGGCCGCCGCCGCCAGCCGGCGGATCGGGCGCACGATCGTGCCGGCCAGATAGAACGACATCAGCACCGTAACCAGCAGCGCCACACCGAAGATGCGTAATAGCTCGAGCCGAACCGTGCGCAGCTCCTGCTCGATCTCGCCGCTGCCGGTGGACAGCATCAGCGCCCCTAGCACCTCCTTGTAGCGCTGTACCGGGATGGCGACGCTGAACACGAGGCCGCCGGTCGCCGGGTCGCTGCGGATCGCTTCGCCGATGCTGCCTTTGAGCGCGCGCTCGGCCTCGGCGTAATCCGAGGCCCGCTGGAACAGGCTTTCGCGATAAATCGGATAACGCTTGCGCCGGGGCAGCTTGTCGACGATCCAGTCGTAGACCTTGTCGGCAAAATGGCGCAGCGGCCCCTCGCTGGCGGGAGGCGGCAAGGGGGCGATCTGGACCGCATCGCCCGGTCCGCGCAGCACCCGGCTGTCGGCGATCATGTCGCCTTTGATGTCGAACAGCCGCGCCCGCGTCTTGGTCGGCGCAACCAGGCGGCGCATCATCTGTCGAGCCAGATCCGGGAGCAGGATCTCGCCGTCGTCAGCCGAGTCGAGGACCGCGCCCTCACCCAGCGCCGCGGCGAAGATTTCGCCCTGCATCTTCAAGGATTCGATCTGCTGCCCCATCAGGCTCGTTTGATACTTGCCGAGATATAGGAACCCGCCGGCCAGCAGCGCCAAGGCCAGCACATTGACCGCGAGGATGCGCCGGGTGAGCGGCGAGATCGGCCAGCGCCGCCCCCGTCTTTGCGAGCGGCCGGCGGCGCGGCGGCCGCGCCGAGGCGAAGGTGTGGGCGGGAATGCGGCGCGCGAGGCCGCCCCCGTCGCCTGGTCATCGGCCGCCATTGGCAACGGCGCGTAGGGCAAAGACGCCGGCGAGGCCGGCGCCGGTTCAGCGGTCGCGGTATCGATAGCCGACGCCATAAAGGGTTTCGATCTGGGCAAAATCGCTGTCGACCGCCTTGAACTTCTTGCGCAGCCGCTTGATGTGGCTGTCGATTGTGCGGTCATCGACGTAGATGTGCTCGCCATAGGCCGCGTCCATCAGCTGGTCGCGGTTCTTGACGTGTCCGGGGCGGTGCGCCAAGGATTTCAAAATCAAGAATTCGGTCACGGTCAGCTCGACCGGCTGAGCGCCCCAGGTGCACAGATGCCGAGCCGGGTCGAGGATCAGCCGGCCGCGCACCACCGCAGGTTCGCCCGGTGCATCCTCGCGCTCGCGCGCGAGCTCGCCGCGCCGGATCAGCGCCCGGATGCGCTCGACCAATAGGCGCTGCGAGAACGGCTTTTTGATGTAGTCGTCGGCGCCCATGCGCAGGCCGAGGAGTTCGTCGACCTCATCATCCTTCGAGGTCAGGAAGATAACCGGGATATGGCTCTGCCGGCGAAGCTGCTCGAGCAGCTCCATGCCGTCCATGCGCGGCATCTTGATGTCGAGCACGGCGAGGTCGACGGGCTGGGCATTCATCCCTTTCAGCGCTTCGGCCCCGTCGCTGTAGCAGCGCACCGAAAATCCTTCCGCCTCGAGCGCGATCGATACCGAGGTCAGGATGTTGCGATCGTCATCGACCAGAGCAATCGTGTTCGCCACTTCGTGCACCCCCCGTTTATCCCGCAGCTGGACGCAACGGCCCCAGCGCGATGCTGTCGCCTGTAAATACGGCCATTTGCCGGCAAAAACAAACCCGCCCCCCGGTTTGAGCGCCGAACCGCAACCAAAATCGGGCGTTGGTTGCGGGTCCGTGTGAAATTTCGGCTGCTGGCGCCGGGTTTCCGATCGGCTCGCGAGGGGCCATATAGCAGGCATGACCATGACGCACGCTCACGCCGGGGCAAGCTATCGCACCGTTCCGCTGAAAGATGGAACCTTTGGCGTTGAAATCAGCATACCCGGCACCCACCCGACGACGATGAGCAGCTTCGAGACCGAGTCGAAGGCGCAGGAATGGATCGCCGGGCACAAGGCCCTCGTGGAACTGAACGCCCCGTTCGACCGGGTGTGGCGGCGGCGGCGCAACTCCTGATCTTTTTCGCAACCGGGTAACAACGGCCGTGGGCTGACCGGCCGGCCGCCGCGCTTGACGCGCCAGCATCGGTGCCGCTCAGTAGCGGCATGAGCGAGACCGGCCCGCGCCGCGATTCCGGCAGCTTCGCCCGCGGCCTATTGCGCCGCTGCGGCCGGGCGGCGCTCGCTACCAGCTGGCATGGCGCGCCTTACGCCTCGCTGGTGCTGGTCGCCGCCGATCTCGACGGCAGTCCGCTGCTGCTGCTCTCGGACCTCGCCCAGCACAGCCGCAACATCGCCTTCGACCCGCGCGTCTCGCTGCTGCTCGACGCCACCGAGGCTCACCCCGACCCGCTCGCCGGCCCGCGGCTGACCGTGCTCGGACAGGCCGGAGCCGTTGCCGATCGGCGCCCGCTCGCGCGCTTTACCGCGCGTCATCCATCAGCCGCGGCCTATGCCGGCTTCGCCGATTTCCGGCTCTATCGGGTCGCGGTCGAGCGCGGACATTTGGTCGCCGGGTTCGGCCGGATCGAGTGGATCGAGGCCGCAGCTTTGCGGCCCGCGTCCGACACGAGCGCGCTCGCCGCGGCCGAGCCGGCGCTGCTGGCCCGAATCAACCAGGATCATGCCGAGGCGATCTCGCTGTGTGCACATAATCTGCTCGGCCGTGCCGGCGCCGGCTGGCGGCTGACCGGCATCGATCCCGACGGGATCGATCTGCGCCGCGCCGACGAGACCGGCCGGCTCGAATTCGCCGCGGCGTTGTTCATCCCCGAGCAGGTGCGCGCGGCCTTTGCCGGGTTCGTGCAAGCGGCGCTCCGATAGCGCCAGCGTTGCGCGAACTTTGACACGCTCGCGCGCCTATGGTACGGCGCCAGATAGAAGCCGGCGCCGCTTGACCGATCCCGCCGGGCGCCCGGCCACAGGAGGAAGCGTCGAATGAAGAAGGCGATCCGATGACCACGGCAGACAGCCGCTTCGGGCTCGACCGGCAGGGCATGCGGCACCTGGGGACCGTGCACTGGAACCAGCCGATGCCGATCCTTTACGAGCACGCGGTCCGCCGCGGCGAGGGCGAGGTCGTCGCCGGCGGCAGCTTTTCGGTCAACACCGGCGCCTTTACCGGGCGCACGCCGCGCGACAAGTACATCGTCGAGGAGCCCGGCACCAAAGACACGGTGTGGTGGGGCAAGATCAACCAGCCGGTCTCGCCCGAGCGCTTCGCCAGCCTGCACCAGCGCATGCTCGCCTACCTGCAAGGGCGCGAGCTGTTCGTCCAGGATCTGTATGCCGGCGCCGATCCGACCTATCGCCTGCCGGTGCGCGTGGTCACCGACAGCGCCTGGCACAGTCTCTTTTCGCGCAACATGTTTATCCGCCCGCCACAGGACGAGCTGGCGGGGTTCGAGCCCGCCTTCACCATCCTGCATGCGCCCTATTTCCTCGCCATCCCCGAATTCGACCAGATCAACTCCGAGACCTTCATCTTCGTCAATTTCGCCGAGCGGCTAGTGCTGATCGGCGGCACCGCCTATGCCGGCGAGATCAAGAAATCGGTCTTCGGCTACCTGAATTTCGTGCTGCCGGCGCGCGACGTGCTGCCGATGCACGCCTCGGCCAATGTGGGTCGGGCCGGCGACGCCGCGATTTTTTTCGGGCTGTCCGGGACCGGCAAGACGACGCTCTCGGCGGACAATTCGCGCACGCTCATCGGCGACGACGAGCATGGCTGGAGCCCCAAGGGCATCTTCAATTTCGAGGGCGGCTGCTATGCCAAGGTGATCAACCTGTCGCCGCGGGCCGAGCCCGAGATCTACGCCACCCTCGGCCGTTTCGGGACGGTGCTCGAAAACGTCGTGCTCGACCCGTCGAGCCGGCTGCCCGACGTCGACGATCAGAGCCTGACCGAGAACACGCGGGCCTGCTATCCGATCGAGTACATCCCGAACGCCGATCCGACGGGGCTGGGACCCCATCCGGCGAACGTCGTGATGCTGACCGCGGACGCCTTCGGGGTCATGCCGCCGATCGCCAAGCTCAGCGCCGAGCAGGCGATGTACCATTTTCTGTCAGGCTATACCGCCCGGGTGGCGGGCACCGAGAAGGGCCTGTCCAACGCGCCCGAGGCGACGTTTTCGACCTGTTTCGGGGCGCCCTTCATGCCGCGCCACCCCTCGGTCTACGCCCGGATGCTGGGGGCGCGGATCAAACAGCACGGGGCGCAGTGCTGGCTGGTCAACACCGGCTGGTCGGGCGGCGCCTATGGGGTCGGCCGGCGGATGCCGATCGCCCATACGCGGGCCTTGCTGCGTGCGGCGCTCGACGGCCGGCTGGCGGGCGCGCCGCTAAGGCGGGAGCCCAATTTCGGCCTGCTGGTGCCCGAGAGCTGCCCCGAGGTGCCGAGCGAGGTGCTCGACCCGCGCGGCACCTGGTCCGACAAGGCCGCCTATGACGAGACCGCGCGCGAGCTGACCTGGCGCTTCGAAGCGAACTTCAAGGAATTCGAGCCGTTCGTCGGCGACGAGGTCAAGGAGGTCGCGGTTCGCGCCGCTGTCTGAGCTCGCTGGGAACGCCTCCGGTCGGCCCGCGTTCTCGACCTTGGTTCGGGTGGGAGCGGGGCATGCTAACGCTTGCCGAGGCGCAGAAGCGGACCGAGGTGTTTCTGACCGGGCAGATGGTCGAGGCGTTGCGAACGGTCGAGTACGAGCTGCCGAGCTTTGACGACGAGCCGCGCGCGCTGGCGCTCGCCGACGCGGCGCGGGCGCAGATCGAGATCCGGCATGTGCGCGGCGCCTCCGACGCGAGCTATCTGGTGCAGGCCTTCGGCGACGAGCTGTTGATGCAATTGCAGCTCAACGTGCATCGCCTGGTGGTGGTTTATCGGGTGCCGGCGCTGGAGGCGCTCGACGCCGCCACCCTGGCGGTGCGGCTCGAGCGCTGGCGGATCGGCGCCGAGCATGCCGGCTGGAAGTTCGGCTGGCGCGACGCGCCGGTCGCCGGCGACGCCGCCCGCCGCTATGTCGAGACCTATTGCTATGCGTTCGCCGGGGCCGATTTTCTCGAAGACGAGCCGCAGCAGCTCTATTGGCGCACCGACATCGTCCAGATGACGCGCTACTACATGCTCGAAGCCGCCCGCTGCGGCATCCGGCTGTCGCCCCGCCGCGCCGGGTTCCCGGTCTAGCGGGTTAGAAGGAGCTGCGACCCGGCAGATTAGTGAATTTAGATCGTGATCTCAACTGCTGCCCGATAACATTAGAACACCGACCACAAGCAATATTTAACGACAACGCCGACCGTGTCCGCTCTCGTGGCGCTAGGATCAAAATAAAGTATTACACGCCTTTTTGGCGACTGTACTTGATACTGAAACCGGCGAGGGCAATAGCCGTAAGCGTAAGAGGAAACGTGGCCGGTTCTGGGATAGATTCAGGAGACGATATACCGGTTATATCAATCTGCAATGTAGAACCTACAAAATAAGTCGCACCTGATCCATTTAACCAAATATCGGTTGGATCAAAGGTAACCACCCAGCCAGGGAGGGATGTTATGAGAGTGGCACCTGTGAATGTGACGCCGGAGACATCATAAAATCGCCAGCCATTGAAACTAGCCACAGACCCGACGAGGCTAGCGGTAAAATCTAGTGTTATGGATGTGTCAGAAAAGTCAATAGATGTAATAGGAAACCCTTGGGGAGACGCAGCGATTTCGATGCCAGGACCGATAGTACTCACCACGGGAACCCCTCCAAATCCAATTGTACTTTGATTCGGGAAATAGAAAGCTGTGGTGATCTCCCTGCCCTCCAAGAGAGTCGCGGAGGCGCCAAAGGCAGAAAAGAAAACGATTGCGGCTGCTAAGCCTGCTGTGGCAACCGGATGATGGGTGTACCTGACTGCGCAAGCGATGCTTTGGCGTGATATGCGCATGCTTCCCTCCCGTTCTTGATCCAGTAACTCGATCGCCCAACCGATCCGTGCCCCTACGAGATGCATTCGCTCGCCCCTAGCGGATAGCGGCGGTGATCGCGGCGCCGAGGTCCTTGGTGCCGGCGTTGCCGCCGAGATCGGGGGTGCGGGTGCCGCCCTCGGCCAAGACCTCGGCGATCGCCCGCTCGACCGCGGCGGCCGCTTCGGTCTCGCCGAAATGCGCCAGCATCATCGCCCCCGACCAGATCTGGCCGATCGGGTTGGCGATGCCGCGCCCGGCGATGTCGGGCGCCGAGCCGTGCACCGGCTCGAACATCGAGGGATAGTCGCGTTCGGGATTGATGTTGCCCGAGGGGGCGATGCCGATCGAGCCAACCACGGCGGGCCCGAGATCGGACAGGATGTCGCCGAACAAATTCGAGCCAACCACCACGTCGAACCAGTCGGGATGGCGCACGAAATGCGCGGTCAGGATGTCGATGTGATACTGGTCGGTCTTGATTTGGGGATAGTCGCGGGCGACCACGGCAAAGCGCTCGTCCCAGAACGGCATCGTGTGGATGATGCCGTTCGACTTGGTCGCCGAAGTCACGTGCTTCTTGCGCGTGGCCGCGAGCTCGAAGGCATAGCGCATGATCCGGTCGCAGCCGCGGCGGGTAAAGACCGATTGCTGCATCGCCATCTCGTGCTCGCTGTCGGCATAGAGCCGGCCGCCGATCTCGGAATATTCGCCCTCGTTGTTCTCGCGCACGACGTAGAAGTCGATATCGCCGGGCGCCCGGTCGCGCAGCGGTGACTGCACCCCGGCCAGGAGCCGCACCGGCCGCAGATTGACGTATTGCTGGAAGCCGCGGCGCAACGGGATCAAGAGGCCCCACAGCGAGACGTGATCGGGCACGTCGGGATGGCCGACGGCGCCGAGGTAGACAGCGTCGTAGAGCCGCAGCCGGTCGAGCCCATCCTCGGGCATCATCCGCCCGGTCTCGGCGTAGCGCTCGCAGCTCCAGTCGAACTCGCTCCAGCTCAGCTCGAAGCCGTGGGCGCGGGCCGCCTGTTCCATGGCGGCCACCCCTTCGGGCATGACCTCGTGCCCGATGCCGTCGCCGGCGATCACCGCCACCCGATAACGCTTTGCCATGCTGATTTCCTTGGTGAGGCCGCTGTTTTACTTGTCGGCATTCCAGATGTCGGTCGCGAGCAGCCAATGGCCGCCGATCCTGCGCCAAACGACCACGTATTTGCCGGCGATCTGCTGCGGCGGCTGGGCCTTGGTTTCGAGGGTGACGGTGCCGATCTCGCGGGCCGAGCGCCGGCCGAGCCGCTGGACATCGACGGTGACGAGCTTGGCGTCGCCGACCTGGTGCGCGGTCTGTCTCCAGAAGGCTTCGATCGCGCTGCGCCCTTTGACCATTGGCCCGCCTGGCGGCAGCACATAGGCATCTTTGGCATACATCGCCGCGACCGAGGCGGCATCGCCGTTGTTGAAGGCGGCAGCCCATTTGTCGCTCATGGTCTGAACCATCTGCTTGCTCTGAGCCAGCGCCGACCCGGCGCCCAAAACGCCCAGGCAAAAGGCCAGCATCAAGATGCGTCGCATGGATGATCCCTCCCTCGCGTCGCGGCGATTTTCCCGCGCTTTGCCGGCGCGGGCAATCGTCAGATTTCGATCGCGCCCGCGAGATAGGGAATGACCCGGCCGGCGATCGCCACCCGGTCGCCGCGCAGCTCGCAGGCAAGGCTGCCGCCGCGGCGCGACAGCTGGCGCGCCCGAAGCCTGGTCCTGCCGAGCCGTCCGGCCCAATACGGGATCAGCATGCAATGCGCCGAGCCGGTGACCGGGTCTTCGTCGACGCCCATCGCCGGCGCGAAAAAGCGCGAGACGAAATCGATTTCGACCGGTCCCGGCGCGGTGGCGATCACTGAGCGACCTAGCCTTGCGAGCGCCGCGAAATCCGGGGCGAGCGAGGCCACGTCGCCCTCAGCATCGTAGACCGCGAGATAGTCGCGGGCGGCGAGCACCATGACCGGTTGGCGCCCGAGTGCCACGCCTAGCCCCGGCGGCGCGGCGCAAGGTTCCGGCGGCCACGCCGGGAAATCGAGCGCCAACAGCTCGCCGTCGCGGGTGACGGCGAGATCGCCGGCCTTTTCGGTGCGGAAGAGGACGCGCTGCCGCTCCGGCGCCAAGACGGTGAAGACCACATGCGCCGCGGCCAATGTCGCATGGCCGCACAGATCGACCTCGACCGTCGGCGTGAACCAGCGCAGCCGCCAGGCCTCGCCCTCGGCGACGAAGAACGCGGTCTCCGGCAGATTGTTCTCGGCCGCGATCGCCTGCATGGTTTCAGCCGGGAGCCAGCCGTCGAGCGGGCACACCGCCGCCGGGTTGCCGGTGAACGGCCGGTCGGCGAAGGCGTCGACCTGGTAGAGCGGGATGCGCATTGCTTCTTACCTGCTTGCCGCAGCGGTCAGCGGATGTGCGTGGTCGAGCGGGCCGTGGCCGCGGCCGAGGCCCGGGGCGCTGGCGATGGCCTGCCGCACATAGTCCCGAGCGCGGTCGACGGCGCTCTCGATGTCGCGACCCTGGGCGAGGCCAGCGGCAATCGCCGAGGCGAGGGTGCAGCCGGTGCCGTGGGTGTGGCGGGTGTCGATCCGCGGGCTCTCCCAGATCCGCGCGCCCGTGGCGGTGACCAGCACATCCGACACAATGTCGCCGGTGAGGTGCCCGCCCTTGACCAGCACCGCCCGGCAGCCGAGCGCCAGCAGCATCTCGCCGGCGCACCGCATCGCCGCCACATCGCCGATCGACATGCCGCACAGGGTCTCGGCTTCCGGCAGGTTCGGGGTCAGCACCGTGGCATGGGCGATCAGCCGCCGCTTCAGCGCGCCGATCGCGTCGGGATCGATCAGCCGCGCGCCGCCCTTGGCGACCATCACCGGATCGACCACCAGCGGAATCCCCGACGCGCGCTCCTGCAAGACCGCGGCGACCGCCTCGATCACCGCGGCGTCGTGCAGCATTCCGGTCTTGATCGCGTCGGCGCCGATGTCGTCGAGCACCACTTCGATCTGTTGGCGGATGAACTGCGGCGGGATCGGCAGCACGCCAAAGACGCCTTCGGTGTTCTGCGCGGTCAGCGCGGTGATCGCGGTTGCCGCGTAGGCGCCCTGCATCGTCACCGTCTTGATGTCGGCCTGGATGCCGGCGCCGCCTCCGGAATCCGAGCCGGCGACGATCAGGACCCGCCCATGCATCACGCCGCGACCCGCAGCTATTCGGCCGCCTGCGCGGCGGGCGGGTATGCCGTTGTCGGCGGCGCATCGTCGGCGGCAGCCGAGCGGATCGCCGCGCAGATGTCTTCGACCACCGCGGCCACCAATTCTTCGTCCTCGCCTTCGGCCATGACCCGGATCACCGGCTCGGTGCCCGATCGCCGAATTACCAGGCGGCCGGCGCTGCCGAGCCGGGCCTCGCCGCCAGTGATCGCCTCCTTGACGATGGTGCGGTCGAGCGGCATGGCCGCGCCGTGGCGCACGCTGCTCGCACGCTGCGGCACCGGGGTGAACAGCCGGCAGATCTCGCTCGCCGGCCGGCCGGTCTCAACGATCGAGGCCAGGACTTGCAGTGCTGCGATCAAGCCATCGCCGGTCGTCGCGTAGTCGGCCAGAATGATATGGCCCGATTGCTCGCCGCCGAGATTGCAGCCGAGCGCGCGCATCTTCTCGACGACATAGCGGTCGCCGACCGCGGTGCGATGCAATTCGATCCGCTGGCCGGCAAGAAACCGCTCGAGCCCGAGGTTGGACATCACGGTCGCCACCAAAGCGCCGCCGGCGAGCCGGCCGCTGCGCGCCAGCCCGGTGGCGATCAGCGCCATCAGCTGGTCGCCGTCGAGAATGACCCCGTGCTCGTCGGCAATGATCAGCCGATCGGCGTCGCCATCGAGCGCGATCCCGATATCGGCGCGACGCGCCAGCACCTCGCGGCGCATCTGCTCGGGCATCAGCGCGCCGCATTCGCGGTTGATGTTGAGCCCGTCGGGCGACACCCCGAGGGCGAAGACCTCGGCGCCCAATTCCCAGAAAACCGTCGGCGCGACCTTGTAGCCCGCGCCATGAGCACAATCGACGACGATGCGCAGACCGTCGAGCCGCAGCCCGCGCGGAAAGCTCTGCTTGACGAACTCGATATATCGGCCGCCGGCGTCGTCGAGCCGCTTGACCCGGCCGAGCTCGGCCGGAACCGCCCGCCGCCCGGGCCCGCGGGCGAGACAGGCTTCGATCCGCTGCTCGAACTGGTCCGACAGCTTGTAGCCGTCGCGGCCGAAGAGCTTGATGCCGTTGTCGCCGTAAGGGTTGTGCGAGGCCGACAGAACGACGCCGATATCGGCGCGCAGGCTGCGCGTCAGCATCGCGATCGCCGGGGTCGGCAACGGCCCGACCAGCACCACGTCCATGCCCATCGTGACAAATCCGGCGGTCAGCGCCGGTTCGAGCATGTATCCCGAAAGCCGGGTGTCCTTGCCGATGACGACGAGATGCTTGTGCGCGCCATTTTTGAAGGATTCGCCGACGGCCATCGCGACTTTGAGCGCGGTTTCCGGCGTCATCGGTTCGATGTTCGCAGTCCCGCGGATCCCGTCAGTGCCGAAGAGCTTGCGCATCGTGACGATCCCAGAACGGTTGGCGTGTCCCCGTGACAATATAAATCATCTAAAACGTCGTCCCGAGTCAAACGACAATTTCGTTAATATTGGTTAACATGCCGTTAGCGGCTCTCCCCGTCTTCGGAAAGAGCCGCGCCTGACGCGAACGATCGGAAAAGCGCGGTCCGGGCAGGTCGGACCGGAGCTTGTGAATCAACCCCCGGGTTGCGGCTCGGGCTCGAGCCCGGTCGGGCGGCCGGCTGGCGGAACCGAGCTGCGCCGTCCCGGCCGGGCATCGTCGCTCTGCGGCGGCGTTGCGGCCTCGCGCACGATGCGCTCGCCCTTGATGATCCGGCGGATCTCGTCGGCCGACAAGGTTTCGTATTCAAGCAAACCCTTGGCCAGCGCGTGCAATTCGTCGAGCCGCGTGGTCAGGATGTCGCGGGCGGTCTGCTCGCCCTCGTCGACGATGCGGCGGATCTCCTCGTCGATGACCCTCGCCGTCGCGTCGGAAACGTTCTTGCGCTGGGTGACCGAATGGCCGAGGAACACCTCCTCCTCATTCTCGCTGTAGCGCAATGGGCCGAGCTTTTCGCTGAAGCCGAATTCGGTGACCATGCGCCGCGCCAGATATGTCGCCCGGCGGATGTCGTCGGCCGCACCGGTCGTCACCCGCTCCGTACCGAAGATCAGCTCTTCGGCGACCCGGCCGCCGAACAGGCTCGCCACCATGGCTTTTATTTCGAGCTTCGACTGGCTGTACTTGTCACGCTCGGGCAAGTACATGGTGATGCCGAGCGCGCGGCCGCGCGGGATGATCGTGACCTTGTGCAGCGGCTCGTGCCCCTCGGCATAGAGCATGCAGAGTGCATGCCCCGACTCGTGATAGGCGGTCAGCTTCTTCTCGTCCTCGGTCATGACCATCGAGCGCCGTTCGGCGCCCATCATGACCTTGTCCTTGGCGTGCTCGAACTCGCCCATCGCCACCGAGCGCTTGCCGCGCCGCGCCGCCATCAGCGCCGCCTCGTTGACGAGGTTGGCGAGATCGGCGCCGGAGAAGCCGGGCGTGCCGCGGGCGATGATCTTGGCGTCGACATCCGAGGCGAGCGGCACCTTGCGCATATGGACCTTGAGAATTTTCTCGCGGCCGACGACGTCGGGGTTCGGCACCACCACCTGGCGGTCGAAGCGGCCGGGCCGCAGCAACGCCGGATCGAGCACGTCGGGCCGGTTGGTGGCGGCGATCAGGATCACCCCTTCATTCGCCTCGAACCCGTCCATCTCGACCAGCAGCTGGTTGAGCGTCTGCTCGCGCTCGTCATTGCCGCCGCCGAGCCCCGCGCCGCGATGCCGGCCGACCGCGTCGATCTCGTCGATAAAGATAATGCAGGGCGCGTTTTTCTTGCCCTGCTCGAACATGTCGCGCACCCGGCTGGCGCCGACGCCGACAAACATTTCGACAAAGTCGGAACCCGAGATCGTGAAGAACGGCACGTTGGCCTCGCCGGCGATCGCCCGCGCGAGCAGGGTCTTGCCGGTGCCCGGCGGCCCGACCAGCAGCACGCCTTTGGGGATCTTGCCGCCGAGGCGCTGAAATTTCTGCGGATCCTTGAGATACTCGACGATTTCCTCGAGCTCCTGCTTGGCCTCGTCGATCCCAGCGACGTCTTCAAAGGTAATGCGCCCGACTTTTTCGGTCAGAAGTCGCGCCCGGCTCTTGCCAAAGCCCATCGCCCGGCCACCGCCGCCCTGCATCTGCCGCATGAAGAAGATCCACACGCCGATCAAGAGCAGCATCGGGAACCACGAAATCAGCACGCCGAACAAGGAGGGCACGTTGTCGTCGACCGGAGCGGCCGAAATCCGCACGCCCTTGTCGACGAGCTTGGTGACGAGGCTCGGGTCGTTCGGCGCGTAGGTCGAGAACGCCCGGCTGTCGGTGAAATGACCGTTGATCGTATTGCCCTGAATGGTCACGTCCGAGACTTGGCCGCGATTGACGTCGTTGAGGAAGTCGGAAAAGGCCAGGGTCGATTGCGGCCCGCGGTTGGACGAGGTCTGAAACAGGTTGAAAAGCGCGACGAGAAGCAGCCCGATCACGATCCAGAGGGCGAGATTCTTGCCGAAATTGTTCACAACAAACGCCTTTCCCTACCGAGCCGGGCAGCGCGCGCCCAACCAGCCTACGCCGAACGATCCCGGTCCGCGACCATTTTTGCCATGGTATGACATAAGAAGCGCGCCCGCTTAAACAACTGCAAACCCCGCGTCGGACAAAGATTGGACAGGTCGGAAAGCCAGCTTTGGCAGCAGCCCCACTCCGTCGCGTCGGTACCCCAGATGAGGAACGGCGAGGATGCCCGTTTCATCCCGCAAGGCCGGCAAAATCGCGTGCAGCAACGGCGGCACTCCAGCCGGCGGCCGTCGCCGCGTTCGGCGGCCGAGCAGGGCTGCGCCGGCGGCGCCGAGGTAGTCGAGGGTGAGCGGGCCGGCAGCGGTCGCGGGCAGCGCGATCTGGAAGCGCCGGTCCCACACTAGGCTGGTTCCGGGCATAACCCGGACCGGGCCGCAAGCTGCCGCGAGCTCGCGCAGCACCAGCCTGCGCCCGCGCCAGGCGACAAACCGGCAGCCGCCGAGGGTCTCGCCGCCGGGCATGTCGCCGGCGAGTACGCGAAGCAGCCGGGCGACTTGCCGGCGCCGCGGCGGATAACCTCCCCCACCCAGCATGGTGACGACGGCGCTGAGAGCCCGCTCGGCAAGATCGGCCGGTGCGGCCAGCAGCGGCGCGCAATCGAGCACCGCGAAGCCGGCCGGGTGCACTCCGACCGCCCGCGCCAGCAACTCGTTGTGCGCTGGTTGCCGGGCCACCCGCTCGCCGGCGAGGCGGCCCGCGGCGTCGAGCGCCGGTTCGAGATCGCCGGCGCTCGCGGCCTCGGCGCCGACGCGCAGGCGCCCGCGGGCGAAGGCCGGGTCGCGATTGCTCGGATCGGCGATAAAGGGCTGACCTTCGAGGTCGAGCGTCGCGGCGAGACGCGCCTTCGGAACCCCGAGCAACGGTCGCAGGATGCGGCAGCAATCGAGCTCGCGCACCGCCGACATTCCGGCCAGCCCATCGGCGCCGCTGCCCGCTTCCCGGCGAATGAGATGGGTCTCGGCCTGATCGTCGCGGTGATGCGCGGTCAACAGATGCAGGCAGCCATGCTCGCGGCACCAGCCGGCGAGCAGCCGGTAGCGGCCGGCGCGAGCCGCTTCCTGGATCCCGGTCGCCGGTTTTTCCTCGTCCCACACGAGGACCTCGTGCCGGATCGCGCGCGCCGACAACCAGCCGGCGAGCTGCCGGATCTCGGCGCCGCTTTCCGGCCGCAGGCGGTGATCGACGGTCAGCGCGCAGATCCCGCCGCCGCGCGCCCGCGCCCAGCGGTCGGCCAGGATCGCCAACGCCAGGCTGTCCGAACCGCCCGACACGCCGACCGCCACGAACGGCGCACTCTCGAAGGCGGCGAGCCGGCCGAGCGCGGCGGCGAACTCGGCCGAACCCAGAGGCAGCGCCGCCGCCGGCGGGTTCAGCACCCGAGCCGTTTTTTCTCCTGTGCCGAGCGATCCTTGATGGCGCTGCCCGGGTGCGGGAACTCGTGGTCGAGCTGCATCAGCGCGATGCACGCATTGTGCTTCTGGTCGGCGCGGGCGAGCGACATGCCGAGCTTCAAGAGACCGTCGGCTGCTTTTGGTCCTCGCGGGTAGCGCTTGTAGCCCTCGGCAAAGGCCGCGGCCGCATCGGCGTAGTTACCGCGCACGTAAAAGCTCTCGCCCAGCCAATACTGGGCATTGCCGGCTAGCGGATTGGTCGGATATTGCTGGATGAAGCTGCGCAGCGCGTCTTCTGCCGCCGGATAATCGGCCCGCCGCAACAGGCCGAAGGCGGCGTTGTACTGGGAAGACGGCGAGGCGGACGGCAAGGTCTCCTGGCCGGGCGGGCGCAAGCTGCCGGCGCTCGCCGTCTGCCCGATCGATCCAGCGGGCCCCGGATAAGGCCGCTCCTGCGCTGGTCCGGGCGATGCGCCGGGTTGGGTCCCAGGTGGGGTCAGCGTGCCGAAATTCGCCGACTGATCCGGGGGCGCCATGCCCTCGGGCGGCCGCGGCCGGCGATAGGCCGGCGGCGCGTCGCCGACCGCCGGCCCGCCCGCGGCTAGGGCCGGCCCCGGCGGTGGCGCCGGCGGCAATCCCGGTCCGCCACCCTGGCCCGGTCCGCCGCCTTGGCCCGGTCCGCCGCCTTGGCCCGGTGCGCCGCCTTGGCTGAGCCGCACATCGATGTCGCTGTTCACCTGCTCGAGCCGCTGGCGCAGCTGACCGACGTCATTGGTCATGTCCTCGACCCGCCCGGTCAGGTCGCGCATCTGCTGCTCGAGCCGATCCATCCGAACCTGAAGGTTGACGGCGACATTGCCGCCCTGACCCGCGGCCGGCGCCTCGTCGCCGCCGTCGCGGTAGACCTGCCGCTGGAGCATGCTGAGGTCGCGTTCGATGCGGTCGAGGCGCTCCTGCGTCGCCGCGTCCTGGGTGGCGGCATCCTGGCCGTAGGCCATCGGCACCGCCGCCATCGAAAGCATCATCAACAATAGGGTCGGACGCGCTTGCGGCAGGATCGAGCGCCGGGTCATCAGCGGGGCCTCATCGAATGCACGCTGCAGCCGGGGGTGGCGCAGCGGCGGTGCTCGGGCGACGCGAACCGTCAACGCTCATGGTCTAGAGCCGGTTTCGGGCAAAAAAAGGGCGTCCTCAACCCTTGTCCGACCGGACAAGCGCCGGATTCGGCGGATCGAACTGCTGGAGGCGGATCAATCGAGCACGGGGCTCGCGTTCCTCGCGGCCCGATCGGCCGCAGCCGTTCGACAGTGAACCCAGCCTGGATGGCCCGGCCCGGGGGCAAGCTCGGTCGGCAGGCTTAGCTGGCAGGTTCAGTTAACTGTGGTGATGGCGACGCGGTTCTGCGCCCAGGCCTCTTCGTTCGAGCCCGGCACGATCGGCCGCTCCTTGCCATAGCTGATGGTGGCGATGCGAGCGGCTGGTATGCCGGCGGCGACCAGCACGTTTTTGACCGCATCGGCGCGGCGCTCGCCGAGGGCGAGGTTGTATTCGCGCGTGCCGCGCTCGTCGCAATGGCCTTCGATGGTCACGGTGACGTTCGGATAATGCTGCAGCCAGCTGGCCTGCCGCTCCAGGATCTGCTGCGCTTGGGAGCTGATATCCGATTGGTTGAACTCGAAAAAGACACGGTCGCCCGCGGTCTGCGCCAGGTCCTGTTGCGAGCCTGGCACCGCCGCCCCCGGGGCGATGCCGCCCGGGCCGCCGGGTCCGCCGGGGCCACCTGGAGGGCCGGGCGGCGGCGGCGTGGTGCTGCAAGCGGCGAGCAGCAACAGCAATCCGGCCAAGCCGATGAATTTGATCCGCATCTCGTAAAATCCCCTCGAAAAGGCGTGGACAATATCCGGCGGCCGCTCAACGCAGCAAGGGAGACCACGCCGGATCCGACGCGGCACCTGGAGTAGGCACGACACGGTGATTGTATCCGGTCAAGTCGATTGTTTGCAGGTGCGGCGAACCGCCGTAGCCGCGCGAATCGGACGGACCCTGGCTGAAATACATCAGCACCCGGCCGTTGGGCGCCCAAGTCGGCCCCTCGACCAGAAATCCCTGGGTCAACAGCCGCTCCCCCGAACCGTCAGGATGCATGACCCCGATATAGAACGAGCCGGCGCCGATTTTGGTAAAGGCGATCAGGTCGCCGCGCGGCGACCAAACCGGCGTGCCGTACCGGCCCGACCCAAAGCTGATCCGCCTGATGCCACCGCCATCGGCGTTCATCACGTAGAGCTGCTGCGAGCCGCCCCGATCGGAGTTGAACACGATCTGGCTGCCGTCGGGCGAATAGCACGGCGAGGTGTCGATCGAATTGCTGTTGGTCAGCCGCGTCGCCTGGTGGGTGCGCAGATCGTAAACGAAGATGTTGCTGGCGCCGTTGATCGCGCGGCTCAAGATCACCCGATTGCCGTTGGGCGAAAACCGCGGCGCAAAGCTCATGCCGGGAAAATCGCCGACCACCTCCTGCTGCCCGGTATCGATGTTTAAGAGGTAGACCCGCGGGGTCTTGCCGGCATAGGACAGATAGGTGATCTCCTGCGCCGTCGGTGAAAAGCGCGGGGTCAGCACCAGCGCCCGCCCATCGGTCAGGTAGCGGTTGTTGGCGCCATCCTGATCCATGATGGCCAGGCGCTTGATCCGGTCCTGAGCCGGCCCCGACTCGGCGACATAGACGATGCGGGTGTCGAAATACCCCTCCTCGCCGGTGATCCGCTTGTAGACCTCGTCGGCGATGATGTGGGCGATGCGCCGCCAATTCTGCTGAGTCGTCGTATAGCTGAAGCCGGCCAGCTGCTGTTCGGCGTCGACGTCCCACAGCCGGAACTGAACCCCGAGCCGCCCGTCCCCCTGGGTCTGCACCGAGCCGGTGACCAGCGCCTGCGCGCTGATCTGGCGCCAGTCGGCAAATTGCGGCGCGGTGCTGTCGGTCGCCGACACGTTTTGAATAAAGCTGCGCGGGTCGAGCGGGCGAAACAGTCCCGAGCTCGCCAGATCGGCCGAGATCACCCCGGCGATGTTGCTCCCCGCCTGGGCTTCGCCGCCGCTCGCCCCGGCAAAGGCCGGGATCGCGATCGGCATCGGCTGGACCTGGCCGCTGGTGATGTCGATCCGCAACGCAGCCTGCGCCAGGCCGCCCGACCATAAGAAGGCCGTGGACCAGGCGATCAGCACGCTGAAAAAAACGAGGCGGCCTTTGTTCATAACAAGTCCTTTGGGCTGAAATCGACGACCATGTCCTTCCAGATCTCGTATTTGTCCGGGGGCAGGCGCAGCGGCCGGCACAGCGGATTGAAAAAGGCGCGCCGGGCGCTTTCCGCCGCCGCACGGAAGAACGGATCGGCGAGCCGGCCCTGATCGACGATCGTCGCCTGCTGGACCATGCCGTCGGGCCCGACCTGGACCCGCAGCTCGACCACCAGATCCTTGGCGTCGCGCGCGCCCGCCGGAATGTTCCAGCAGCGCGCGATCTGCTCGCGGATCATGTCGACCTCGCTCGCCGACAATTGGCTGCCGAGCGGCGCCTGCGGCTGCGAGGAAGCCGCACCCGAGGCGGTCTCGACATTCTGCGGCGGCTCGTCCGGCGCGGGCGCGGCGTCCGGCGCCGCCAGGTTTTTGAGCAGGGCGTCGAATTGGCCGGGATCGTACTTCCTGGCCTCGGCCCGCGCGGTGGGCCGCGCCGTCCGCTGCGACGGTGCGGGCGTGGGCGCGGGCGCCTCGACCTTTTCGACCGGCTTTGGCGGTGGCGGGGGGGCGGGTTTGGGGGCCGGCACTGGAGGCGGCGGCGGCTCAGGCGCCGGCTTCTGCTCCGGCGGCGGGGGAGCCGGCGGTTGCGGCGGGGCGGCGGCGGCCGAGGGCGGCGGCGTCGCCTTGGGCGGGGCCGGCAGCGGTTTGGGCTTCGGCGCCGGTGGTCCCGGCACCGGGATCACCGGCTGGGCCTCGCGCTCGGGCAGGTTGGGGTTGGGATGCGTCGCCCGGGTTTCCGGCCCCATCGTCACCAGCTGGACCGCGATCGGCATCTCTTGCGGGCTCGGCGGATGAAACAGGGTCGGTAAGCCAAAGATGAAGAGGCTGCCGAGGACGAGGTGCAGCACCGCCGAAAAGGCCAGCCCCCGGCGACCAACGCCGTCGGGCATCGGCTCGGGCAGCGGGAGTTCCGGCGGGGGAACCGATGCTACGGCAGCCAGGCTCATCCTTGCGACCGGCGAGCGGTGCTCAGTGCTTTGTCGTTGTCGCCGAGTGCTCGGCGGGCGCCGCCGCCGCGCCCTTCGGCGATTGGGCGATCAGCGACACCTTGCGAAAGCCGGCGGCGCTGATCACGCTCATGACTTCGAGCACCCGGCCGTAATCGATCGACTTGTCGGCCCTGACGTAGACGAGCGCGTCGGGGTTGGCGCCGGTGATCGCCTGCAAGCGCGGCGCCAGCGCGTCGGTGCCGATTGCGGTGTCCTGGATGAAGATCTTGCCTTCGTTGTTGACGGTGATGACCAGCGGCTCCTTCGGCTCGGTGATCGGCGGCGCCTGGGTTTGCGGCAGATCGACCGGCACGCCGACGGTCAAGAGCGGGGCCGCGACCATGAACACGACCAGCAGCACCAGCATGACATCGACCAGCGGCGTCACGTTGATCTCGGCCATCGGCCGGTAGCGCCCGTTGCGGGCGCGGCCGTTGCCGACAAGGCTCGGTGCGGCCACGGCTCAAGGCCTCTCGTCGAGCTGGCGCGACAGGATCGCGCTGAATTCCGACGAAAAGGCTTCGAGCCGCCCGGCGTACCGGCCGAAATCGGTGGCGAGCTTGTTGTAGGCGACCACCGCCGGGATCGCCGCGACGAGGCCGAGCGCGGTGGCGAACAACGATTCGGCGATGCCCGGCGCGACCACCGCGAGGCTGGTGTTCTTCGAGGCGGCGATCGACTGAAAGCTGTCCATGATCCCCCAAACGGTGCCGAACAGCCCGACGAACGGCGCCGTGGCGCCGACCGTCGCCAGGAACGCCATAAAGCGCTCGACCCGCTCCATCTCGCGGCCGACGGTCACGTTCATGACCCGCTCGATGCGCTGCTGCAGGCTGGCGCGCATGATCGCGGTGCCGAGCAGGCCCTTGGCGGCGCTGCGCCGCCATTCGCGCATCGCTGCCGAAAACACCGCGGTCATCGGGTCGGGCGGGCGCTGGCCGACGCGCTCGTAAAGGTCGTCGAGCGAGCCGCCGGACCAGAAGCTTTCCTCGAAATTCGCCGCCGCATGGCGCAGCCGGCGCAGCCGGATCACCTTGTCGAAGATGACCGCCCACGACCAGAACGATGCCAGCAGCAAGATCAGCATGACGATTTTGACGATGGCGTCCGATTGCAGAAACAGCGCGATGATCGACAGGTCATGAGGAACCGAACCGGCGAGCGGCAGGGTGTCGACGGCAGCAGGGGGCATTCTTTGAACCTTTTATGGCGTCTTTTGGACGATCGTCGGCCTCGGCGTCGATCTCGGCCGCGGGTTGGGCGTCGGCGTACGCATCGCCGTCACGGCGCCTCTCCGGTCTCGCCGGCATGCGGCAGACGCGCCAAGAAATCGAGCTGCTCCGGCAGCGCCGCGGGCATCGGCAGATCGAGATGGCGAAAGGCCTGCCGGGTCAGCATGCGTCCGCGCGGCGTGCGCTGCACGAACCCTTCCTGGATCAGGTAGGGCTCGATGACCTCCTCGACCACGTCGCGCTCGTCGCCGAGCGCGGCGGCCATGGTCTCGACCCCGACCGGACCGCCGCCGTAATTGAGCGCGACGCAGCGCAAATAGCGCCGGTCCATGCCGTCGAGCCCGCGCCCGTCGACTTCGAGCCGCAACAACGCCGCGTCGGCGGCGGCGGCGTCGACGATCGCCAGGCCCTCGACCGCCGCGAAGTCGCGAATCCGGCGCAACAGCCGCATCGCCACCCGCGGGGTGCCGCGGGCGCGTCGCGCGATTTCGGCCGCACCGTCGGGATCGAGGTCGAAGGCCAGCACCCGCGCGCCGCGGCCGACGATCAGCGCGAGCTCGGCCGGCTCATAGAACAGCAGCCGCAGCGGGATGCCGAAGCGCTCGCGCAACGGCCGGGTGATCAGCCCCGAGCGGGTGGTGGCGCCGACCAGCGTGAAGGGCGGCAGGTCGAGCCGGATCGAGCGCGCGCCCGGCCCCTCGCCGATGATCAGGTCGAGCTGAAAATCCTCCATCGCCGGATAGAGGATCTCCTCGACCGGCGGCGCCAGTCGATGGATCTCGTCGATGAACAGCACGTCGCGCGGCTCCAGGTTGGTCAACAGGGCGGCGAGATCGCCGGCGCGCTGGATCACCGGACCCGAGGTGGCGCGAAACCCGACCCCCATTTCGCGCGCCACGATCTGTGCGAGCGTGGTCTTGCCGAGCCCGGGGGGCCCGAACAGCAGCACATGATCGAGGGCTTCGCTGCGCGCCTTGGCGGCGTCGATAAAAATCCGCAGATTGTCGCGCAACTGGCGCTGCCCGACAAACTCGGCCAGGATCAGCGGGCGCAGCGATCCCTCGGGCATATCGCGCTCGCTCTGGGCCGGATCGACGATGCGGCTGGCGCCGTCGCTCAACCCGCCGCTCCGTGCTGCGCGCCTTGGGCCAGCTCCTGGAGGCCGGCGCGGATCAGCGCGGCGGTCTGGGCGGCGGGACCGAGCCGTTGCGACACCGCAGCAACCGCGCCGAACGCCTCGACCCGTCGGTAGCCGAGATTAATGAGCGCCGAGATCGCCTCGGCGGCGGGGCCGTCGCCGGCCGATCCGGCCGCCGCCCCGGCGGCGGCGAGCGAGGCCGCGGCGCCGAGGCCGCTGACTTTGTCCTTGAGCTCGTTGACGATGCGCGCGGCGAGCCTGGGGCCGACCCCCTCGGCGCGCGCCGGCACGGTGCGGTCCTGGGCGAAGATGGCGAGGCTGAGCTCTTCGGGCGTCACCGCCGACAGGACCGCGAGTGCCAGGCGCGCGCCCACGCCCTGCACCGTCGTCAGCAGCCGGAACCAGTCGCGCTCGGCCGCGTCGATAAAGCCATAGAGGTGGATGTGATCCTCGCGCACATGGGTCTCGATCAACAGGCGCACCGGCGCACCGGCCCGCGGCAGCCGGCCGATTGTTCGGGTCGAGCAGAAGACGAGATAGCCGACCCCGCCGACGTCGACGACCGCGCCGTCCTCGCCGACCTGGTCGACGATCCCGGCGAGCTTGGCGATCACCGCGGGGCTTCCCAGGCGCGGCGGGTCTGGGCGTGGTGGGCGTGGCAGATCGCGACCGCGAGCGCATCGGCGGCGTCGGCCGCGCCGATCTCGCGGCCGGACAGCAGGATCCGCCGGACCATCAGCTGCACCTGCGTCTTATCGGCGTGCCCGGCGCCGACCACCGATTTCTTGATCAGATTGGCCGAATATTCGGCGACCGGCAGCCCGCGCTCGGCCGGCGCCAGCAGCACGACGCCGCGGGCGACGCCGAGCTTCAGGGTCGAGGCCGGATTCTTGTTGACAAAGGTTTCCTCGACCGCGGCCTCGTCCGGGCAAAAGCGCTCGAGCACAGCGCCGATCTGACGGAAGAGGGCGACGAGCCGCATCGCCAGCGGCTGATCGGCGGCGGCATGGGCGATCCCGTCGGCGACATGGGCAAGGCGATTGCCGTCGACATCGATGATCCCCCAGCCGGTGTGCCGCAGCCCGGGATCGAGCCCCAAAACGCGCATCGCCTAAGATCCCTCTCCGCCCATTGGGGGGAGAGGGAGGCGCCAGGAGGTCGGTCGGGTTCGATCGGTCATCCTCAGGCGCCGAGCCGCGCCATGACGTCCTCGGCCACATCGAAATTGGCGTAGACGTTCTGGACATCGTCGCTGTCTTCGAGCGCCTCGAGCAGCTTGAACAGCGCCGCCGCGGTCTCCTCGTCGATCGGCGCCGCGGTTTTCGGCCGCCACGCCAGCCGGGCCGAGCTGGCCGGGCCGAAGTGTTGCTCGAGCGCGTCGCGCACCGCGTTCAGATCGTCGGTGGCGCTCGTCACCACATGCTGCTCGTCATCGCTCTCGACATTCTCGGCGCCGGCCTCGCTGACCGCTTCGAACATCGCATCGGCGGTTGCCGTCGCCGCCGGATAGACGATCTCGCCGACCCGGTCGAACAGGAAGCCCACGCTGTTGGTCTCGCCGAGGGCGCCCCCGGCCTTGGTGAAGGCGGCGCGGATTTCGCTGGCGGTGCGGTTGCGGTTGTCGGTCAGCGCCTCGACGATGACCGCGGTCCCGCCCGGCCCGTAGCCCTCGTAGCGCACCTCGTCAAAGGCCGCGTCGGCCTCGCCGCCGGAGCCGCGCCGAATCGCCCGGTCGACCGTGTCCTTGGGCATGTTGGCCTGGCGTGCGGCCAAGATCGCGGCGCGCAGCCGCGGGTTGGCGGCGGGGTCGGGCAGCCCGGTGCGGGCCGCGGTGGTCAACTCCCGGATGATCTTGGTAAAGACCTTAGCGCGCTTTTTATCCTGCGCGCCCTTCCGGTACATGATGTTTTTGAATTGGGAATGGCCAGCCATCAGTCTCCGCGCGGGTCCCCGTCGGCCTCGGGTGCGAGGTTCTTCATCGGACTGCCAAGGGGGCTAACAACCCAATATGGCAGGATTGGGGCATTTGGGCGCAGGCGCACGCTGCCGGCCGGTGGCGCCGGGCGTTGAGCCATCGGGCGCCCGCCCGCACCAGTCGACCAGGCCGGCTGATTCGCCCAATCCATTCGGCTGGCGCCCGGGACGGCACCGGCGCAAGCGCGCGAGCATCACGAGCATAGACCCGCCAACCTCGCCCTCGCGCCCGAGCGCGGAACATGCGAGAGAAGCGCCATGGCGGCGGTTCGGCTAAAACGGGATGAGCCCGCGCCGGCGGGAATTTCGGCGCTGCTGACGTCGCGGCGGTTCGGGCCATTGTTCTGGGCGCAGTTCCTGTCGGCGTTCAACGACAACGCGGTCAAGAACGCGCTGGTGCTGATGATCGCCTACCGCGCCGACGCGGCCTCGCAGATGTCGGCGCAGATCCTGATCCCGCTGGCCGGCGGCCTCTTCATCCTGCCCTTCTTTCTGTGCTCGGCGACCGCCGGCCAGCTCGCCGACCAGCACGACAAGGCGTCTTTGATCCGGCTGATCAAATTGAGCGAGATCGCGCTGATGCTGGCCGCTGCGGTGGGCGTGGTCGCCGCCAGCACCGGCGTATTGTTGGCGATCCTCACCGCGATGGGGGTCGAGGCGGCGCTGTTCGGCCCGCTCAAATACGCGATCCTGCCGGATGTGCTGGCGCCGCACGAATTGCTGCTCGGCAATGCGCTGGTCGAGGCCGGCACCTTTATCGCGATCCTCTTCGGCACCATCGCCGGCGTGCTGATCGCCGGGCGGCACGGCGCGCTCGTGGTGGCGGCGCTGATCCTCGTCGTGGCATTGGCCGCCTGGGGGGCGAGCCTGATGATCCCACCGACCGGCGCGGCAGCGGCCCGAAGCCGGGTGCGCTGGAACCTGTTTGCCGCGACCGCGCGGGTGATCCGCGAGGCCGCCGGCGAAGCCGTGCCGTTCCGTTCTATACTCGGGATCTCGTGGTTCTGGCTCGCCGGGGCGATCTATCTGTCGCAATTCCCGAGCTATGTCCGCTTTTATCTGGGCGGCGCGGAGGCGGTGGTCACCCTGTTCCTGACCGTCTTTTCGATCGGGATCGCGCTCGGCTCCCTGGCATGCAGCCGGATTCTGGGCGGCCGGATCAGCGCCCGCACGGTGCCGTGGGGGGCGCTCGGCATCGGCCTCTTTTCGATCGATCTGTGGCTGGCGAGCCCGGTCTCGGCGGCCGGCGGCGCGCTCGCCGGTCTCGGCACGTTTCTCGCCGCTCCGCCGCACTGGCGCATCCTCGGCGACCTGTTGGGAATTTCGGCCTCGGGCGGGATCTTTATCGTGCCGCTCTACGCGCTGCTCCAGGCGGCGAGCCGGCGCGAGCACCGCGCCCGCGCGATCGCCGCCAACAACGTGATCAACGCCGCGGCGATGGTCGTGGCCGCAGTGGCGACAGTGGCGCTGATCGCCACCGGGGCCGGCGTGGCCGAGCTGTTCCTGCTGACCGGCGCCGCCACCCTCGTCGTGGCATTATGGTTTTGGTGGAGATTGCCCGGCCTCGAGCTCCCGCTGGCGGCGGCCGAAGGCGACTAGGGCCGGCCCCGGCGGCCTGGCCGGCGCAGGATGGCCTGCGCCAGGCTCCACGGCAGCGCCGCCGCCTCGCGCAGCGCCGCGCCGACCTCCAGCAGCAGCGATGGCGAGCGCACCCCGGACCGGCCGGCGACCGCGACCCCGGCGAGGCGGAACAACAACGCCGCGCGCCGCAAATGGGCGTGATCGCTGACCAGCATCACCGAATTCAGCCCGTGCGCGCGCAGCAACCGCGCGGTTTCGTGCGCATTGCCGAGCGTGTCGCGCGAACCGGGCTCGATCAGCAGCGCCGCTTGCGGGACGCCGGCCGCCAGCGCCAGGCGGCGCATGATCTCGGCTTCGGGCACCGGCCCGCGGCCACCGCCCGACAGCAGCAGCACCGGCGCCCTCCCCTCGCGCCATAGGCGCACCCCGCGTTCGACCCGCCGCCGCAGCCGCGCCGCGGACGGGCAGCCGAGCACCACAATCGCGTCCGCCTGTGAAGCCGATGCTTGCAAAAGATGTTTTGCTTTGCCGAAAATGCCGGCCAAGGCAACCCCCGAGGCTCGCTGGCCACACTGCGCCGGCCGGCGTCGCGGCAGGGCGGAGGGCGGGCATAGAGATGGCGAGCTTCGCCTCGGATGTCGATGTTGCGGTGATCGGCGCCGGCGCCGCCGGGATCGGCGCCGCCCGGCGGCTGGCCCAGGACGGCACCCGGCGAGTGCTGGTGCTGGAGGCGCGCGACCGGGTCGGCGGCCGGGTTCACACCATATCGCCCGCCGGCTTTGCCCTCGATCGGGGCGCCGAATGGCTCCATTCCGCCGACCGTAATCCGCTGTCGCCGGTCGCCCAGAGCCTCGGCTTCTCGGTCCATCGCCGGCCGCCGGAATGGACCAGCCGCCTGTCGCGCAGCGGCGAGAGCCCCGAGTCCGAGGCCGACTGGCTCGCCACCCGCGAAGCACAGGCGCAGGCGCGCCGCAAAGCGGCGAGCGAGCGCGTCGATCGCTCGCTGGCCAGCGTGCTTCCCGCCGGCGGCCGCTGGAACCAGCTGCTCGACGCCACCAGCACCTGGGCGAACGGCGCCGAGCTCGACCGCGTCTCGGTCAAGGATTATGTCCGCTACGACGACAGCAGCACCAACATCAACTGGCGGCTCGGCGAAGGCTACGGCCGGCTGTTCGAGACGCTCGCCGAAAGCCTGCCGGTGGTGCTGGGCGCCGCGGTTTCCCGGATCGACCATGGTGGGCGAACGAGCCGGGGCGGGCGAGCGATCCGGCTCGACACCGCGCGCGGCCCGGTCGCCGCGGCGCGGGTCATTGTCACCGTGCCGACCTCGATCCTGGCGGCCGAGACGATCCGGTTCGATCCGCCGCTCGCCGACAAGACCGCCGCGGCGGCCGGCTTGCCGCTCGGGGTCGACGACAAGCTGTTCATCGCTCTCGACGGCGAGCTGCCGGGGCTCGGGCATGACGGGTTTCTGGTCGGCTCGACCACCAGTCGCGAGACCATGAGCTATCAGATCCGGCCGCTGGGCCGCCCGGCGATCTATTGCTTTTTCGGCGGCCGGTTCGCCGCCGCGATGGAGCGTGAGGGCGAGGTGGCGATGTTCGCCTTCGCCGCCGACGAGCTCGCGGGCCTGCTCGGCGGCGACATCCGCCGCCGGATCTCGCCGCTCGCCGCCACCGGCTGGTTGACCGACCCCTGGTCGCGCGGCTCGTACTCCTATGCGATGCCGGGCCATGCCGACGACCGGGCGATCCTGGCCACGCCGGTCGACGATCGGCTGTTCTTCGCCGGCGAAGCCACCTCGCCGAACTTCTTTTCGACCGCGCACGGCGCCTTTATGAGCGGGGTCGCCGCCGCCGAAGCCGCCCTCGCCAGCCTGCCGCCAATCTAGCCGGGCGGCAGCGGCCGGGGCCGCTCGTTGATCGCCGGCACGCGGATGCCGAAATCGTCGATGCGGATCGTGCTGAGCGAGCCGAGGCCGACTTCGAGCCGCGCGTAAAAATCGAGCGGCATGCCGAGCGCGAACAGCAGGGCCGCGCGGATCACGTCGCCATGGCTGACGATCGCCACGCCGCCCTCGGGATGCGACCGGCGCAGGTCGAACAGCGCGCCAACGACCCGCTCCTGAACCTGGCGCATGCTCTCGCCGCCGGGAATCGCGGCGATGCTGCGGCAGCTCTGCCACAGCGGCCAGCGCGGGTCGGCGCGAACCTGGTCGAAGGTCAGCCCGGTCCAGTCGCCGAAATCGAGCTCGATCACATCGTCACGATAGCCGACCGGCAGATCGAGCCGCGCCGCAAGGATCTCCGCGGTCTCGCGGGTGCGCTGCAGCGGGCTCGCGCAGAGCGCCGCGATGTTCTCGCCGGCCAATCGCTCGGCGACCAAGGCGATCTCGACGCGTCCCCGTTGCGACAGCCCGATGCCGGCGGTGCGCCCGTTGATCCGCCCGAACACGGCCGGCTCGCCATGCCGCACCAGATGAAACACCGTCATCGCCGCTGCCCCCGATCCGCAAAGCAACTATCGCTTATATTCGAGCATTGGGTGAAGCATCGCGCTTTCTGCGTCCGCGCAGCTATGTGTCGCCGTCGAGCTCGGGGTAATGGCGGAAGATGCCTTGCTCGTTGAACGGGATGCGGCGGTCCGAGGCGAGATAGGCGGCGATGCGCGGGCGGGCGGCAACCTGCTCGTGCAGGGCGGCGACGCGCGGGTAATCCGGTTCGAGCCCGGCCATCGCACGCGGAAACGCATAGCGCAGGCCGGCGACGATCTGGAACAGCGAGAGATCGGCATAGCTCAGCCGCGCGCCCACCAGATGCCCGCCGCGCTCGGAGCCGCCCTTCGGAGTGTTGCGCGCCAGCACCCGTTCGAACCAGCCGAGATATTTCGGCAGCCGCAAGCGGCGGAAATCGGCGGCACGGGCCAGCGCTTCCGTCCTCTGATCCTCGTAATAAAGGCTGCCGGCGATCGGATGGTGCGTGTCGTGCGCCTCGTCGACCAGATCGGCGATCGTCAATTGCAGCTGATGCGCCCATAGCCGGCCCGCTTCGGCCGCCGGCGCCAGGCCGTGATGCGCGCCGAGGTACAAGAGGATGTTGGCGGTCTGCCCGATCAGCAGCGCCCCCGCTTTCAGAAAGGGCGGGGCGAAGGACGGCCGGGCGATCTCCTCGGCATCGACGAGGCGCATCATCTCGGCCTCGCCGCCCGGCTGCCGGGCGACATCGACATAGTCGGCGCCGGCCTCTTCCAGTGCCAGCCGGACAAACTCGCCGCGACCCTGGATCGACGCCCAGTAATAGAATTCGTATCGCATCTCGCCCGATCCGGCGGCCCCAGTCCGCCAACCTCGCTCAGCCGCGGCGCTGGTATTTGCGGCAGACGAGGCGCACCCGGTCGGTGATGTGCGGCCGAAGATTGGCGGGCATCGGCGTCGTCTCGCTGGCGCGCTTCCAGTCGGCGCCGCTGACGATTTCGGGCGCTGTCAGATGGTAGAGCGCCACGTATTTCGGGGCGCCCAAAGCGCGGAAGCGGCGCGCGCTCAAGACCCCCGGCACGCGGGACAGCGCCGGGACGTGCTCGGTGTCGTACCACGCGTTGAACTCGGTCTCGAACTGCAGCGCGGGGGTCATCCCGACCAGCAAGAGGCCGCCCGCATTGGCCGGGGCCAGCGCATCGCCGGGCAGGATCTGCTCGCCTTCAAAGCGCAGCAGACGCTGGCATTTCGCCGTGACCCGCTTCGACCAGGGCGACAGGTTTTCACCGCCGATCGCCCGGTAGGCCGGGCTTTGCAGCACCGCCAGCGTCTCGAGATCATAAGTCGCGACCGACTGCCTGGGGTTGTCCGCGCCGATCCAGCGCTCGAGGCTGCGGAATCCCGGCACGCGCTGCCGCTCCGGGATATGCTCCAAATCGTACCAGTCGTTGAACTCGTCCGCGGCCACATTCGAAAAATCGAACGCCGCGATCAGTTGGCCCTTGGCCATGCCGGTTCCCTCCATTGCGTCAGCCCCGATCGAACATCATGCCCTTGTCGGCAAGCTCGCGCTGCGCTTTGTCGCTCTTGCCGGGGTCGAGACCCATCGCGGCCATGATATGTGGCGCCTTGGTGAACTGGATGTCGCGGTACTCGACGATCTCGAACCGGTTGCCCCATGGGTCGAGGAAATCGAGAAACGGCCCGGGCAGCAACTCGCCGCCCGCCGCCTCGACAAGCGCGCGGACCTGCGCGCGATCATCGACCACGAGCCCGAAATGCCGGCGCCGATCCCGGGGCGCTCAGGGTGCTCCTCGCCGCTTTGGATCAGGTTGATGAACTGGTCGCCGAGCTCGATGAAGGCGTTGCCGGGCCGCTTCGCACGCAAGCCGAAATCAAAGATCTTGCCATAAAACGCCAGCGCCCGGTCGATGTCGCCGACCTCGATCGCGATGTGATTGATGCCCACCAGGCGCGGTTTGCCGCACTCGGCTCGGGCGTTTTCGCACCGGCTGATTGCGCTCATCGCCTCCTACCCTCCTGGTCGCGGCACCCTTGGGCCACTATATTGTGTCTGTTATCCCGGGGTCGATGCCGCTCGGGCGGTTTGATTCGTCGGAACGGCGCTGGCGCCGGCCTCTCGCGGTGAAACTCGCCCTTCGCCTCTTCCTCAGGGCGTCGTCTCTTTGCGGGCGTCTGCTCCGGGCGCCCAGGACAGTCATCATGGATCTGATCACCAAGCTGCCGGAGATGTCGGATGACGCGCTGACCAATCTCCGCACCAACGCCAAGCGCCTGCAGCAATCCGGGACGCCGGCCCAGCGATCCGACGCGACGAATTTGCTCCCGGCGGTCGAGGCGGAAATGGGCGCCCGCCGGCTGGCGCGGGTCAAGGCGACCCGGGTCGCCGCGCCAAAGCCGCGGGTCCGCCGACCGCGCGCAGTCAAGGAGCCTCGCGTCGCGGCTGCCGCCGACGAGGAATAACCACGGGTTCGGGCCTTCGGGGTTGGGGCGCCGGGCGGCCACGGTATAATCCGCCGGGACGATTTGATCGGCGGACGATCTGATTGGGGAAGCCGGATGTCGGTTGATCTGAGCGTAGAGGGCGCGGTCGCCAAAATCGTGCTGAACCGCCCGGAGAAGCTCAACGCGCTCAGCCTCGAGATGCGCGAGAGCCTGTGCCAGCATTTCGGCCGGCTGCGTTACGACGACGCGGTCCGGGTGGTGATTGTGACCGGAGCGGGCCGCGGTTTCTGCTCGGGGGCCGATGTCGACCGCATGGCCGGGCAGCATCACGATCTGCGCGGCGGGCGGCAACGGATGCAGCAGGGCGCCCACGCCTTCATCCGCGCGCTGCATGCGATCGAAAAGCCGGTGATCGCCGCGGTGCGCGGTCCGGCGGTCGGCATCGGCTGGAGCATAGCACTTGCCTGCGATCTGGTGGTGGCGTCGCAGACCGCACGCTTTTCGCAGATCTTCCGGCGCATCGGCTTGGCGCCCGACGGCGGCGCCATTTGGTTCCTGACCCGCCGGCTCGGCATGGCCAAGGCCAAGGAGCTGGTGTTTTCGGCGCGCTTTGTCGAGGCCGAGGAGGCGCTGGCCCTGGGGCTCGTCAACCATGTCGTCGAGGACGACCAGCTGATGGCCCGGACCGAGGCGCTCGCCGCCGATCTCGCCGAAGCGCCGACCTTCGCCCTCGGCCTTGCCAAAAAGCTGTTTCATGCCGCGATCGGCCCGAGCCTCGACGAATATCTCGACCTCGAGAGCCTGGTGCAGCCGCAGCTGCACATGACCGAGGACAACGCCGAGGGCGTCGCCGCCTTTCGCGAGAAACGCCCGCCGAAGTTCGTCGGCCGCTGACCCGCGCGCCGCGACCGCGGTTTTTTACCGCGGGGAACTCCTTGGCGGGGCTGTTGCGCCGCGGCCGGCGGCGACGCGGCGGCTAGCCATGCTTGGGATCGTCCTTGGCCGGCGGGTCGCGGCCGAGCGCTTCGGCAAGGCGTTTCTCGTCGACGCGGATCTCGACCCCGGCCCGTTCCTCCTGCAGCAGCATCGGCGAGCGCGAGTCGCGATGGCCCCAGCCACGGTTCAGCGCCTCGGACAGCTCGGCCAGCGCCAGATTGGCGACCCGCATCGGCACATTGAAATCGCGGCCGAGCTGGGTGGCGAGCGACATGTCCTTGTGCGCCAGCCGCAGAGCAAAGGCCGCGGGCTCGTACTTTCCCGGCAGGAACTGATCGATCAGCCCGTCGAAGGTGCGTCGGCGGCCGCTGGCGCCCTCGCGCACCGCTTCCCACAAGGCGAGCGGCTCGACCCCGGCCTTGACCCCGACCGTGAACATCTCGGCGAGTGCGGTCTGGATGCAATAGCCGGCGCCGTTGTGCACCAGTTTGGCGACCGAGCCGGCGCCGATCGGGCCGACATAGCGCGCCTTGTCGCCCATCGCGTCGAGCGCGCCTTTGTGGCGGTTGAAGATCTGTTCGTCGCCGCCGACCCAGAGCGCCAGCTTGCCGGTGCGCGCCCCGCGCGGCCCGCCGCTGACCGGCGAATCGAGCATGTAGACGTCACGTTCGGCAAAGGCGGCGTGGATCTTGCGCACCATCGTCGGCGAGTTGGTCGACAAGTCGAAATAGGCCTTGCCGCGGCTCATCCCGGCGAGGATGCCGTTGTCGCCGAGCGCCACCGCCTCGACCTCGGGCGGGCCGGGAAGCGAGGTGAAGATGATTTCCGAGGCCTCGGCAACCGCCCGCGGCGTGTCGGCCCAAACCGCGCCCGCGGCCAGATAGGGCTCGGCGGCGGCGCGGCGCAAATCGTGCACGACCAGATCGTGCCCGGCCTTCTGCAAATTCGCCGCCATCCCCGAACCCATCATCCCCAAACCGATAAACCCGATCTTCATCTCGCCCTCCCGCGCCTGATTTACGTCGTCTGCGGCTATTTCAGCACGTCTTTGGCGACCAGCGCCGCGGTCATCGCCGCCGGCCAGCCCGCATAAAAGGCGAGATGAGTGATGATTTCGCCGATCTCCTCCTTGGTGACGCCGTTGTCGAGCGCCCGCTGCAGATGGCCGACCAGCTGCTTTTCGCGGCCGAGTGCCACCAGGGTGGCGACGACGATCAGGCTGCGGTCGCGCTTCGACAGCTGCGGGCGCTCCCACACGTCGCCGAACAGCACCTTTTCGCTCAGATCGATCAGTTTCGGCACGACGTCGCGGACCTGGTCGCGGGCCGATGAGGGTTGCGATTGCGCCACGGTTTTCTCCTTTATTGGATCGAGCTTATCGGATCGAACGGCTCCCATCCACGCGAACCGTAGCACGAGGGCGCGCAGGACGGCCAGATTAACCGGCGCCGGGCCACCTGGCGAACCCGGCACCGTGGCTCCTGGACCGGGGCTAGTGCAAGGTGTCCGTCTTCTGATCCCGCTCGGCCGCCAGCTGGCGGTAGTGCTCGCGCTGCTTCTCGCGCCATGCCGCTCGCTCGGCGCTGTCGAGCGTGCCGTCATGATCGGTGTCGATCTGGTCGAAGCGTGCCTGGAACAGGGCGTCGCGCTCCTTGTCCGGCATCGTTGCCAGCCGGTCGTAATAGGCTTGGCGCCGCTCGAGGCTCGCCTTCTGCGCCGCCGAAAGATCGGTCGCCGACAGTTCCCGCGTCAGCCGGGCGCGGCGCTCATTGATATCCCGCATGCGGAAATCCCGGTAGGCGTCGAACGTGATCAGGTCCGGCGCGACCGGCCGGACGGTTGGTTGGGGCGTGCTCGGCTTGGCGGCGCTGTTGTCGGCGGCGGCGGCCGCAGGCGCCGGGGCCCGCTGTGCTACTGCCGGCAGGTGCCACAACGCCGCGGCAAAGAGGGCGGCAGCGGCGGCGGCAAGCGTCCATCGTCTCATCGAAAATCTCCCGATGCGGTACAGCTGTAGTTAATAGAACGAATCATGATCTCCGGCAAGCAGTTTTTCATCCTTGAGGAAAATATTTTCGCGCCTCACAACCTAAAGCAGCGGCGGCACCGAGCCGCTGACCGCTGGCTGCGGCTATTCGGGCGGGCAATACGGCGGCGATAATTGCGAGAGTTCTGTCCCCGGCCGGCGTTAGTGGCGCGGAGGATCGCATCGCGAGGAGGTGAGATGACCGCAAGCTGCCCTCGGAGAACAACCTGCGCCGGCGGCGCCCGATTTGCCGCGTCCGACTGCAAACCATCGAGCCGCCGGGTCGCGAGTCTCCGTCATGCCTCGGCCGGGGAACGCCGATGACCGATCGCCCGACCGGGGTGCTCGCCGGCCAAAAGGCGCTGGTGACCGGGGCCAATTCCGGCATCGGCGAGGCCGTGGCGCTGGCCCTCGGGCGGGCCGGCGCCGATGTCGTGGTCAACTTCGTGACCGGCGCCGAAGAGGCCGAGAAGGTGGTCGCGGAAATCGCCCGCTCGGGGGTGCGCGCCATCGCGCATGCGGCGGACGTATCGCGCGAAGACCAGGTGCAGGACATGTTTCGCCGCGCCGTCGCCGAATTCGGCACCCTCGACATCCTGATCAACAATGCCGGCCTGCAGCGCGACGCGCCGTTTCACACGATGACCCTCTCGCAATGGGAGACGGTGATCGGCGTCAACCTGACCGGCCAGTTCCTGTGCGCCCGCGAGGCGGTGCGCGAGTTCCTGCGCCGCGGCGTCGTGCCTTCGGTTTCCAAAGCGGCCGGCAAGATCATCTGCATGAGCTCGGTGCACCAGATGATCCCGTGGGCCGGGCACGCCAACTACGCCGCCTCCAAGGGCGGCCTCAAAATGATGATGGAAACCTTGGCGCAGGAGGTGGCGCCGCAGCGAATCCGGGTCAACGGCATCGCGCCGGGCGCGGTGCGCACGCCGATCAACACCGCCGCCTGGAATACCCCCGAGGCCTACCGCCAGCTGATGACCCTGGTTCCCTACAAGCGCATCGGCGAACCCGAGGACATCGGCAAGGCCGCAGTCTGGCTCGCTTCCGACGATTCCGACTACGTGGTCGGCGCGACTTTGTTCGTCGACGGCGGCATGACGCTCTTTCCCGATTTCGCCGAGGGCGGCTGAGGCGAACGAGGGGATGGCGGGGATGGCCGCGGCCACGACCCGGCGCCGCCCGCGGGTGGTGATCGTCGGCGCCGGCTTTGGCGGGCTCGCCGCGGCCCGCGGGTTGGCCCGGGCGCTGGTCGACGTGACCGTGGTCGATCGTCGCAACCATCACCTGTTTCAGCCGCTGCTCTATCAGGTCGCGACCGCGGCGCTGTCGCCGGCGGATATCGCCGAGCCGATCCGGGTCGTGCTGCGCGATCAGCCGAACGCGACGGTGCTGCTCGACGAGGCGACCGCCATCGAGCCCGCGAGCCAGCGGCTGCAAACGCGCTTCGGCGCGGCGCTGAGCTATGACTGGATGATTATCGCGACCGGGTCGCAATACGCCTATTTCGGCCATGCCGATTGGCCCCGCCTGGCGCCCAGCCTAAAATCGCTGGACGATGCGACCCTGATCCGCCGGCGGGTGCTGCTCGCCTTCGAAGAGGCCGAGAGTGCTGCCGACCCGGAGCGCCGCCGGCGGCTGCTGACCTTCGTCCTGATCGGCGCCGGGCCAACCGGGGTCGAAATGGCCGGCGCTTTGGCCGAGCTCGCCCATGCCACCCTGTCGCGCGATTTCCGCTCGATCAACCCGGGCACCGCCCGCATCCTGCTGGTCGAAGCGGGTCCTCGGATATTGGCCGGGTTTCCGGCAAAGCTGTCCGCGTTCGCCCAGCGCGCGCTCGAGCGGATCGGGGTCGAGGTGCTGCTCGACACTCCGATCGGGGCGATCGACCGGAACGGCGTCGTCGCGGGCGGCCGGCACATCGGGGCTGCGAACGTGATCTGGTGCGCCGGCGTCAAAGCGACGCCGGTGGCGCGCTGGCTCGGCGTGCCGGGCGGGAACGGTGGCCGGGTCGAGGTCGCCGCCGATCTGTCGGTGCCGGGCCATCCGCAGGTTTTCGTCATCGGCGATGCCGCGTTGGTGGCCGGAGCGGACGGCGCGCCATTGCCTGGGCTCGCGGCCGTCGCCGAGCAACAGGGCAAGTATGTCGCCCGGCTGATCGCCGCCCGCGCCCGCGGCGAAGCGTCGCCGCCGCCGTTTCGCTACCAGGACAAGGGGATGCTGGCGACGATCGGGCGCCACTCGGCGGTCGCCGATTTCGGCCGCGTCAAGCTGACCGGCTGGGTCGCGTGGGTGCTGTGGGGCCTCGTCCACATCTTTCTGCTGATCGGCTTTCGCAATCGCGTGGCGGTGTTTCTGAACTGGATGTGGGCCTGGCTGACCTATGGCCGCGGCGCCCGGCTGATCACCGGCGACACGACCCCGCTCACTTGAGCGCGCTTGCTCGCCGGTCGGCCGCAGCAAAACCGCGAAAGGCGTGCGGCAGGCGGCGGATGTCCTGGACCAGGTCGGGCGGCACCTCGCCGCTTCCGTCGGCGCGCAGGGTGAGGGCATCGACCAGGCCGCCGAAGCGCTCGCCGATGGCCGCGACGATCTGGTCGTGCCGCCCGACCGCGGCGAACAGATGCGCGACCTGGTCCGGCACCTCCTTGGCCATCTCGGTCCATTTGCCTTGCCGCACCAGCGCATTGAGCTTGTGGCCGAGATCTTCGAGCCCGTGCACCGCCAGCACCGGATAATAGGCCGGGGTCGAGCCGTAGAACGCGACCCGCTGGCGCACCCATTCAAAGCGGCGGGCGACGGTTTCGTCATCCGGCCCGGTGGCCAGAAAGCCGCCGCCGGAGATTTCGTATTGCGCGCGGCTGCGGCCGGCCTTGGCGAGGCCGGCCTCGATCCGCGGCATGATCGCCTCGGTCAGGTATCGGCGGGTGCAGAAGCCGTGCAATTTGACGCCGTCGCATTCCTCGGCGGCGACCTTCAGCATCGCCGGGCCGACCGCGGCGATCATGATCGCCGGCGCGGCCGCGTCGATCGGCTCGGGGGTGAAGTTCGGCGTCGTCAGCGTAAAGCGGTAGTGCTCGCCCTCGTAGCCCGGCTTGTCGCCAGTCGTCCAGCAATGCCAGATCGCCCGCAGCACCTGCACATATTCGCGCATGCGCGGCGCCGGCGGCGTCCACGGCACTGAAAAGCGGCGCTCGTTGTGCGCCCTAACCTGCGAGCCCAAACCGACGACGAAACGGCCGCCGGTGGCACCCGCGAGGTCCCAGCCGACATTGGCCACCGCCATGGGGGTGCGGGCAAAGGCGATCGCGACGCCGGTGTGCAGCTCGATGCCATGGGTCGCGGTCCCGGCGATCGCCAGCGCCAGAAACGGGTCTTGCTTGTTCTCCATCGCCACGACGCCGTCATAGCCCGCAGCCTCGATCTGGCCGGCCGCCGCCGCGACCGCGCGCAGGTTTTCCTGCGGCAACGTCGAAAATACCCGCATCGGCTGCTCCCCCTATGCGCCCACCGTGCCGCGCGCGCCAAAGATTGCGGTGCCAACCCGGACGTGGGTTGCGCCAAAGCGGATCGCGGTTTCGAAATCGGCGCTCATGCCCATGCTGAGGAGATCGAGGCCGGTGCGCCGGGCGATCTCGCGCAGAAGCGCGAAATGCGGCGAGGGCTCCTCGCCAAGCGGCGGCACGCACATCAGCCCGGCGATCGGCAGGCCGATCCGGTCGCGGCAGTCGATGACGAAGGCGTCGGCAGCTTCGGGCATGATCCCCGATTTCTGCGCCTCCTCGCCGGTGTTGACCTCGATCAGGCAGGGCAGGCGGCGGCCGCTGCGCTCCATTTCGCGCGCCAGCGCCTCGGCGAGCCTGGGCCGGTCGAGGCTTTCGATGACGTCGAACAGCGCCACTGCGTCCCTGATCTTGTTGGTCTGCAACGGCCCGATCAGGTGCAGCACGAGATCGGGAAACGCCTCGCGCAGGGCGGGGTATTTGGCCTGCGCCTCCTGCACCCGATTCTCGCCGAAGACCCGATGCCCGGCGGCGAGCGCCTCGCGCACCGCGGCTTCCGGGTGGGTCTTGCTGACCGCGACCAGCGCCACCGACCCGGCCGGCCGGGCGGCCGACTGTGCCGCAGCTGCCACCCTGGCGCTCACGGCGGCGAGATTGGCTGCAACGATCGCTTCCATATCGGCTCCATTCCTGGCACAAATCCGAGTTGCCCGCCCCGGCGGCGGGCCGTGCCGTCTCGCGGGGATCGCCGGATGAATGGTGCCCATTACCGCCTGTCGAGCGGGTTTACCGCAAGTCTTTCGTTGGTCCCGGCGTTGGCCCTGACGCTGGCCGTGGCCGGGTGCAGCTCGACCGTGCCCGGCGCCAAGACTGCCGCCATCAGCACGGGGCAAAGCGGCGCCACGGCCCAGCCCGCCGCCGATCCGCCCGGCGGCATCGATACCGAGGCGACGATCTGGACGGTGCTGGGTCTTGCCAAAAAGGGCTCGGAGCGCCAGCCGGGGCCGCAGACCGGGAGCACGGTCAGCCCGATCCTGTGGCAGGCGGCGCGCGATACCCTGAACTTTGTCAAGTTCAGCTCGGAAGACCCGCTGACCGGCCTCTTGGTGAGCGACTGGTATTCGCCCCGGCAGAACCCGGACGAGCGCTTCAAGATCAGCGTGTTCGTGCTGTCCCACGAGCTCAGGTCGGACGCGGTCGCGGTCACGGTGGATCGGCAGGTGCGCTCGCCGTCCGGCCAATGGGTCGCCACCACGATCGCCCGAAAGGTCGAGGACGATCTCGAAACCGCAATTCTGCGCCGCGCCGGCCAGCTCAAGCGGACCTGGCTCAAGGAGTGGAAAGCATCGGGTTGAAGCCCGGCGCCGCCGGCAGCCGGCTGGCGGTAGCCGCTTCACGGCCGGCCGGCGGGCGATGCTGTCGACGGCGCTGCAAGCGGGCCGGCTCACCCCATCTTCGCCAGAGACCAAAGGCCGAACCCGGATGCCCCCAGTGTCTTCGGCCAGAAATTCGCAATATAAGTGAGGAGATGTCATTGCGAGCGCAGCGAAGCAATCTGGTGCCGTACGTCGCTGAAGCTGCGCGAGATTGCCGCGTCGCCCTGCGGGCTCCTCGCAATGACAGAATGGTAAAGAAATCGTGCGAATTTCTGATCCACCGCATTAGCCCTGCGGCGCGATATCCGCTCGCTGCATCGGCCGCACCGTCGAGAGAACCGTAACCCTGATGTCGCGCTATAATTTTCGAGAGACCGAAACAAGGTGGCAGCGGATTTGGCGCGAGCGCCGGCTGTTCGAAGTCGCCGCCGAAGCCGGCCGGCCGAAATACTATATGCTCGAGATGTTTCCCTATCCGTCGGGCAAGCTGCATGTCGGCCATGTCCGTAACTACACGATGGGCGATCTGGTCGCGCGCTACCGGCGGGCTCAAGGGTTCAACGTGCTCCATCCGATGGGCTGGGATGCCTTCGGCTTGCCGGCCGAGAATGCGGCGATCGCCGAGCACACCCATCCGGCGGTCTGGACCCGTCAGAACATCGCGACGATGCGAGCCCAGCTCGAGCGCATGGGCTTCGCTTATGACTGGTCGCGCGAGATCGCCGCCTGCGACCCCGAATATTACGGCCACGAGCAGAAGATGTTCCTCGATTTCCTCGCGGCCGGCCTCGCCTACCGCAGGGAATCATGGGTCAACTGGGATCCGGTCGAAAACACGGTGCTCGCCAACGAGCAGGTCGTCGACGGCCGCGGCTGGCGCTCGGGGGCGATTGTCGAGAAGCGGCTGCTGGCGCAATGGGCGCTGCGCATCACCGCCTTCACCGAGGAGCTGCTCGAAGCGATCGGGGGGCTCGACCGCTGGCCCGAGCGCGTGCGTCTGATGCAGGAGAACTGGATCGGACGCTCGGAAGGTGCGCGCGTCCTGTTTGAGATCGCCGGCCCCCTCCCTAACGCTCCCCCGCTTGCGGGGGAGGGAAGGGTGGAGCCGATCGAAATCTTCACGACCCGGCAGGACACGCTCTACGGGGCCTCGTTCCTCGCCTTGTCGCCGAACCACAAGCTGGCCCAGCATCTGGCGGAAGGCGATAGCGGCCTTGCTGCGTTTATCGCCGAATGCAACCGCATGGGCACCAGCGAAGCGGTCATCGAGACCGCCGAGAAACGCGGTTGCATGACCGGGCTCGAAGCGGTGCACCCGTTCGATCCGAACCGGCGGGTCCCGGTCTGGGTGGCCAATTTCGTGCTGATGGAATACGGCACCGGCGCCATCTTCGGCTGCCCGGCGCATGATCAGCGCGACCTCGAATTCGCCCGCAAATACAGGCTGCCGGTGATCCCGGTGGTGTTGCCGCCGGGCGCCGACCCACAACAGTTCGCGATCGGCGACGAGGCTTACGTTGAGGACGGCACCCTGTTCAACTCGGCGTTTCTCGACGGCCTGCCGGTGGCCGAGGCCAAGCGCGTCGCCGGCGAGCGGCTCGAGGCCCTGGGCCGCGGCGAGCGCACGATCGCCTATCGGCTGCGCGATTGGGGGGTGTCGCGGCAGCGCTATTGGGGCTGTCCGATCCCGGTCATCCATTGCGCAGATTGCGGCATCGTGCCGGTGCCCGAGCACGAATTGCCCGTGACATTGCCGATGGATGTCAGCTTCGACGTGCCGGGCAACCCGCTCGATCACCATCCGACCTGGAAGCATGTCGATTGCCCGCGCTGCCATGGCCCGGCGCAGCGCGAAACCGACACGCTCGACACGTTCTTTGATTCGTCCTGGTATTTCCTGCGCTTCTGCTCGCCGCATGCGGCGGTCGCGTTCACCCGCGAGGCGGCGTCCTATTGGATGCCGGTCGATCAGTATATCGGCGGCGTCGAGCACGCGGTGCTGCACCTGCTCTATTCCCGGTTCTTCACCCGCGCCTTGAAGCGGTGCGGCTATCTCGATCTCGACGAGCCGTTTGCCGGGCTGTTCACTCAGGGCATGGTGTGCCACCAGACCTACCGCAGCCAAACCGGCGAATGGCTGTTTCCCGAAGAGGTCGAAACTGCTGCGGCGGGCGAACTCGTCGACGGCGCGGGTCGGCCCGTCATCGTCGGCCGCACCGAAAAGATGTCGAAGTCGAAGAAGAACGTCGTCGGCCTCGACGCCATTGTCGACACCTATGGGGCCGACACCGCCCGGCTCTATCTGTTGTCGGACAGCCCGCCCGAGCGCGATCTCGAATGGACCGAAACCGGGATCGAGGGGATCTGGCGCTACGTCAACCGGTTGTGGCGGCTGGCGAGCGAACCGCCGGTGCCGCTGCCGCCGCCGGGAACCCCGCTGCCGGCGGCGCTGTCGCCGCCGCTCGGCGCGCTGCGCCGCGCCGTGCACCAGGCGATCGCTGCGGTGACCGACGATCTCGACAAGTTCCGCTTCAACCGCGCCATCGCCCGCATCCGCGAAATGACCAATGCGATCGAGGAATTGCCGGAGCCGGCGCTGCGCTCCGATCCCGGCGCGCCCGCGGTGCTGCGCGAGGCGCTGGAGGCTTTGGCGCGGCTGCTCGGGCCGATGATGCCGCATCTGGCCGAGGAGATGTGGCTGAGCCTGGGCGGCGCGGGCCTGCTCGCCGACCAGCCGTGGCCGGTGGCCGATCCGGCCCTCGCGCGCGACGCGCAGGTGACGATCGCCGTCCAGGTCAACGGCAAGCTGCGCGCCACACTCGAATTTCCGCGCGACACCGAAAGCGGCGCGATCGAGAGTGCGGCCCTGGGATTGCCGCAGGTGGCGCGGTGGCTCGACGGCCGGGCGCCGCGCAAGGTCATCGTCGTGCCGAACCGGGTGGTCAGCATCGTTGCCTGACATGGCCGGACGCCGCGCGCTCCTGGCCCTGACCCTGGCCGTCGGGCTCGCGCTGCCTTTGCCCGGTTGCGGCTGGGAGCCGCTCTACGCCGACCCGCAGAGCGCTCCGACGAGCGCCGATCTGCGCGCGGTCGAGGTAACCCCGATCGCCGACCGGATCGGCCAGCGGCTCGAGATGGCATTGCGCAATTCGCTCAACCCGACCGGCGAGCCGACCAGGGTCCGTTATACCTTGTACACGACCCTCGTCGTCGCGCTCTCCGATCTCGGCCTGCAATCGCAAGGCACCTCGACCTTGGGCCGGCTCGATATTTACGCCTACTACCACTTGGTCGACAACCGCAACGGCAGCACCCTCCTGAACAATTCCCAACACGTGCAGAACTCGTTCGCGTTCAACCCCAATCAGTATTCGACCGTGGTCGGCGAGGACGACGCCCGGGTTCGCTGCGTTGCCGAGCTGAGCCAGGAGATGGTGACGCGGCTGACCCTGTTCATGCAGCGCCGCGCCGCTCAGAGCCCGCCGAAGACGGGCTGAGCCGGTGGCCAAGATCGCCCCGGCGCGGCTCGCGGCGTTTCTGCAGCGCCCCGACCCGGCAATCCGCGCGGTGCTGCTCTACGGCCCCGATGCGGGGTTGGTGCGCGAGCGCGCCGACCTCCTCGCCCGCACCGTCTGCCCGGATCTGCGCGACCCGTTCCGCGTCGCCGATCTGACCGGTGCGGCACTCGCCGCCGATCCGGCGCGCCTTGCCGACGAAGCGGCGCAGCTGAGCCTGGCCGGCGGGCGCCGGGTGGTGCGGGTGCGCGCCGCCGCGGACGGGCTGGCCCGGCTGTTCGCCGGCTTTCTCGACGACACGCCGGGCGATGCGCTCATTGTGGCCGAGGCCGCCGAGCTCGCCGGCGGATCGGCGCTGCGGCGCGTGTTCGACGGCTCGCCGCGGGCCGCCGCGATCGGCTGCTATCCCGACAGCCAGCGCGACCGTGCCGCGGTGATCCGCGACAGCCTGGCGGCGAGCCATGTCACCGCGAGCCGCGACGCCACCCAATATCTGGTCGAGCGGCTTGGCGGCGATCGGCTGCTGACCCGCTCCGAGCTCGACAAATTGGCGCTCTATGCCGGCGCCGGCGGCCGGGTCGAGCTCGAGGACGCGCTCCTCGTGGTCGGCGACACCGCCGCGCTCGAGCTCGACGACGCGGTGATGGCCGCGGCCGAGGGCGACACAGTCAGGCTCGAACGCGTGCTCGGCCGGGTCTTCCAGGAGGGGGATTCCCCAGTTGCCGTGGCCCGCGCGATGCTGCGCCACCTGCACCGGCTGCACGCGCTCGCCGCACTGGTATCGGCCGGGACCGCGATCGAGGAGGCGGTGCGCAATGCCCGCCCGCCGATCTTCTTCAAGCACCAGGACATGGTCAAACGCCAGCTCGGGCGGCTGGGCGAGCCGGCGCTGCGCACAGCGCTCGATCGCATCGCCCGCGCCGAAATCGACATGAAGACGACCGGTCTTCCGGCCGAAACCGTGTGCCGCCAGGCGATGCTGGCGGTGGCCTTGGCCGCGCGCCCGGCCCGCTAGCGCTCAGATACACATACAAGATTCATTCAAGCCGTCATGGCCGGGCCTGTCCCGGCCATCCACGACCGGCGGCACAACGTCCGTCGGTTTCCGTGGATACCCGGCACAAGGCCGGGCATGACGAACGTACTATCTGACTGAATGCGCCTGAGCACTAGCCCCCAATAGACCGCTCAGCCCGAACCGATGATCAGCCCGCCAGGCTCCAGCCGAGCCAGTCGCACAGCGCGCGGCCCATGACGAGATCGAGGTCGCGGCCCTTGAGCCACGGCATCTCCTCGGTGAACATCGTCACACATTGCTTCCATGGGCACGGCATGCGGGTGATGTCGGTGCCCCAGAAGGTCCGCTCCGGCCCAAACGCCTCGACGATCTGCTGCGTATATTTGTGAATGTTGCGATAGGGATAGGGCGCGCTCGAATTGCCCGGCGCGCCGGTCGCCTTGACCGCGACATTCTTGTATTTGGCGAGCGCCAGCAACGCCGGCTGATTGCCGTGCGCCGCGTCGTCCTTGCCGTCGCGCACCCGCGCGTAGTGGTCGAGCAACAGCTTGAGGCCGGGGTGGCGCTCGGCGATCCGGCCGACCTGCGACAGGTAGTTTGAGGCCATCAGTGCCACCGGGATGCCGGCCTTCTCGGCCGCCGGCCACAGCCAGTCCATCGTGCCGTCGGTCATCCAATTGGCCTGGTGCGGTGCCGTAAACGCGTAGCGCAGTCCGAGCATGCCCGGCCGGCTCTTCCAGCCGTCGATCAGAGAGCGGCTCTCGGGCTTGTCGAGCGGGAAATTGCCGAGGATGCCGAACCGGTTCGGGTATTTCTTCGCGGCCTCCTCGGAAATTTTGCCCGAGTTCGGGTCCCAGCCAGGCGGGTGCAGCAGGCACGCGTTGACCCCGGCCGCGTCCATGTCGCGGATGCATTCCTCCGCCGGGTAGGAATTGACCTGGCGGTGCGAAGGGTTGGTCGGCGGCCCGGCCGACCAGATGTGAACCTGTGCGTCGACGATCAGCATAGGGTTTACTCCTCAATATTTCGGGTCATTGCGAGCCCACGGGTCGGCGCAATGCGCCGCCCGAGGACAGGCTCCGCGAAGCAATCTTGTGCGCAAGGGTTCAGATTGCTGCGTCGCTCCGCTCCTCGCAACGACAGTGTAATTAGCGGGCCAGGCCCTCGGCGCCGGCGGGGACGTCGTAGAAGGCCAAGGTCATCGATACGCTGGTGTAAAAGCCGATCAGGCAGATCACGTCGGTGATGCCCTCATGGCCGAGGGCTGCGACCGCGCGGTCGAAGAGGCCCTTCGATACCCATCGCGAATTGGCGAGGCAGGTCGCCATCTCGTAGATGGCCTGTTCGCGCGCGTCGTCGAACGAGGTCGGCAGTCCCGACAGCAGCGCCTCGACCTTGTCGTTGGGCAGCCCGGCCGCTTTGCCGGCGCGCTCGTGCGCATTGGTCGGATAGGCCGAATGCCACTTGCTGTTGATGATGACGACGGCGATCTCGCGCTCGCTGAGCGAATAGCCGGTGCGGAAATAGGCGCCGAGCGGCCCCATCACCTTCACCAGCTTCGGGTTGTGGACATAGATTTTGTTCGGGCCGGGAAGCCGGCCGCGGGCCTCGATCAGCGAGCGATAGCCCTCCTGCTGCTCGGGGGTCATCCGGTCATAGGGGATTTCGGCATAGCGGCCAAAGGTTGGCGTCTCGGGCATTTTTCGGTTTCCTTCCCGGGGTGGATTGCCGCCATATCCTGCAACAGCCGCGCGGCACTGTCGACTCGCCGCGGCCGAGCCGGTCGTCGCCCGGCTTGGCCGATGCCGGTCCGGCGCGGGCAGCCTCAGCCCGCCGCCACTGCCCTTATGCCGGGGACCATGAAGTTGCTGGCGATCAGCTTCAGGCGCTCGTCGGCGGCGTCGAGATTGGCGCGGCGCAATGCAAACATCGCCTTGCCCGCGGCGGTCTCGTTCCACAGCCAGTCGGCGAGCTGGCGGCTCGACGGTTTGCTGCTGGGGGCGAGCGCCGCCTCCAAATAGTACGCCTTCAAATCGTCGAGAACGAAGCGCAAGGCTAGGGGCGCCGACATGTCGGCGACCGGGCTCGCCGGCGCCTCGCCGAGCAGCCAAGCGGCGAGGTAATGCGCCGCCGCCGAAATCGGCAACCCGCTGAGCCCGACCGTGGTGCGCCCGCGCCTTTTGACCGACTGTTCATAGGCGGCGGCGAGCCGTGGCAACTCGGCCTCAAATGCGTCCGCGAGGGCCGCCGTCGAACCGTCGACGGGCGCCGCCCCGGCGAATGGCGGCTCCCAGCCGGGATCGGGCCGCTCGCGCGGGTCGTCGTCCGGAAAATCCTCGATCCGCACCGGCCCGCCGCCCTCTTCGAGCATGCGCAATGCCGCGAGGATCACCCGCCTCTGGAATGCCGGGTCACTTGGCGGGCCAAACGGCCGCCCCAATTCGAACGGCACCCACAACGCCCTCGGCGGCTTGGTGTTTTCGGTTTGCGGCCGGATCAGGCTGATCGCGACCGTCGCAACACCCTGTTCCTCGATCATATGCCCGAGCGCGCTCACGGCGCGCGTGCAGAGCGGTCAAACCGGGGAGAGGATGACGGCGTCGACCTTGTCTTGTTTCAGACGGCCGGCGACCTCGCGGGCGTAATCTTCCATCAGCACCGGGTAGGTCGCGCCCATAAACGAATAATGGGTCGCCGCGACCGAGCCGATCGCCCCTTCGGCCGCGAGTTCGCCCAGCCGGTCGAGCGGAAAGACAACGTTCCAGTCCTCCTGAAAGCCGGTTCTGTCGTAATTGATCGAGATGTGGCTCATCAGCAGCTGGTCGGGCCGCGTGGTACCCGGGATCGCGCGAAAATCGGGGTCGCGCCCGCGAAACGGCTTCTCGCCGCGCACGAC
>DASYNW010000241.1:0-11663 GCA_036008325.1 Allostellaceae bacterium
AAGCCGGGCGCGGACCAGGCAGCGGCGTCGCGCGAGGCCGGCCACTGCCGGGCGCAGGCCGATGCGGCGCTGGCCAAGGAGCAGGGGATCAACGAGGATATCAGCGCGACCCTGGGCCGCAATTGGCAGCTCGGCCGGACCACCCCGGTGGTCGACCAGTCGATGCGCCAGCAGGACGCGAGCTACGCCGATCAGGTCTTCAACGACTGCATGCACGCCAAGGGGTTCAACAAGGCGGGCTGAGCCCTAGTTTCTTAATATCCCCACGGCCCCCAATCCCAATTTTCCTGGTTCATGATCGCCGTCATCTGTTGCTGGTCGGCGATCTGCCGGGCGAAGACTTCCTGCTTGTAGGCGTCCCAGTTCTGCTGGTTGCCGAGATAGAGGCAGTTGCAGTCGAGCGGGTCGGCGTAGAGGTAGACCAGATTGCCGTCTCTGACCCGGGCGACGAAGCGGTTGGCGGGCAGGGTCTTCATCGCCGCAATGCGATGCGGTGAATCCGCCGGCCGCACCTGAAACCCGGCAGCGGCGAGCAGGTCTTCCTTCTGCCCGACCTGCTGTTGCGGGCTGACGCACCCGGCGACGCCCAGCATCAGCGCTGCGATGGCGACGAGTCGAGTTGATCTGCTCACCCCAATCCTCCCCAAAAGCGTTTGCCGACTGTAGGCGAGCATGGCCGGCCGGCGCAACACCGGGTGCGGTGAGCCGCTCAGTGGCTGCACGCGCGGGCGAGCCGACCGGCCGGCCACTTTGCGGCTCGACCACCGGCAGCGGCGCACCGTTTGCGCATTGGCTCCGGTTCCGGCCCGCTCGGCGCTATTCACGGCGCCCTCGGGTCACGGCGCCCTCGGATCACGGCGCCGACGGCGGGGCCTCGACCGTTGCCGGCTCGGCCGCTGTCGCCGGCGGGTGCGGCTGCGGGGTCAGCGCCACGCGCAGCAGGGTCAGGTGGCCGTGGAAGGCCGGCCGCTGGGTGGACAGCAAAAGCTCGATCGGCCGATCGGGCAGGTCGCCGAGCGCCAGGGTCAAGCTGGTCTCGAACACGCCGCCGCGGCCGGGATGAATAACGGCGCGAGCGCCGCCCGCATTCGCCTCGACAACGAAACCGTGCTCGGCGGCGTCCGGCGAGATCTCGACCGTCACGGCTGCCGACCAGATTGCCGGGGGCAGCATGATCTGCGGGCCGCGCAGCAGACAGCGCGCCCGGCCGGTGATGTCGACGCCCCCGGTCGCGGGCGGCTCCGGGCGATCGCCGACAAAGAACAATTCGGGGCTCCAGGCGATTGGTCCGAGATTGCCGGCTAAATCGTCGAGGCCGGGTCCGAGGGCGCCCTCGGCGAGCGCCCGCTCGTCCGGGGCGAGGGCGTCGCGCCACGCTGCCGACACTGCAGGATCGGCGGCGCCAGCGCCCGACGCCGCGCCAAGGCCCGAATCCCCGCCGGGGCCGGGACCGGTGAGCTCGCCGCCGCCGCTGCACAGCCCGAGATGCGCGGCGATCCGATCCGCCGCGGTCAGCGGATCGTCGCGTCGGGCATCGAGCACGAGCGCCCCCGGCATCGCGGCAAAAGAGCCGAGCGAGGCGCAGCTGCTGGCGACCAGCCGGGTTGCCGCCACCAGCCCCAGCCCGCGCCCGGCGACCAGGTCGGCGAGCGCCGCCCACGGATCGTCGCGCACCACGACGAACGGCCGGCCGCTCCCGGCCAGCGCGCGCCTGATCCGGCCGCCGGGATGGCGTGCGGCCACCACGCCATGCGCGGTGCCGCCGCTGTGCAGCAAGGTGTGGGTGACCTCTTCGAAGGTATCGGCGGCGATCAAGGCGGCCGAGCCGAATTCGTGCTGGACGAGCCGCGTCGCCGCACTCTCGCACCATTCGGCAAAGCGGCCCGGCAGACCGATCACGAAGAACAGCATTCGACACCACAGCGGCCCGCTTCGGCGCAGTCCTAGCGGATCTCGTGCGCGAGTGTCGAGAGCCGCCGGCCGGGCCAGCCCGATCCCGGCCCGATCCTTGACCCGGGCCGAACTGCCGGCCATGCTGCCGGCGGCGACCTCGCCTTGGGCGAACCGCCGGCGCGCCGGGCAGCGACGACCATGTCGGCGATGGTGGCGCGAAGGTCGGTGGCGAGCCTTGCTGTCTCGGCGAAGGTCACGACATCGCGACTTACCCGGCGAGATCGTCCGGAGCGAGACGACGCTGATCCGGTTGCAATGATTTTTCTGTCGATTGGTCTGCCGAGCCGGTTCGCCGAATGGTGCGACGGCATGATCTGCGCGCTGTTGCAGGCAGCCGGAGAGCGCTTCGAGGCGGTTGGCGCCAATACCTTGGAGGAGATCGCGCTGGCGCTGATCAATTCCCCGGCGCCCCGGCTGGTCATCGGCGCGCGCCAGCCGACCGACGAGCTGCGCGGCGCGCTCGATCGGGCCGGAACCCGCTTTGTCATGGCGCTCGACGACCCGCATGCGGCCTTTGGCAACCTGGTGACCCGGCACCGATTCGACTGGAAGGAGGCGGTGCGGGCCGTCGCCGGCAGCTGCGTCGCGATGATGCGCTATGCGGCGATGCCCGGCGCGCTGGTGCTGCGGGCCGATCGGGAAGGCAAGGACCCGCTCGGCACGGTGACGGCGATCGCCCGCTGGCTCGACCTTGCGGTGGCGCCGGCCGAGATCGAAGCACTGGTGCAGCAGCAATCCGATCCGGGCGGCTTTGCCGAGCCGGACGGCGACGATTGCTGGCAGGAGGCAATCTCGGCAGCGGACCGCGCCGTGGTCGACGGCGCGCTCAACGGCTATGTCGACTATTTCCGCGGCGCCGGCCTCGGCCAGATGCTTTGGGCGAGGGATTTGTTTCTGGTCGGCGACACTCCCGATCTGTCGGCCACCGAGACGATCGATGTCGCGGGACCGGTCCGCAACCTGCTGTTCGGGCCGTACCTGACCCTGCCCCCGGGGGAGTGGGCGGCGACAGTGGTGCTGGCGGTCTCGAAGCTGGCGGCCGATATCAGCTATGGCGTCGAGATCCTGTCCGGCGCGGCCTGCCTGTGCCTCGGCCGCGGGACGATCCAGCCGCGCGGCGAAGGGGTGTGCGAGGCCACGGTCGAGTTTACCATCGCCGAAGCGACCGAGCAGCCGATCGCGCTGCGCGTCGCCAATCTGCGATTCGCCTTCGGCGGGCGCCTGGCCTTGGCTCATGTGGCGGTGTCGCCGCGGGTGAAGCCGCGGCCCTATATCCCGGCCGAGCTGACCGCGGCGCTGGGGCTGTGAGGCAGCGGGGTCGGGCTGTCGCGCAGCCGCTGGTGGCCGAGTTTGGGCTGGACTGGTCGAAGCCCGAAAATTCGCCGGCGCGCACCCGCGGCCGCGACGGCCGGCGGCGATGAGATTTTTCCAGCCGCGGCGTGAGCGGAGCGCGAACGGAGGGGTGCGAGCCGTTGCGGTGCCGCCGGAGCACACCGGCGAGCAGGCGGCGGGGCTCGCGGCGTTGGGCCGCCGGCTCGACGGCATCGAGACGATGCTCGAACGGGTGTGGGGCGATCTCGACTTTATCCGCAACCGGCTCAGCTGCTACATCGGCGACGGCATTGCGCTGACCTATCTGCTCGATCAGACGCCGATGTTCGTCAATTGCAACGATTTCGGATGCCCGGTCAATCTGATCGACGGCGGCCGCTACGAGGAAGAAAACCTCGAGGTTCTGCTGAGCTTTGTCACGCCCGACACCGTGTTCGTCGATGTCGGCGCCAATGTCGGCTTCTATACCGTGGAGATCGCGCGCCGGCTCACCGGAAAGGGCCGGGCTTATGCGTTCGAGCCTCACCCCAAATTGATCGAGCTGCTGCGGCGCAATGCGTTTGTGAACGGGCTGGCGCCGGTCGTCAGCAGCTTCTCGTTTGCGCTCTCCGATCGTAACGGGCCGGCCGATCTGCAATACCCGACCGGGCACCTGGGCGGCGGGCAGGTGGCGGCGCCCCCGGAAATTGCCGGTCACACCGAAATTGCCGGTCACACCATGGTTAAATCCGAGCTGAAAAAGCTCGACGACGTGCTCGGCCGGGATTTCCGCTGCGACCTGGTCAAGATCGATGTCGAAGGACACGAGCTCAACGTCCTCAATGGGATGCGTGAAATCGTCGGCAACTCACCGCGGATCAAGATCCTGTTCGAAAAGCTGGTGCCGAACATCGGCAACGAAGCCGGCCTCGAGCAATACTTCACGGCGCTCGGCTTTGCCCTCTATGCGGTCGGTCCCGATGCTTCGCTCAACGAGCTCGCGGCCGGCGGCCTGCGCGATTGGGGCGGCTATGCGCTGGCGGCGCGCCGCGGGCTGATCGACGACGACGCCCTGAGCCGGTCGCGATTCTCGATTTATTCCAGGCAATTGTGGCGCCGTCCGGCGCTCCCTGCGACCTCGGAGGCATCACCCGATGGGCATTACCGCGCGACTGTCGCGGGCGCCCTCTTGTTTCACGGCCCCTACTGGTTTCTCAAGCGCGGCCGGTGGCGGTTCAAGCTGCACGGCCGGGTTCGTGGCGCCGTGACCTTTTCGCTGCTGGAGCGGTTCGGCTACACCGTCTCGAGCTTCACCCTGGAGGCCGGCCAGACCGAGCAAATCCTGGTATTGCGCCGCGACCTGGTGCATTTCGAATGCGCGGCTTACGCAGTGAACGGCGACGCCGAGATCGACATTGACCGGATCGAATTCATCCGCGAGGGATGAGCCGCGGGGTGGGTCCCCTGGCGAACCGCCTCCGCCCGATCTTCGCCCCGGCGGCCCGGTCTATTTCCTGCTGCACATACCCAAGACCGCGGGGCAGACGATCCAGGTCCATCTGGCCCGGCATTGTGCGCCGGGCGTCTTCTGGCAGTCCCGCCGTACCTTGCGTCCCGTGCAGCGCGCCGAGCCCGGCGAGCTCCCCGATTTGCGGCGCGCACGGGTCATTTCCGGGCATCACATCGGCCGCTCGATGGAAGCGCTGTTCGCCGGCCGGGAGATCCGCCGTATCGTGCTGCTGCGCGATCCACTCGAGCTGCAGATCTCGTTCTACAACTGGCAGATGATGGATAATCTCGCCAAGGGGCTCGGGACCTACCGGTTTGCGCTGCATCAGCGGGCGTTGCCGCGCGATTTCATCGCTCATTTTCTGCTGTCGCGGTGGCTGGAGATCCCCTGGCGGGTGCTGCTGGCGATGAAGGACGCGAAAAAGCACGATATGCTGAACCGGATGCTCGCCGGTTTCTGGTTTGTCGGCGGGCACGCCGATTGCGACCGGCTGATCGAGGCGCTGGGCCGCGACCTCGGCATCCCGCCGACCGGACCGCGGCGCAACAGCTCGGCCGAATTGCAAGGGCGGACTGGCTGGCGGCTCTTGACCGCCGAGGCCCTGCCAGCGGCGGCGCGGCGGGCGTTCCGCGCCCATAACCGGCTCGACCAGGCGCTGTGGCAGGATTGGCGCGGCGCCGGGTTCGAGACGGCGGCGGTACGGCCGCGGCCGCTTCGACCGGACGAGGCGAGCGGCTTTCTCGGCCATGAGCTGGTCCGCCCCTGGCGCCTCTTCGGCCGCTTTGCCGGGCAAAGATGGGCCTCGTGGCGCCAGCCCGGCCAAGGCCCGGTCGTCTCCCGCGCCGATCGCGCCCGCGACGCGGGCGAATGGGCGCTCGCCGCCCGGCATTACCGGGAGGCGCTGCAAGCGATGCCGGAGGCGTCGGCGATCTGGGTCCAATACGGCCATGCCTTGAAGGAGTCTGGGAACACCGCCGAAGCGGAGGCCGCCTATCGCCGATCGCTCGCGCTGCGCCCGGATACGGCGGACACGCATCTGCAGCTCGGCCACGCGCTGAAGCTGCAAGGGCGGATCGACGAGGCGGCGGCGGCCTATCTGCGGGCGGCGGCGCTCGACCCGGTGCTGCAGCACCCGCGCGACGAACTGATCGGCCTCGGCTGGACGCCGCAGCGCATCGAGCAGACACTGGCGGCAGCTGTCCCGGCGATCGCGCGTATGGAGGAATGCCAAAACCTGGTCATTCCGGGGCGCGGGCGCCGCCCGCGAACCCGGAACCCATGAACACCGGACTGCAAACATATTGGCAATGCAGGTGTGCTTGGGTTCCGGGCTCGGCCCTTCGGACCGCCCCGGAATGACGTCATGGTCGCTTTGTCCTGGCTTGCCGGTCGATTACAATCGGACCGGCGGCGGCGGGCCGCCTCTCGCAGCGGCCGGGCCGGGGAATGAGCGCGGAGCCACTCAGGATTGCGGTGATCGGGGCCGGGATCGGCGGCCTCAGCGCCGCGCTGTCGCTGCGTCGGGCCGGGTTTGCGGTCGATGTCTACGAGCAGGCAGCCCGGCTGACCGAAATCGGCGGCGGCATCAACATGGGCCCGAACGCCGCGCGCATCTTCTATCGGCTCGGCCTCGGCCCGGGGCTCGACCGCGATGGGGTGCGCCCGCGTGGCAGCCATCAGCGGCGCTGGGATGACGGCCGCACCCTGCAGCAGGCGTCGCTCAACCCGTTGTGCGAGGCCCTTTACGGCGCGCCGCATCTGACGATCCACCGCGCCGATCTATTGGCGATCATCGCCGCCGGGTTTCCGGCCGAGCGGATCCATCTCGGCCACCGCCTGACCGGGCTCGCTGACGGCACCCGCGGCGTCGCGGCAACGTTCGAAAACGGCGTGCAGATCAGGGCCGATGTGCTGGTCGGCGCCGACGGCATCCATTCGGCGGTGCGCGCGGCCCTGTTCGGCGAGGAGGCGCCGCGTTTTGCCGGCTGCGTTGCTTATCGCGGCCTGGCGCCGGCCGAAAAGATCGCCGATCTCGGGCTCGAGCTCGGCTCGCAATCCTGGCTCGGGCCGGGCGCGCACCTCGTCCATTATTTCGTGTCGCGCGGCCGGCTGTTGAATTTCGTCGGCTGGACCGAGCACGACAGCTGGAACCGCGAGGATTGGACCGACCGGGCCACCGTCGCCCGCGCGCTCGCCGCGTTCGAGGGCTGGCATCCGCAGGTGCGGCGGATCATCGGCGCGGCCGAAACCTGCTTCATCTGGGCGTTGTTCGATCGCGACCCGCTGCCGCACTGGTCGGTCGGCCATGCCACGCTGCTGGGCGACGCCTGCCACCCGATGTACCCGTTCATGGCCCAGGGTGCGGCGCAGGCGATCGAGGACGGCGCCGCATTGGCGGCCTGTCTCGCCGCCGAGCCGGACGATCCGGCCGCAAGCCTGCGGCGCTACGAGCGACTGCGGCTACCGCGGGTGAGCCTGCTGCAACAGATGTCGCGCGCCAACAAGACCCGCTACCACCTGGCGGACGGCCCGGCCCAACAGGTGCGCGACGCCGAGTGGGCGAAGGCTGGCGACCGTTCGCCCGAAGCGTTGGGCTGGCTGTTCGGCTTCGACGCCGGTGCGGTCGAGCCGCTGCCGGCCGCATCGTAGAGGGCGCCGCCGGGCGGTCGATCGCCGCTGCCCTCGACGCCAGCAGCGACGCGTTTGGTTGCGGCGCGCGGCGCGCACCGGCGTATGATAGGGCAATGACGATGGTCCCAATCCCGATGCTTCTCGCCGCCGCGATGGCGCTGACGCCGCTCGGCCCGGGGCAGGAGGCGCGCGTCGCCGCCTGGCTGAGCTGGGCCGCGGCCTATCGCGATTGCTACCAGCCGGCGCCGTTCAGCCTGCGGATCGACGAGAACTTTACCGCCCGCTGCATCGAACGCGATTTGCGGCGGCAGCAGGCCGGCCCACCGGCTCAGCACGCCGCCACCGAGGCACTGATCGCGGCGACCCCGCAGCTCGTCGCCCTGCTGAACGCGCCCGTCGGCGGGCCCGGCAGCGGCAAGAAATCCGCCCAGCTCGACCCGCCCACCCGCTAGCGACACGAAACCGCGGGCCGACTTTGTTGTCCGGCCCGACAAAGCGCGCCGCGGCCGGATGCTGCGGCGGCGCCCTCGAAGCGCCGGTATTGCCATCGCGATGCAATCAAACTGTCGTCCGGGTGTCACGCCCGCCGCATAGCATCTGCGCGCATTCGGGCAATAAAGGAGAGGGCGATGGCCATATTCTGGCGAAGCGCGGTATTGGGCGCGGGGCTGCTGGCGGCTTCGGCCGGTCCGCAGGTTTGGGCCGACCAGGGCGGCGATTTCGGCGGGCACGGCGTCCGGCGGGTGCTGCTGATCAGCATCGACGGCATGCACGCGGTCGATTTCGCGAATTGCACGAGCGGGCTGGCCGGCATCAATGGCGGCGCCTCCTACTGCCCCAACCTCGCAGCACTCGGCGAGACCGGCACCACCTACACCGACACGTCGACCTCCAAGCCGTCCGATTCGTTTCCCGGGCTGATGGCGCTGATGACCGGGGGCTCGCCGCGCACCGTGGGCGCATTCTACGACGTCGCCTACGACCGCTCGCTCGACCCGCCGGCGGCGACGACCGGCAACGGGGTTGCCGGGGCGCCCGATCTGTGCACCCCCGGGGCGCCGCCGACAGGCACGCGAACGGAGTTCGACGAGGGCATCGACATCAACAAGCTCGTCCTGAACGGCGGGGCGCCAGCCGGTCTGGACGGCGGCATCTCGTCGATCGATCCGAGCAAGCTCGAGCGCGATCCGGCGCACGGCTGCGCTCCGGTTTATCCGTGGAACTTCATTCGCACCAACACGATTTTTGGCGTGGTGCACGCGGCCGGCGGCTACACCGCCTGGTCGGACAAGCATCCGTCCTACTCGGCGGTCTCCGGCCCCGGCAACGGCACCAACGTCGACGATTACTACGCGCCTGAGATCAACTCGATCCCGGTGGCGCTGCCGGTCAATTCTACACCAGGGTTGGCGTGCAATCCGCTGCCGGACCAGACCGCGGTCGCCGCCAGCAACGCCTGGACCGACAGCTTTGCCAACATCCAGTGCTACGACAGCCTGAAAGTGCAGGCGATCCTCAACGAGATCGCGGGAAAGGACCACAGCGGCACGAGGCGCAGGCCGGTTCCGAACGTCTTCGGGATGAACTTCCAGGCGGTCAGCGTCGGTCAGAAGCTGATCGAAACGAGCATCGGCGTGACTGGCGGCTATCAGGACAATATCGGCACGCCGACCCCGGCGCTGCTGAACGAGATCGAGTTCGCCGACAGTTCGATCGGCAAGATGGTCGCCGCGCTCAAGCAGCACGGGCTTTATCAATCGACCTTGATCATCATCTCGGCCAAGCATGGCCAGAGCCCGATCGACTCGGCACGATATCTGGGCATATCGACCAAGCCCGGCGACCCGGTAACGACCTCGCCGGCGACGATCCTGGCGAGCCTGCTGCCATTTTCCGAGTCGCCGCTGAACCCGAACGGGATCGGCCCGACCGAGGACGACGTCTCGCTGATCTGGCTGGCGGATTCGGCACAAACGGCGAGTGCGGTGCAAATGCTGGAAAGCCAGTCGACGGCGACCAGCAATATCGCCGGGATCGGCGAGATTTTCTCCGGACCCGGGATCGCCCAGTTGTTCAACCCGCCGGGGCTGCCGCCGAACGGCGACCCGCGCACGCCGGATATCCTGGTCACGCCGAATATCGGGGTCACCTATTCGGGGAGCGGCAAGAAGCTCGCCGAGCACGGCGGCTTCGCGCATGACGACACGAATGTGATGATGCTGGTCGCCAATCCGTCGATGTCGCCGTGGACGGTGACCAGCCCGGTCGAGACCGACCAGATCGCGCCGACGATCCTGGCGGCGCTGGGCCTCGATCCAGGTAAGCTGACCGCGGTCCAGAAGGAAGGCACGCAGGTGCTGCCGGGTGTCGGGCTCGACAGCGGACACGGGCATTACTGACCGACATTACTAAGCGGGCCGGAGCAGAGGGGCGTCCCTGATCCGGGGCGCCCCTTTCGCCCGCCGAGGCGATTTCAGTTACGTCGTATCAAACGCGCCGGGGTGGCGCCGACCCGCACACGCCGAGAACCAGTCGTTTCCCGAATTCTGCGTGCTGGCGCGGGCAATGGCGGCGGACTCGCCGGCACGACCACCTGGAGCACGACGAAACTCCCTGTCTATCCTCAGCGACCCCAACCGCATGATTGTCTTCTGGAAAATAGGGCTGGCGTTAGTCACGCCATGTAAGTGCAAGGATGATCTGCTCGCCGATTCCTTTGAAGAAAATCAGCAACCAAACTGAAAACGTGGGGTCATCTGTGGCCTGTCCGTAGAGATATTGAAACGTTTTCCCGTCACCAATCAGCACATGGGGTAATCGCTGGAGAGGCGATAAAGCGTTTTGCCACTGTGGTTTTCTTTTGTCGATAAAAACTAGAGTTACGTGGGCAGAAGCATCTAATGAATTCTGGGCGTGGTGCCAATACAGGCCCCGCACGATGCGTGTGATAACACGTTCCTGAACACCCGGAGCCACCGGCACAGCATAGCCACGCCCAAGGTAAATGCCGCCTGTCGAGTACCGTTCGATCAGTTCAGCCCCTAAAACCATTCTTGTGCGCGCCGCCTTGTTGCGCCGTATGCCGCGCATGCTCGGCTGCAATCGTTCGGCAGCGTTGGCGGATTCTCCGAAGCTACCCGCCATGATGCTAAGTTCATTGCGGAACACTTCGTCATCATCGGACGCCCCGTGATTGCACCCGTCACATGCGGGAACGGTAATCAAATTGTTGGGGCGCGGCGGCGTGAATAAGTTTCCCGGTGGAACATGATCGCGCGTAGTCGCTGGCTGGTCACAATAGGCGCATTGCTCCTGGCGCATCGTGGCTACGAGATGGGCATGCCGCTGGTGGTTGTCAAATTGGGGCGTCGAAATTAGTCGCCTTGGTCGTGGCCCGTCTGATGGACCTTTCGATCCGCTCGCTCACACAGACCAGTGACAGGTAGACACCTGCGGCGATACACCATGAATTTGCGCCATACCCGATCAGCAGAGCTCCGGCAATGATCGCTATGTGATTTCCATCCCCCACAAAGTTATACAACCTCACCTCCTTTTAATTTAGATCTCATCGCGCATGGTCCTGGGGAATTTTGCCTGCGCGGGCGGTATCGTGCTCAGGCTCAACTGGAGGGAGTTCCTAGATGTTGTGCGTCTCCACCCGCCGCGACGCTATTTCAAAGAGCGAAAGCGCCTTATGACAAGTGTTTTCAGATAGTCGCGTAGTTTCTTCAAGTCCTCTGCGCCCGCAGGGGCTGGTTAGACTTTAGTTTTGAGAGATCATGCGGCAAGCGGAATCCTTGCTGTCCTATCGTTTCGTCCCATAAGATCAGCTTGTTAATTTCGCGATTCCCGCGAAGTCGCGTGCGAATGAGCTGCGCAGCTCTGAAACGCGCGCTGCATCTGCACAGTGCGTGCTTCGAGACGCGCCCGAGGGCGCTCCTCAGCATAAGGCAAGCCGGGGTGATGGCATTAAGCACACGCCTCACCCTGAGGAGCCCGCGCAGCGGGCATCTCGAAGGGCCACCGCGGCCGATACGGCCGGTACTCAATATCTTCAGCCCGGTCACCCCGGGCGCAGGCTCTCGACGAAGGCGGCGAGGGCGGGTTGGCGGGGGCGGCGCAGGCGCTCGGCGGTGACGATGGCGCGGGCCTGGGCGACGCTCGCTTCGACCGTGTCATTGACGATGACGTAATCGTATTCGTCCCAGTGGCTCATCTCCTCGGCCGATTTCGCCATCCGGCCGGCGACCACCGC
>DASYNW010000242.1:0-12516 GCA_036008325.1 Allostellaceae bacterium
CGGTTGCGGTCGCGGCCAATTATCTCGAGGCCGGCAACCCGTCGGTTCGAACCCGGCGCGAAGAGTACCGGGACTGGTGGACGGTATTCAACGACCCGGTGCTCGATCGGCTGATCGGGATCGCCTACAACCAGAACCTGACCGTGGTCGCCGCCGGCACCCGCGTGCTGCAGGCGCGCGCCGAGCTCGGCGTGGCGATCGGCGACTTTTATCCGCAGTCGCAGCAGGCGACGAGCGCACTGATTTACGATCGGCCGAGCCATGCCGACCCGACCGCAGCCCGGCAGAGCCAGGTTTCCGGTTTCTGGCGCGCCTCGTTCGGCGCCTCCTTAGATTGGGAACTGGATTTCTGGGGCAAGTTCCGCCGCGCCATCCAATCGGCCGACGCCGCCTATCTCGAATCGATCGCCTCCTATGACGACGCGCTGGTCACGCTCCTAGGCGACGTGGCGACGACCTATATCGGCATCCGCACCCTGCAAACCCAAATCGATATCGCCCAGGACAATATCGTCAAGCAAAAGAAGGCGCTGGCCATCGCCGAAGCGCGCTTTCACGGCGGGGTGGCGACCAAGCTCGACGTCTATCAGGCGGAAAACGTGCTCGGCCAAACCGAATCGACGGTGCCCCAGCTGACCGCGGAGCTCGATCAGGGGCTGGACGCGTTGCGCGTGCTGTTGGGGATGGCGCCGCAGCCGCTCGACAATCTGTTGCGCGGACCGACGACGATACCGGTGCCGCCGGCCGACGTGATCACCGGCATCCCGGCCGATCTGGTGCGACGCCGACCCGATATCCGCGCCGCCGAACTGGCGGCGGTGGCGCAAAGCGCCGAGATCGGCGTCGCCGAAGCGCAGCTCTATCCGGCGTTCAGCCTGCTCGGCAGCTTCGGCACGGTGTCGAGCAATATTGCCGGCCACAAGCTCAGCGATCTGGTGATGGGAAGGGGCATCACCTTCGCCTTTGGCCCGAGCTTCCAGTGGAACATCCTGAATTATGGTCAGATCACCAACACCGTGCGGGTGCAGGACGCAAAGCTGCAGGAATTGCTGGTCGACTATCAGAATACGGTGCTGACGGCACAAAAACAGGTCGAGGACGGCCTGGCGACCTATCTGCAGTCGCGCCTCGAGGTCGACGATTTGCGGCGCAGCGTCGCCGCCGCGAACGCAGCCCTGGGCCTGGCCTTTCTGCAATACCAGCTCGGCACGCGGGATTTTACGACGGTGCTGACGGCCGAGCAGAACCTTTATACGGCGCAGACCGATCTCGCCTCGGCCGAGGGCAATGTTTCGACCGGGCTGGCCTCGGTTTATCGCGCGCTGGGGGGCGGATGGCAGATACGCGAAGACAACGAGTTCGTGCCCGCGGCAACGGTCGCCGAAATGCGCGCCCGGACCAATTGGGGCGAGCTGTTGCCGCCGGCCGGCCAACCCCAGCCATCGGCCCCGGCATTGCCGACGCCGGTCGATGTGAGCGCCAAGGTTCGACCGCCGCAATGGTGAGGGTGTCGTGAAGATTTTTGCCGCGATTCGTGCGCTACGGCCGTCGCGCTCCGGCGCAGGGGCGGCGGGCAGCCATGGCCCGAAGAAAGCGCCGATCGTGCTGGGCGCCGCGCTGGCGGCGCTGGCGGCACTTGGCGGCTACGGGGCAGCGCAGCTGCGAGGGGGGTGGCCGCTCGCCACCGCCACCGCCGCCGAGCCGAGGATACCGCCGGCGAGGTCGCCCCCCGGCAGCCTGGTGCCGGCGCAGGCCTCACCGCAGAGCGCGCCGGTTCCGGTGGTGCTACCGCGGCTGCAATCGGTCACCAACTATGTCGTGATTACCGGCAACGCCGCGGCGGTCAACGCGGTCAAGCTCGTCGCCCGGGTCGAGGGCTATCTCGAAGATCTGCATTACCAGGACGGCGCGTTCGTCAAAAAGGGCGATCTGTTGTTCACGGTGCAGCAGGACCCCTACAGGGAGCAGCTGCAACAGGCGCACGCCCAGGTTTTGACCGCGCAGGCCGCGCTGATCTATGCCAAGACCGAGGTCGCGCGTTATACGGCGCTGGTCAAGCAGGATGCGGCGACCCAGACCGAGGTCGACCACTGGAATTACGAGCGGGCGAGTGCGGAGGCCTCGCTGCTCAGCGCCCGGGCCCAGGTGGCGATCGACGAGGTCAATCTCGGCTACACAGAAATCCGCGCACCGTTCGACGGCATCGTCGGCAAGCATCTGATCGACCCCGGCAACGTCGTCGGCGGCGGCGGCCAACAGGCGGCGCTGGCCGAGATCACTCAGCTCAACCCGATCTACGTTGTCGCCAATCTGAGCGAGCAGCAGATTCTGCAAATCCGCCAGAACCTCAGTCAGCACCGGCTGACCCTGGCCGATCTGCACAAGGTGCCGGTCGATGTCGCGCTGTCGAACCAGACCGGGTTTCCCTATCGCGGAACCATTCAATATGTGGCGCCGGCGCTCGACCCGCAAACCGGGACCCTGTTGGTGCGGGGCATCCTCACCAATCCGGACCGCACCTTGTTGCCGGGCTTTTTCGTGCGCATGCGCCTGCCGATGGGGCCGGTCAACCGCAACGCGCTGCTGGTGCCCGACCGTGCTCTGCAGGCCGATCAAGGCGGCCGCTATCTCTTAGTCCTCGACAACCACGACGTGGTCGAGCAGCGTTATGTCCAATTGGGCGAGCTCGTCGGCGCGCTCAGGGTCATCACCGGCGGTCTGAAGCCGGAGGACCGGGTCGTCGTCGGCGAGATGTGGCGCGCCACCCCCGGCACCAAGGTCACCCCGCAGCCGATCAGCATCGATGCGGCGATCGGGGCGGCGACCGGAACTTCGGGAGCGTCGGCGCCGAGTACGCAGCAATGATTTCGAAGTTCTTTATCGAGCACCCGGTCCTCGCCAATGTGCTGGCGATCGTGCTGGTGCTGATCGGCGCCATCTGCGTGCTGCGCCTGCCGGTCGCGCAATACCCGAATGTGACGCCGCCGACGGTGCAGGTGACCACCCGCTATCCGGGCGCCAGCCCGCAGACCGTGGTCGACACCGTCGCGCTCCCGATCGAGCTGCAGGTCAACGGCGTCCAGGGCATGCTCTACATGGAGTCGACCAGCGCCTATGACGGCACCTACGTGCTGACCGTCACCTTCCAGATCGGCTCCGATCCGAACATGGACCAGGTGCTGGTGCAGAACCGGGTGACCAACGCCATGGCCCAGCTGCCCGAGGCGGTGCAGGCGCAGGGGGTGGCGATCCGCGCGAAATCCTCCTCGATCCTCGAATTCGTGACCCTCAATTCGCCGGACGGCTCGCGCGACGCGCTCTATATGTGGAACTACGCGACGATAAATCTGGTCAACGATCTGGCGCGGCTGCCCGGGGTCGGCAACGTCGCGGTGATGGGGGCCGGCGAATATTCGATGCGGATCTGGATGGACCCGCAGAAGCTCTATTCCTACGGGTTGGTGCCGGAAGACGTGATCCGGGTCATTCGTCAGCAGAGCCAGGAGGTCGCGGCCGGGCAGGTCGGCATGCCGCCGGCGCCCAAGGACCAGCAGTTCCAGTATACCGTCGACATCCAGTCGCGGCTCGACAACCCAAACCAGTTCGGCGACATCATCGTCAAGGACCAGACCGCGCAAGGCGGCAAGCTCGTCCGGCTCAGGGATGTGGCGCGCATCGAGCTCGGCGCCCAGACCTATGCCCAGGACTTCAAGCTCGACGGCAAGCCGGCGGCCGGCATTGCCATCTATCAGACCCCCGACGCCAATTCGCTGAAGGTCGCGGGCGAAGTTGCCGCGAAGATGGCCGAGCTGGCGCGCCGCTTCCCGCCCGGCCTGCATTACAGCATCCCCTACAACACAACGATCTTCGTCAAGAACTCGATCGCCGAGGTCTACAAGACCTTGTGGCAGGCCGGGGTGCTGGTGCTGATCGTGATCCTGGTATTTCTGCAGAACCTGCGCGCGACCTTGGTGCCGGCGACGACGGTTCCGGTCACGATCATCGGCGCCTTCGCCGGCATGGCGGCACTCGGCTATACCGTCAATTTGTCGACCCTGTTCGCCCTCATCCTGGCGATCGGCATCGTCGTCGACGACGCGATCGTCATCGTCGAAGGTGTCTCGAAATATATCGAAGCGGGCATGTCCGGGCACGACGCCGCGATCCGGGCGATGAACGAGCTGTTCGGCCCGATCGTCGGCATCACCCTGGTGCTGATGGCGGTATTTCTGCCGTCGGCCTTTGTCCCGGGCCTCAGCGGCCAGATCTTTGCCCAGTTCGCCCTGGTCATCGCGGTGACGGCGCTGATCAGCGCGGTCAATGCCGCGACCTTGAAGCCGACCCAATGCGCGCTGTGGCTGCGCACGCCCAAGCCGGTATCGCAGCGCAATTTCTTCTATCGCGGCTTCGACCGCGCCTATGGCCATATGGAAAATGGCTATACCGGGCTGATCGGGCGGATGGTGCGGCATGCCGGGCTGATGGTGCTGATTGGCGTGGCCTTGGCGGTGGTCGCGGTGTGGGGCATCGCCCGATTGCCGACCGCCTTTATCCCGAACGAAGACCAGGGCTATCTGATGATCGCCGCCCAACTGCCCGACGGCGCCACGCTCGGGCGCAGCACGGCCGCACTCGGCAACGCGACCAAGATCGCGATGGCCACCCCCGGGGTCCAGACGGTGATCTCGATCGCCGGCATGTCGGTGCTCGACAACAACGCCGACCTGGCCAATGCCGGCGTCGATTTTGTCGTGCTGAAGCCGTGGGACGAGCGCAGCAAGGCCAACGGCACGGACATCATCTCGATCGCCGAGCATCTGCAAAAGGCGCTCAACCGCGCGCCCGACGGAAGGCTGTTCGTGCTGGCCCCGCCGCCGATCCAGGGCATCGGCAACGCCGGCGGCTTTCAGATGCAGACCGAGATGCTGGGCGGAAATTTCGATTATCACAAGCTCAGCGACGTGACCCAGCAGATCGTCAAGAAGGCCGCCGCCGATCCCCGGCTGCAGCATGTGCTGACCACGTTCCGACCGGGCGCGCCACAGGTCGCGGTGACCGTCGATCGCGACCGGGCGCAGACCCTGCGGGTGTCGGTCGGCGACATCTTCTCGGCGCTGAGCGCCTATCTCGGCTCGACCTATGTCAACCAGTTCAATAAATTCGGCCTGACCTTGCAGGTCTATGTCCAGGCCGATTCGAAATACCGCCTGCACCCCGACGATCTGCTCAATCTCTATGTGCGCAGCCAGGACGGGAACATGATCCCGATCGGTGCGGTCGCGCATTTGAGCTCGGTGGTCGGCCCGCCGCTGGTCACGCTCTACAACCTTTTTCCGTCGGCGACGATCGTCGGCGACGCAGCGCGCGGCTACAGCTCGGGCCAGTCGCTGACGACGATGGAACAAATCGCCAAGAAAACCCTGCCGGCCGGGGTTTCCTACGAATGGTCGGCGATGTCGTATCAGGAAAAGCTGACCGGCAACCAGCTGTATTATCTCTTCGGGCTGTCGGTGCTGCTGGTTTATCTGTGCCTCGCCGGGCAGTACGAGAGCTGGATCCTGCCATTGGCGGTACTGTCGGCGGTGCCGCTGGCGCTGCTCGGGCCGGTGATCGCCTTGACCAGCCTCGGCGTCGCCAACAACCTCTATACCCAGATCGGCCTCATCCTGATGATCGCGTTGTCGGCCAAGAACGGCATCTTGATCGTCGAGGTGGCGCGCGAGGGCCGCATGGTCCACGGCAAGCCGATCCTCGAAGCGGCGGTGGAAGCCTCGCGCATGCGGTTTCGGCCGATCCTGATGACCTCGTTCGCCTTCGGGCTCGGCGTCCTGCCATTGGTGCTGGCGACCGGGGCCGGCGCCAATTCGCGCAAATCCTTGGGGATCAGCGTGTTCAGCGGGATCATCGCCTCGACTTGCCTCGCGGTGTTGTTCGTGCCGTCGTTCTTTGCGGTGCTGCAGCATTTTGACGAAGCCCGCAAGGCCCGCAAAAAGGGCAGGGTGCTGCAACCGGTCGCCACCGCCGACTGATCCGCCGACCAGCCGCGATAGGTGCGCCGCGCCGCCCGAGACCAGCGCCCCCGACCCTTACCGCCCTGGTTCGCGGACAAAAGCCGCAGCGGCGCCGTGCTCGAGATAGCTCGTTGCGTCGAACCCCCCGAACAGCTGGATCAGGCTCGCCACCGCGCCGGTCCACCCGGTCTGATGGCTGGCGCCGATGCCGGCGCCATTGTCGCCATGAAAATATTCGTAAAACAACAGATGGTCGCGCCACCAAGGGTCGGTCTGAAACTTCTCGCTCGCGCCGAACACCGGCCGCCGGCCGGCCGGATCGCGCAGAAAGATCCGGATCAGCCGGTCGCTGATTTCGCGGGCGACCTCGAACAGGTTCAACCAATTGCCCGATCTGGTCGGGCACTCGATTTTAAAATTATCTCCGTAATACGAGTAATAGTGCAGCAGCGCGCGAATGATCAGCGCGTTCATCGGCATCCAGATCGGCCCGCGCCAGTTGGAATTGCCGCCGAAGCTGCCGCTTTCCGACTCCGCCGGCTGGTAGCCTACCCGATATTCCCGCCCGCCCACCGAAAAGATGTAGGGGTTCTCGGCATGCCAGCGCGACAGCGCGCGAATGCCGTGAGGGCCGAGGAACTCGTTCTCGTCGAGCATCCGGGTCAAGAGCCGGCGCAGCCGGTCGCTGCTGACGAGCCCGATCAGGCCGCGCTCAGCGACGCCGAAATGGCCCGGACCGGTGGCATGAACGCTTTCGCCGAGGAGCGGCATGCGCCGCACCATGTCGACCATTCGCGCGGTCAGCCGAGGAACACGCTCACGCTGCCATTTCTCGACCGCGGTGGCGGCGCACAGCGGCAAGAGCCCGACGATCGAGCGGATCTTGAGCCGGGTGGCGCTGCCGTCCGGCAGACGCAGCACGTCATAATAGAAACCGTCCTCCTCGTCCCACATGCCGTCGGGTCCGATGCCGTGCATGGCGCGGCCGATCAGCACAAACTGGACCGCAAAGCTCGACGCGAGCTCTTCATAGGTCGGGTCCTGCGCCGCCAGCTCGAAGGCGATTTCGAGCATGTTCTGGCAGTAGAGCGCCATCCATGCGGTGCCGTCGGCCTGCTCGAGATAGCCGCCGGTCGGCAATGGCGCGCTGCGGTCGAACACGCCGATGTTGTCGAGCCCGAGAAACCCGCCCTCGAAGACATTCTTGCCGAGGCGGTCCTTGCGATTGATCCACCAGCTGAAATTCGCCGACAGCTTGCCGAACACCCGCTTCAGAAAATCGAGATCGGTGTTGCCGTGCACCTCCTGCTCGATCCGATAGAGAAAGATCGCCGCCCAGGCCTGCACCGGCGGGTTGACGTCGCTGAAATTCCATTCATAGGCCGGGATCTGTCCGGTCGGATGCAGGTAGGCGCTGTCGAGCAGCAGGCAGAGCTGCTGCTTGGCGAAAGCGATGTCGACCGCGGCCAGCGCAATCGAATGGAAGGCCAGGTCCCACGCGGCAAACCACGGATATTCCCATTTGTCCGGCATCGAGATGATATGGCCGGCCAGCATATGGAACCATTCGCGGTTGCGGACATGGCGAAACGGCGGCTGCATCGGGTCGGCGCCGTGCTCTTGGAGCCATTGGTGGGCATCGAAGAGATAGAACTGCTTGCTCCACAGCATCCCGGACAGAGCCTGCCGCATGATCCGGGCGGCGTCGTCGCCGACCCCGGCCGGGGTCAGCGAGCGATAAAACTCATCGGCCTCGCGCCGGCGCGCTTCGATGATCTGCCCGAAGCCGCTGCCGAACGCCCGGTCGGCGATGCTGTCTGGGATGCTGGCGGCGAGCCGCAGGCGGATCGTTTCGGTCGCCCCGCCGGCGATGACCAGCCGATAGTGCGCTGCCGCCTTGGTGCCGGCGAGCTCGGGGTTGACGGTATCGGGGCGGCCGGCGACGACATATTCGCCGATCCCATCCTTGACGTAGCGGGTGGCGTTGGCTGTCCCGAATATCCGCTCGTTGTTGGCCTCGTTTTCGGTGAACAGCAGCGGCGGGTCGCCGTCGAACTGAAGATACCAGCTGCCGAGCTCGGGATGCGCGGCGGCGATCGTCGGAGCGCCGTTTGCCGCCGTGATCTGCCGCAACTCCGGCTTGGCGGCGGCCGGCCACCAGGCCCAGGTATTGCGGAACCACAGAGTGGGCAGGACGTGGATCGTCGCCGGCTCGGGGCCGCGATTGGCGACGCTGATCTCGACCAGAATGTCGCGCGGGTCCGCTTTCGCGTACTCGACCTGCACGTCGAAATAGCGGTCGGCGTCGAACACCCCGCTGTCGATCAGCTCGTATTCCGGCTCGTCGCGCCCGCGGCGTCGGTTGGTTTCGACCAGGTCGCGGTAGGGATATTGCTGCTGTGGATATTTGTAGAGGAATTTCATGTAAGAGTGGGTCGGTGTGTTGTCCAAGTAGTAGTAATATTCCTTGACGTCCTCGCCATGGTTGCCTTCGCTGTTGGTCAGGCCAAACAGGCGTTCCTTGAGGATCGGATCGGAGCCGTTCCACAATGCGAGGGCAAAGCACAGCAGCTGCTTGTCGTCACTGAGACCGGCGAGGCCGTCCTCGCCCCAGTGATAGGCGCGCGAGCGGGCGTGATCGTGGGTGAAGTCGTCCCAGGCGTTGCCGTCTGCGCTGTAATCCTCGCGCACCGTGCCCCACTGGCGCTCGCTGAGGTACGGCCCCCATTCTTTCCATGGCACGCCAAGGCGGCGCTCCTCGTCGAGCCGCCTCGCCTCCGCCTTCTTCGGACAGGCCGTATCCCCGGTCATCGCACCGCTCCCCCGAGCCCGCGCAATTGGTTCGGGAATCTTAGTTCAAAATCGTAAAGGAAGATCAACCTTTGAGATGACCGGTATCGTTCCACAGCCGGATCGCCGGCTCGCTCAGATCGTGCTCGTAGCCCAATAGGCTGAGGCTCGCGGTGCCGAGCACCAGATAGCGCCCGCCCGAAGCCGGGAGCCCGAGCCAGCGGGCGGCCAGCACGCGCGAGATGTGTGCGCTCGAGACCAGCAGCACGTCGCCGCGAACCGCGCGAATGCGGGCGATGGCCCGATCGGCGCGCGCCCCAACCTGTTCGGGGGTTTCGCCGCCCGGAGCACCGTCGCGAAACAATTGCCAATCCGGGCGCTCTGCCAGGATCTCCGCGGTGCGGCGGCCCTCGTAGTCGCCGTAATCCCATTCGGCCAGCTCGGGATCGATCTCGGCGGCGGCGCCGAAGCCGGCGAGCGCGCAGGTTCGCACCGCCCGCTGCGAGGGGCTGGTCAGCACCTTGGCGAAGGCCACCGCGCGCAGCCGCCGGCCGAGGGCGCGCGCCTGTTCCTCGCCGCGCTCGGTCAAGGGCAGGTCGGTGCGCCCGGTGTGCTGGCCCGACACGCTCCAGGCGGTCTCGCCGTGCCGCGCCAGATAGACGAGGGGAAGCGGTGCGCTCATGATTCTCTCCTGTCCGCGATGCCGGCCGGCGGGTGGCGATTCGCCGGCGTTCCCAGATCCCGGCGCCTGGCGGCGGCCGGGCGGCTACGCCACAGCCGCCGGCTTTCGACGATTTGCCACACGCCCAGCGCCGGCAGCCCGATCGCCAAATCGCGCGCCCGTTTCACCAAGGAGAGCGCGAGCGCCATGTCCGGGGCCAGGCCAAAGCTGGCGCCGATCAGCACATAGGCGCCTTCCTGCACGCCGACCGCATTCGGCACCGCAAAAGCCAGGGTGCGGATCGCGTAGAGCAGGCTCTCGATCACTAGCACGGTCTCGAACGGCAATCCCGCGCCGGCCAGCCGCAGAGCGAGCCACGCTTCGAGCGCGCCGGCGATCCAGCAGGCCAGGTGCAGCGCAAAGCCGGCCCACAGGCCGACGGTGCGCTGATAGGTTCGGCGCAGTGCCTCCTGCAATGCCGCCGCACCGGAGGCGGTCCGTTCGGCCCAGCCGCGGCCGAGATTGCCGGCGAGCCGCTCGAAAAGCCGGAAGCCGTGCTGCTGCGCCGCGACGAGACCGATCGCGCCCAGGCTCGCAGCGGCGAGACCGACGGTCACCGGGAGGGTCATCTGCGAACCCGGCCGCAGCCCGACCAGCAGAACGAGGCCGAGCGCCGTATAGGCGAGCTTGGCGAGGAATTCGAGGGTGAGGTCGACGATCGTGCTGGCCGCCGCGGTCGAGCCCGGCACGCCGGCAAGGATCAGCGCGCGGGCGCCGATCACGCAGCCGCCGACCGGCGACAGCGGCAAGGCCTCGGAGCCGGCCTCGCGCAACAGGCGCGCCGACAAAAAGGCCCAGATCGGCCGCCCCGGCGCCAGCCCCCGCCAGGCCAGCCCCATGACCGCGATCAGGCCGAGGTGGATCAGGCAGATCGCGGCGAACCCGCGCCACCCGATGGCGGTCAACGAGCGCAACACCGCGTCGGCGCCAAACACCGCGATCAGTGCTGCGATCGCGGCGAGCCCGGCCAGGGCCGCGACGATCGGGATGGCTTTCATGCGTCTTTCTCGACACGCGCACCGGATCGAAGCGAACGCAAGCCCTGCACTGCCGGCCCAGGCCCGATCCTAATAGGGCGGCGGATAATAGTATGGCGGCGGATAGTAGTAGGCCGGCGGATAGGACGATGCCGCCGCGGCACCCGCCGCCGCGCCGACGGCGACGCCTGCCGCCACCCCGGCCGCCACCCCGGCGCCGCCATAATAGCCGCCGCCATAATAGGCGCCGCCGCGATAGCCGCCGCCGTAATAGCCGCCGCGAACCGCAGTGTTGCCATAGGGCCCGCGCACCGCGCCCCCGCCGTACGGGCCGCGCACCGCGGCGCCGCCATTGGGCCCGCGCACCGCACCGCCGCCCATCGGCCCGCGATAGGCGGCCCCGCCATTGGGGCCTCGCACCGCGCCCCAGCCGAAGGCATGCGGCGCCGCCGCCGCGGCAAAGAGAGCGCCGAGACAGAAGAGGGCTGCCCGATTCATGGTTTGCTCCCGGTTGCTTTGGCGGGCGCCGCTGCGGCGGGCGGCTTCAATGCGATCTTCACCGCCCCCGCCGGCGGCTGGAAGACAAAATCCGCATCGGTCGGGTGGATCGCGAAATTCCAATTGGAGAATTCGGCGACAAAATCGGGCTGGCCGGGCAACGAGCGGTAGGTCACGATCAGCCGCTGCGGCAACGACTGATTCTTGTCGAGCCACAGCTCGAGGTCGATTTGCGGTGGCTGCGAGAACAACAGGTGAAGGCAAGGGACGCCGTCGATCATCACGGTGTTGACCACCCGTCCCGCGGTCACCCCGCTCAGAAACGCCTGGTTCGGCGCGTCGGTCAGAAAATCGGCGAGCGGAAAGTCGACGCCCAACCGCCCCATCGCCACCTTCATCATTCCGGCGATCGTGCCGGGCACCGGGATGCTCGCATATTTGTTGCCGCTGGCCATGTAGACGATGACGGTCTTGCCGTCATAGACGAGCTTCCCCGAGCCGTCGTCGCCGGTCCTGTCGACCAGCAGGCGGTCCGGACGGCGCACGGTCACCTTCAGGGTATGAAAGATGTGCAGGAGTTGGCCGGCCGGATCCGCGTAGACCCGGATCGTGCGCGCCTGAAACGAGAATTCTTTGGACTGCAAGGCCTGGCCCATGCGGGTCAGCGCCGCGCTCGCTTCGGGGGTGATCGAGGGTTTCGCCGCGGTGGCGGCCGACGCCTCGGCGATCGAGAACGGGCTCCTGCCGCCAAGGCCGCCAGCGAGCAGGGCGGCGAGGATCGCGACATGCCTCAGCTTCATGAATTTCCTCCACTGTTGGGGCGCTCGGGCATCGTGGGATGGGCGGGGCTGGGCACGCCGCCGCAGGGGATGCTGGCGGGGTGCGGTGGCAGGCGCAGCGACTCGCGGAAAAGCTGCGCTATCGTCGGAATCGGCATTATGGCGCGGGCGCATGAGCTTGGCGATGTTGCCTCTCGAGGCGGCTGACCTCGACCGAAATCGCCGCCGAACCCGGCGCTGCCGGCGCCGCGAAGATGATTCACCATACGACACGAGCGCGCGAAACAGGCGATCCATCTTTCGCCACCCGCGTGCCTGCCGGGGCGGCGCCGCCCCGGCAATTCGCTTCGACCATACCGGGCAGGCCTCCCGATCGCAATCCCGCCGCGCATTGCAATTCCGCAAACCACCTGAGGGGCAGCCCGCCGCGCCGGTGGCGTTGCCGCCCGCCAAGCAGCAACCGCGAGAGGCCCATAGCCGGGGTGAGGATCTGCCGGGGCATTGGGGACGGGGGCACGGGGGGTGGGGGTGTGGTTCAGCCGGGCGGGGTGGCGGTGGGCTGCGGCGGCAGCGCGTTGGTATCGGTGCGCGGCACGATGGCCCATTTGGGCATGGCGAAGAGGGCGGGGCCGGCGCCGTTCTCGACATTGGCCTTCATCCAGCTCCAGGCTTGGGCGGCCCCCGGGGCGGCGGCGTCGTCGAGCATCGCCACGCCGCCGAGCAGGTAGAGCGGATAGCTC
>DASYNW010000243.1:0-6199 GCA_036008325.1 Allostellaceae bacterium
TGGCCGACAGCGGCGTCACCGAGCTGGCGGGCAAGGCCGCGCCCTATGCCGGCAGCGCCGCCGGCTGGTTCGTCGGCGCCCTGGGCGGGTTCGGCATCGTCGTCGTGCAGTTCGTGCTGACCGTCGTCATCGCCGCCGCCCTGTTCGCCGGCGGCGAGCGCGCGGCCGCCATGGTCCAGCATTTCGGCCACAGGCTGGCCGGCGAGCGCGGGCGGCAGTCGGTGCTGCTGGCGGGACAGGCGATCCGCGGCGTGGCGCTCGGCGTCGTGGTGACCGCGCTCTTGCAGTCGCTGCTGGGCGGGATCGGCCTGGCCTTGGCCGGGGTGCCCTTTGCCGCGGTGCTGACCGCGGTCATGTTCATGATGTGCATCGCCCAGCTCGGGCCGGGACTGGTGCTGATCCCGGCGGTGGTGTGGCTCTATTGGAGCGGGCACCCCGGCTGGGGGACGTTCCTCTTGGTCTGGTCGATCATCGTCATCAGCCTCGACAACATCGTGCGCCCGCTGCTGATCAGAAAGGGCGCGCACCTGCCTTTGGTCCTGCTGCTGGCCGGGGTGATCGGTGGCCTGATCGCCTTTGGTCTCGTCGGCATCTTTCTCGGCCCGGTCGTGCTGGCGGTCGCCTATACGTTGCTGAACTCGTGGATGGACGAGGACCCGATATCCGAGGAGGAGATCTGAGCCCGTTCGCCGGCGCCGCTCACCCCGGCTCGGCCGGCTCGACCGCGAGCGCGTAGTCCCGGCCCGGCCAGTCGCCGGATTGCTGCCAGCGCCAAGTGAAATCGATGGTTGCGCCAGGCTTCAGCCCGGCGGCATCGAGGATTGCGACGTGAAAGCCCAGACCGCTGTCGCAGGTCGGCTCGTCGGCGACATTCTGCCACCCGTCGCGGCCCCAATGGACGACCGCCGGCAGCGGCAGTGCCACCGCCAGCCGCACCCCGGCCGGAAATCCGGCGATCGGCGCGTGCGGCCACCAGAAGGCGTGGCGCGCCGCCGGGCGCTTTGCGCGATAGCGCTGCCCGACCGCCCGCGGCCGGTCGATCGGGTGTCCCAGATGGCGCGAGACCAAGAGCTTGATGAATTCGGCATGGGCCCAGACGAGCGGCATCGCCGACCCGCTCGGCCGCCCCGGCGAGAGGCGCCGGCTCGGGATCGGGTCGGTGTCCCAGACCTGCTCGGGCAGCATGCCGCCAGGGCTCGCCATCCGGCACATCGCTTCGAGATAGGGGAGCGGGTCGCGGCCGGCGACGAGCTCGTAATGGCCGCGCTCGCCGGTCAGGAGCGGCCAGCCGCGCCCGCGCCCGGCGCCGTCATAGGGGCCGCCGTCATCGTGCTCGCCATAGCCGTCGCCATTGTAGCGATGCCAGATCGGGCCCGACGGCGTCTCGGTCTTCAAAAGCGCATCGGCGACCCGGATCGAATCGAGGACCAGCGGGTCGTCGGCGCGGCGCAGGCCAAAGCGCACCAGCTGGAGGAACTCGGTGCCGACCAGCTCGTCGGCGCGCACCGCGGCGTGGTCGGCCCGGTTGTGGATCGGGATCACCTGGCGAAAGATATCGGGCCGGCGCTCTAGCGCCTGCGCCGGCAGCACCAGCACGTAGTAGCCGGCGACCCCGAGCCGCGCTGCGAGCGGGGTGCCGCTGACCGAGGTCCAGCGCTCGATGTTGCTGTTCCAGAAATCGGCGAGCTCGAGCGCCCAGTCGGCGGCGGGCGACGGCAAGAGCCCGGCGCCGGCGACGAGAGCGGCGATCGAGACCGCGAGGGTGAACGGGTTGATGCCGGCGCTTTCCTCCCAGCGGTCTTGCTCGGTCGCCGGCCCGGTGCGGGCGATGAAGCCCAGCGCGCGGCGCACCATGTCCTCGACCTCGACCCCGGCCAGCGCCTCGCGCTCGTCGAGAGCGGCGGCGAGCAGCACCGGGAACGCGGTCTCGTCGAGCTGGACGCCCTGCCAATAGGCGGTTCCGCCGAGCCACTGGTTCTGGTGCCAATGACCGTCCTCAAGCTGGGTCGCCATCAGATAACGCAAGGTATCGCGCGCCTCCTGATCGGCGCCGAGCGCCAGCAACGCGCCGGCGGTCTCGACCAGGTCGCGCGGCCAGACGAGATGATAGCCGCCGCGCTCGTTGCCGCTATCGCCCCAGGGAATGCTGAGGCTGGCGACCATCGCCCCGGGGAAGGTCTTGTCGAGATGGCTGCGCAGGACGATCGTCGAGACCAGGAACTCGTCCGCCAGATCCGGCGGCACGTCGAGCGGCACCGCATAGCGCTCGCTGCGCTCGGCCTGCCAGGCCTGCCACCAGGCGGTGTGCTGCTGTAAGAGATTGTCGAACGGCTGCAACAGGCTGCCGATCGCCAGGGTGGCCGCGGCCCCGGCGCTGCTGCCGAAACCGAGCGACAGCACCACCCGGCGCGGCAGTTCGGCGATCAGCGCGACGTTGCCCGGCCCGGCGCTCGGATATTCCCAAGTCATCGCACCGTTCCGGGCGAAATCCTGCCAGCCGTCGCTGGCCCCGACATAGCCCGCGCTCGCCCGCCCGATGGCGTCGCGCTGGCGCCCGTCGACCGCTGCCAGGGCGGCGCCGAACGGGCCTTGCTCGGCGCACAGGGCGCGCCGGCCGTGATGCGTGGCCACCGCGGCCTGGTTTCCGTAGCCGGTGGTGCCCAGATGCGGCGCCAGCAGCACATAGAGCCGCAATGTCTCGTCGCCGTCGAGGCGGCACTCGATCGCCAGCACGTCGCGGCGCGTCCCCGGCGCGATCCGCAGCCGCAACGAATAGCGTTCGTGCCGGTGCACGATCTCGACCGCCGGAACGCCCGGCGCCAAGAGCCGCAACTGGTAGTCGGCGACGCGCTTGACCTCGGCCCAGAAGCCTTGGCCATCGGCGACGATGAAGCCGAGGTCGCGGATCTGCGGGATGTCGACCCGCGGATAATAGACTTCGTTGACGATGCCGAAGCCGAGGGTGAACCACAGCCGCGCGGAGCCCAGCGCGCAGCCGACCATGTCCTTGGCGCTGCTGGTCCAGGTCGGCGCAATCCCGGGAGCGCCTGGGGCGTCTTCGGTCATCGGCGACCCGGCTTCCGCATTGGGATTTCGTGTCCTCGGATTACAAATACGCCGGCATCGGCCGAGGGTCCATATCGGCGCGCTGGCGCTAGCGCCGCCGGCTTTGCCGGACCGCCTCTTTCCAGTGTTAGGCTCATAGCGGCAGCGACGAGGCGCGCGATGAACTCACCCACACCGATCGTCGAACGCGGCGGCGGCGAAGCAGCGCCCGCCTCAGTCTCGGCCGCGCCGGCGGCCGCCGACATCATACCCGTGCGCGCGTTGCTGCTGGGCGAGCGCCTCGATACGCGTTCGCTCGAGCGCGAGGCGCGGCGCGGTGCGGCGCCGCTTACCCTTGACATTCCCGGCGGCGGTACAGCTGTGCTGTTCCGCTATGGCGCGGTGGTGCTGTTCGGGGCGCCCTCCGCCGCGCTGGAGGCGTTCCTCGCGGCGCTCTCGCCGCAAGTCGTTGGCGCGTTCCCGGCCCCGGAGCGCGACGAGGCGCGGCTGGCGATCCGGCCCGAGAGCGACCAGCATCTCGATGCGTCCGGCAACATTATCCTGCGCGACGCCTCGACCGAGCGGCTGCAGCTGGTTGCCGACATCCTGGCCAAGAGCCTGGTGCTGTCGCACTACGAGACCCGAATGGCCGACATCTTCGATCGCATCGAGCCGTTGGCCGCGACGCTGCGCGAGAAGGGGCGCGCCGGGGCGAGCGGCAAGGTGCTGCTGCGTCACATCGGCGACGTGCTCTTGATGCAGCAGAAGATGGTCGGCCGGGTCGAAACCGCCGAAACCCCCGAGCTCTTGTGGGAGCACCCCGAGCTGGAGCGGTTCTATATGCGGCTGGCCGACGAGTACGAGCTGCGCGACCGCGACCGGGCATTGGACCGCAAGCTCGACATCGTCTCGCGCACGGTCGAGACCCTGCTCGGCCTGGTGCAGACCCGCAGCAGCATGCGCGTCGAGTGGTACATTGTGCTGCTGATTATCGCTGAGCTGCTGCTCAGCACCTATCCGCTGCTGCTGCGGCGCTGAACGGCCGCGGCGCTGAGGGGCGTCAGCCGACCAGGAACGACACCGGCAGCATCACCGCCGCGGCCTTGAGCGGCCACACCCAGCCTTCGGCATAGACCAGCCCGACCAGCGCCACGGCGCAAGCGATCAGCAGCGCGTTCCGCGGCGGAATTTCGATCCTGTGGCGCATCGCTCAAGCTAGCACGAGGCCGCCTACACTGCCAGTCCGCCGATCTCCCGGACCGTTGCCCGCGATGTCGCGGGCGGCGGTGCGGCGCGCAGCGGCTAGGCGCTGACCCAGCCGAGGTAATCCTTGGTCAGCCCGGCGACGGCGAGATCGTAGAGGCGCTTGCCGGCCTGCGGCGTCGCCAGCGCCGAGTTCGAGCCGATCCGGCCGTCGGGAAAGTTGCGGCGATACTCGGCGGCGTCGGAAAAATCGCCGCGAGGTGCTATTTCCGGGTCGAGCGGTGCCGTTTTGATCGCCTCCGGATAGGCGAATTGGGTGACCGCGACCTCGCTCGGCGTCGCGTGGCTGCCCTCGGCGTCGCCGAACAATTCCTTGGCCAGCTGCCCGACACCCTGGCCCTGCCACCAGTTTCGCAGCCGGCATTTGACCGGGGCGACCGTGCCCGCCGGCGCCAGGCTGCGCGCGGCATAGATCTCCGAAAAGGCGGCGGCGACGGTGGCGATGTTGCCGCCATGGCCATTGAGGAAATAGAACCGCTCGAACCCATGTCCGGCCAGCGATTCGACGATGTCGCGCAAGACCGCGATCAGCGTGCTCGGCCGCAGCGTGATCGAGCCGGCAAAGCCCAGATGGTGCTGCGCCATGCCGACCCCGATGGTCGGCCCGACCAATGCCCCGGCGGCCTCGCCGACGCCGCGGGCGATCACCTCGGCGCAGATCGCATCGGTGCCGATCACGCCGACCGGCCCGTGCTGCTCGGTCGAGCCGATCGGCAGAATGATCCCGCGGCTGGTGCGAAGATAGGCCTCGACCTCGGGCCAAGTCTGCAAATGCAGCTGCATCTCTTTACCTCCTCCCAACGGGTTTCTCGCTCCGTCTTGGCCGGGCTCGACCCGGCCATCCACGCCTTCCTTCGGCTCGCCCCCGCCGGTCGCCAAGACATGGATGCCCGGAACAAGTCCGGGCAAGGCGATCGATGATATCCGACATAATGCTCAACGCAGCTAACCCGAACCTGTCGTGCCGCCGCGCTCGCGCGGGCCGGCAAAGGCGGTGACGACGCCATGCAGGGTGCGCAACTCCTGCTCGGTGCACTGCGCGCGCTGAAACAGGCTGCGCAAATTGCGCACCATGCTGGGGCGGCTCTCGCGGTTGCGCAGAAAGCCGTTCTTTTCGAGCGCCTCTTCGAGATGGGCGAAAAAATTGACGAGCTCGGCCTTGGTCGCCGGCCGGGAGAGCCCGGTGTGCAGGGTCTCGGCCGGGGCCTCGGCGGCGGCGGTGAACCATTCGTAGCCGACCAGCAGCACCGCCTGAGCGAGGTTCAGGGACAAAAAGCCCGGGTTGAGCGGCACCGTCAGCACCGTGTCGGCCAAAGTCAAATCGTCGTTCAAGAGGCCGGTACGCTCCGGCCCGAACAAGACGCCGCAGGGTTCGTCCGCGGCGATGCGGGCGCGCATTTCGCCCGCCGCCTGGCGCGGCGTCACCTCGCGCCGGACCATGCCGCGGTCGCGCGCGGTGGCGGCGTAGACATGGACGAGATCGGCGATCGCCGCCGCGATCGACGGGTAGAGCCGGGCCTTGTCGAGCACTGCGTCGGCGCCGCTCGCCGCGGCAACCGCCCGCTCGGACGGCCAGCCGTCGCGCGGCCGCACCAGCCGCAGATCGTTGAGCGCGCAATTCATCATCGCCCGCGCCGCGGTGCCGATATTCTCGCCGAGCTGCGGCTCGACCAGAATGATCGCCGGCCCGCCCGCCGCCGCCCGGCGGCGATGATCGGTCCCGGCCATCTAATGTGCAGTGTCCTCGAGCACGACCCGGATTGCATCCAGCCAATCCTCCCACGCGGCGGGGTCAGCTGGCCTGCCGTCGGGCATTGTCTGTATGTCGCTCAGAACCGCGGCAAGTTCGCCCCGGCCTCCGGCCCGTTCATAATATCGTTGCAGGAACCTG
>DASYNW010000244.1:0-43040 GCA_036008325.1 Allostellaceae bacterium
GCTGCTGATTTTTCAGCGGATCTCGGCGGTGTTCGACCCGTCGGTGGCAGCGATCTCGACCCTCTTGATCGGCTTCGCGATGGCGGTCGTGCTGGCGGTCGAACGAATCGCCGGTCTGCGCCGCGGATTAGCGATGTAGCAAACCCGAGGAGGACCAAATTGCCCCCAAAAATCAGACGCCGCGCCGTATTGGGCGGGGCCGCGGCACTGGCCGTGCCATTCATCATCGGCCGCAGCCCGGCCGCTGAGCGGTCGATCACGGTCGGCATCTACACCGGCCCGCAAGGCGATTATGTGCGTCAGAAAATCATCCCGCCGTTCGAGGCCAAGCACAATTGCAAGGTCTACACGACCTTGGGCGTCACCCTCGAACAGATCGCCGCGTTGCGCGCCACCCGCAACAACCCGCGCTACAGCGTCATGTTCGTCGACGATGTCGGGGTCGCTCTGGGCAAGAGCGAGGGGCTGATGGAAAAGCTGCCGCAGGACCAAATCCCGAATATGCAGCGGCTGCTGAAGCGCTTTCATTTCTACGACGGCTACGGCGCCGGCTTTGCCATGTCGATGGCCAGCCTCGCCTATGCCACCCAGAGCATCAAGCCGCTCGAAACCTATGCCGAGCTATGGGAGCCCAAATTCCGCCAGCGCTTTCTGATGGAGACGCCAAAGGCGACGCAGAGCGTCTATCTTTTAATTGCCGCGGTCACCCTCGAAACCGGCAAGCCCTACGCGCAGGCTCAGTACCTGATCGATCAAGCCTGGCCGAAAATGGCGGCGCTGAAGCCCAACGTGCTCAGCATCTTCGAAAACGAAACCGCGGTCATGCAGCTGATCCAGGGCCAGGCCGATGTCGCCGGCCTGTTCTATTCGAAGAGCGTCAACCCCTACACTGTCAAGGGCGCCCCGGTCGCCATGTGCTATCCGCGCGAGGGCACCTTCGCCGGGATCAATACGCTGACCTTGGTCAAGAACGCGCCCGATCGCGCGCTCGGCATCGAGTTTATCAACTGGATGCTCGACCCGGGCGTGCAACAGGGGCTGGCCGAGGCGAGCCTCGCCGCGCCGACCATCAGTGGCCTGGAGTTCAAACCGGATGTCGCCAAATACATCGCTTATCCCGAGAGCAAGATGGACGAGATGGGGATTTTCAGCCCCGACTGGACCTTCATCAATCCGCTCCGGCCCAAGCTCGTCGAAAAGTATAACGAGGTCTTCGAATCCTGAGGCGCGAGGTGCTGCGGTCGCACTGCGGCTGCGCGAGCTGACCCGTCTGTTCCGCGATACCCGCGCGGTCGACCGGCTGTCCCTGGCGATCGAGCCCGGCAGCATGGTGGCCTTGCTCGGACCCTCGGGCTGCGGCAAGACCACGACCCTGCGGATGATTGCCGGCCTGGTCGCGCCCAGCGCCGGCGAGATTTTTCTCGACGACCGGCCGATCACCGGGATTCCGGCGCATCGCCGCAACATCGGCATGCTGTTTCAGAATTACGCGTTGTTTCCGCATATGAACGTCGCCGAGAACGTCGCCTTCGGGCTGGAGGCGCGCGGTGTGCGGCGCGAGGCCAAGGCGGCGCGGGTCGCCGCGGCGCTGCAGATGGTGCAGCTCGCCGACTATGCCGCCCGGGCTCCGGGCCAGCTGTCGGGGGGCCAGCAGCAGCGGGTGGCTCTGGCCCGCGCCCTGGTGATTCAGCCGGCGATCCTGCTGCTCGACGAGCCATTGGGCGCCCTCGACAAGAGCCTGCGCCAGGAGATGCAGCTCGAGCTGCGCGGGTTGCAGCGCCGCCTCGGCATCACCACAGTCATGGTCACCCATGACCAGGACGAGGCGCTGACTATGGCCGATCGCATCGCCATCATGCGCGACGGCGTGCTGGAGCAGAGCGGATCGCCCGCGGAAATCTATCAGCGCCCGGCCTCGCGCTTTGTCGCGAGCTTCCTTGGTGCGGCGAACTTTTTTCATGGCCGGGTCGATCGCGCGGTGGCGGGGTCGGTGCGTGTCGCCGAGGCCGGCGGGATCTCGCTCACGGTGCCGGTCTCGCGCCCGCTCGGCAGCCCGGTCACCATCGCCCTGCGGCCGGAGGCGGTGACGGTGGAACCGCTCGCCGGCCCCGATGGTCCGGCGCCGTGCAACACCGTCGACGCCATCATCGAGCAAATCGTCTATCACGGCTTTGTCAGCCACCTCTATCTGCGCCGGCCGAACGGCGACCCGCTGATCGTCTTTCAGCAGAACCAGGGCCAGCAGAACCAGGGCCAGCAGAACCAGGGCAACATCGCCGTCGCGGCCGGAATGAAGGTGCGCGCCCGCTGGGTCGAGGCGAGCAATCATATCGTGCGCGATTGACCCTGCGCCTCGCCGCCGCGGCATAATCGGTTGCGATCGGCGCCTGCCGGCGTGCATTGTCGCGCCGCGTGCATGGCGCCGGCGGGGCGTGCCGGCCGGCCGCAACGCGGCAGTCGGAGGAAAGCGCATGGCGGTGACGAGCCGGGGACCGGAACCGGCAGAACGAGCCTTCTGGACCTGGCTCGGCTTTTGGCTGCAGTTCGTTATCCTCGGCCTCCTGGTCGTGATCGGCGCGTTTGCCGCGAGTGCCGCCGAACGATCCGGCGATTACGTCTGCGGGATCCTGCTGATCCTCGGCGCCCTGGTGCTCGCCTTCCTGCGGCTGAAGCAGCGCTTCGACGGCGGCCCCGCGGGCTGGCGCGAGTTTCTGCTGGTCGACGATATGACCAATCTGGCCGTGGCGATCCCGCTCTTCACCGTGATCGGGCTCGTCGGCCTGTTCGTTGCCGCTTCCTGGCCCTACGGCAGCCTGCACGCCGCCGGGCTCGGGCTCTTCGTGGTCAGCGGGATCATCGTTTTCCTTGACATCAAGCGCGTCTTCGACCGCGCGAATTCGCGTTCGCGCTGACCCCCGAGGCGACCGAACCGGGACCGGAAATGCCGACGGTTCTCTCGATCCAATCCTGGGTTGCCTGCGGCGTCGTCGGCAATGGCGCGGCCTTGTTCCCGTTGCAGCGCCTGGGGATCGAGACCTGGTCCTTGAACACCGTCGCGTTTTCGAACCATACCGGCTACGGCAAATGGCGCGGCGGCGCCGTGCCGGCGCACGAGATCGCGTCCTTGTTCGAGGGCATCGCCGAATTGGGGGTGCTGGGGCGCTGCGACGCGGTGCTGTCGGGCTATCTGGGCGGGCCGCAGACGGGGCCGGTGCTGCTCGACATCGTGGCGCGGGTCAAGCACGCGAACCCGCGGGCGCTCTTTTGCTGCGACCCGGTGATGGGCGATTTCGGGCCGGGCTGGTATGTGCGCGCCGGCATCCCCGACTTCTATCGCGACCGGGCGTTGCCGCTCGCCGATATCGCAATCCCCAACCGCTTCGAATTGGAATGGCTGACCGGCAGCCCGATCGGCACGATTAGCGACGCCGCGGGCGCGGCCGAGAGGCTGCGCCGGCGGGGGCCCGGCATCGTTCTGGTCACCAGCCTCGAACCCGCCGCCGACCGCATCGCCGTGGTCGCAGCCGGAGCCGACGGCGCCTGGGCGGTCGAGACCCCGCGCCTGCCGATCGAGGCCACCGGCTGCGGCGATGCGGTGGCCGCTCTCTTTCTCGGCTGGCTGCTCAAAGGCAAAGCAATGCCCGAGGCGCTGGCGGTGACGATCGCCGCGATCTGGGGCGTGGTCGAGGCGACGGTGCGGGCCGGCGACGGCGAACTGGCGCTGATTGCCGCCCAGGACGAACTCGCCGCCCCGAGCCGGGTCTTTGTTCCGCAGAAACTGTGAGATCGGGGGCGCTGATCCCGAAACCGCCCTCGGCCGGCGGCCAGGACAGACCCAACCGGGAGAACCGAAATCCGCGGAATTGAAGACTGGTCGGAGTGAGAGGATTTGAACCTCCGGCCCCTGCCTCCCGAAAGCAGTGCTCTACCAGGCTGAGCTACACTCCGCCGACCGGCCACGGTCTATAGCGCCAACCTCGCCGGCGCGCAAGGCGGCCGCCGCGACCACCGCCAGACCATCAGCCGTGTCGCGGGGCTTTATGCCCGGCTTCTGCAACCACCGACATTCAGAAGCTGCGGTCGCCGGCGAAAGCGGCGGCGTCGGTCAGGGCGCGGCGCTCGGGCCCGTCGCCAAACGGCGCCAAGGCCTCGATCGCGGCGGCGGCATAGGCGCGGGCGCGCGCCAGGGTCTCGGCCAGCGCCCCGCGGCGTTCGACCAACCGGATCGCGCGCTCGAGATCCTCGGGCTGCTGGTCCATCTCCTCGATGGTGCGCCGCCAAAACGCGCGCTCTTCCTCATCGCCGCGGGCAAAGGCGAGCAGGACCGGCAGGGTGACCTTGCCATCGCGGAAATCGTCGCCGACGCTTTTGCCGAGCTCGGCCTGGCGCGCCGAGAAGTCGAGCATGTCGTCGACCAGCTGGAACGCGGTGCCGAGATTGCGGCCGAAGCAGTCGAGCGCGTCTTCTTCCTGGTGCGGGCGCTCGGCCAGCACCGCGCCGATGCGGCTCGCCGCGGCGAACAATTCCGCGGTCTTCGCCTGGATTACGCCGAGATAGGCCGCTTCGGTCGTCGCCGTGTCGCTGGTGGTCATCAGCTGCATGACCTCGCCCTCGGCGATGATCGCCGAGGCGCGCGAGAGGATGTCGAGGATGCGCAGCGAGCCGTCTGCGACCATCAGCTCGAACGCCCGGCTGAACAGAAAGTCGCCGACCAGGATGGCGGGCTTGTTGCCCCACACCGCGTTCGCGGTGTCGCGGCCGCGGCGCAGGTCGCTGGCGTCGACGACGTCGTCGTGCAACAGGGTCGCGGTGTGGATGAATTCGACCGCGGCGGCGAGCGCCACGTGGCGGTCCCCGCGGTAGCCGCACAGCCGCGCGCAGCCCAGGGTCAGCATCGGCCGCAGCCGCTTGCCGCCGCCGGCGACGATATGGCCGGCGAGCTGCGGGATCAGCCCGACCGGGCTGTGCATCCGCTCGATGATCAGCCGGTTGACGCGTTCGAGATCGCCGTGCAAAAGCCGCGATAACGGGTCGAGCGAGGGCTTGCGGCCTGCGTGCGCGCGATCGTCACCCTCCACCAGCGCCTCTCTATTTTCCCAAATGCCCACGCCGGGCGGCTGATCGGCGGCCCGATCGGCTTGACGCGCGCGAACCCGAATGAGCATAGAATGACAACGACAGCGGTCAAGAGCCGCACTACCCGGGCCCGATCCGATGCGCTGCGAATATCCGTCCCGATGAAGGAGCTGTTGCGCACCAACGATGCCGTGCGCCTGTCATTTCTCCAGGCGCTGCTCAGGGATTCGCGGATCGAGAGCCTGGTGCTGGACCAGCACACCAGCCTCGTCGAAGGCAGCATCGGGGCAATTCCGCGCCGTCTGATGGTGGCCGATCAGGATTTTGGCCGCGCCCGCGCCCTCCTGGAAGCGGCCGGCGAGGGCGCCAGGTGAGCGAATTGGGCGCAGCACAGCCGGCTTTCACCGAGGATCGCCTGCTCGGCGGCCGGGTGCGTCTGCGCCAGCCGAAGGACGGCTACCGGGTCGCGATCGACCCGATCTTTCTCGCTGCCGCGGTGCCGGCCGAGCCGCATCAGCTGGTGCTCGATGTCGGCTGCGGCGCCGGGGCGGCGATGCTGTGCGTGGCGGCGCGGGTGCCACATGTGCGCGTCGTCGGGCTCGAAATGCAGCGCGATCTGGTCCGGCTGGCCGGCGACAACGCGATCCTCAACGCCATGGAGGCCCGCGTCTCGGTGATGATCGGCGATCTGTTGCGGCCGCCGCCGCGGCTGTCGCCAGGCGCCTTCGACCATGTCATGACCAACCCGCCCTATCACGAGCCCGGCCGCGCCACCCCGTCGCCGAGCCCGGGCAAGACCCGCGCCACGATCGAGGGCGATGCGGATCTGTCCGCCTGGGTGCGGTTCTGCCTGGCGATGGTGCGGCCGAAAGGCACGGTCACCTTCATCCATCGCGCCGATCGCGTCGATGCGCTGCTCGGCGAAATCGCCGGCCGGGCCGGCGAAGTCGTGATCTTTCCGCTGTGGCCGGGCGAGGACCGGCCGGCCAGCCGCGTCCTGGTGCGCGCCCGCAAGCAGGTGGCCGCACCGGCGAGGCTCGCCGCCGGGCTGGTGCTGCATCGGCCGGACGGGCGGCCGACCGATCGCGCCGAGGGGGTGCTGCGCGAGGGATGGGGGATCGAGCTCTGAGCCGCCGCCTCGCCCGGGCCCGTGGCCATGCCGGGCGCCGCTCCCCATCTCTTATCCGATGAGCATTCGCGACCATCTCGACATCGAACGGCTGTGGCGGCGCGGGCCGGTGGTGCCGGTCCTGCGCTTCGAGGGCGTCATCATGCCGCGGGCGCGGCGCAACGGCATCTCGCTCGCCAGCCATGGCAGGGCGATCGAGCGGGCGTTCAATCTGCGCGGCGCGGTCGCCGTCGCGATCGTCGTCAATTCCCCCGGCGGCTCGCCGGTGCAGTCGGCGCTGCTCTTCCGTCGCATCCGCCAGCTCGCCGACGAAAAGGCGATCCCGGTCGTCGCCTTTGCCGAGGATGTGGCGGCTTCCGGCGGCTATTGGCTGGCGCTCGCCGGCGACGAGATTTTTGTCGAGGAAACCTCGCTCATCGGTTCGATCGGCGTCATCAGCGCCGGGTTCGGGCTCAACGAGCTGATCAAGCGGTTCGGCATCGAGCGGCGCCTCTATACCGCCGGCACCCACAAATCCCTGCTCGACCCGTTCCTGCCGGTGGACCCGGACGATGTCGAGCGCCTGACCGGCTTGCAGCAGGACATCCACCGGGCCTTCAAGGAGCATGTGCGCCGCCGTCGCGGCAACAGGATCGACGCGGCCAACGAGACCCTCTTCAACGGCGACGTGCTGACCGGGCATATGGCGGCCGAGCGCGGGCTGATCGACGGCATCGGCGAGTTGCGCGCGGTGATGCGTCAGCGCTACGGCGACAAGGTCAGGCTGCGCCCGGTCGCCACCGACCGGCGCCGGCCATTCTGGGGCCGCCTGCCGTTCGGCGCCGGCGAGCCCTTGGCCGCGATCGCCGATGTCGCCGAGTGGATTGAAGCCCGGGTGCTGTGGGGCCGGTACGGGCTATGAACATGGCCGTTGGCGGACTACCACTGTTTTGCGCCGGGAGAGAGCATTTCTTGACCCGGCTCAGGGCCACCCGGTAAACCTCGCCGATGTTCGAGTTGCCCAAGCTCGTTGTGATCATCCTGGTTTTGGCCGCGGTGTGGATCGGCTATCGCTGGTTGAACGGCCCGGCGCGTCAGGTGCCGCGTCGTCGCGGGCCGCGGCCGCGCCAGGCAATTCAGGCCGAGGATCTGGTGGCTTGCGGGGCGTGCGGCGCTTATGTCGCCGCGCAGGCGCCCGGCTGCGGCCGGCCGGACTGTCCGCGGCCGCGCTGAGCACGGCATATCCGAGGCCCGGCCGGTGAGCTTTCAATCGGTGATCTTCGCGCTGCAGAATTATTGGGCGGCCCAGGACTGCGTCATTCTGCAGCCCTATGATGTCGAGGTCGGCGCCGGCACCTTTCATCCGGCGACGGCCTTGCGCGCGCTCGGCCCCGAGCCGTGGCGTGCCGCCTATGTCCAGCCGTCGCGCCGCCCGACCGACGGCCGCTATGGCGAGAACCCGAACCGCCTGCAGCAATATTACCAGCTGCAGGTGATCCTGAAGCCGGCGCCGCGCGACAGCCAGGAGCTTTACCTGGCGAGCCTCGCGGCGATCGGCATCGATGCCCGCCGGCACGATATCCGCTTTGTCGAGGATGATTGGGAGAGCCCGACCCTCGGCGCCTGGGGGCTGGGCTGGGAGGTCTGGCTCGACGGCATGGAGGTCAGCCAGTTCACCTATTTTCAGCAGGTCGGGGGCATCGAATGCGACCCGGTCTCGACCGAGTTGACCTACGGCCTCGAACGGCTGGCGATGTACGTCGAAGGCGTCGAGAGCGTCTTCGACCTCGATTACAACGGCGTCTCCGGACCCGGCCGGGTCAGCTATGGCGACGTGTTCAAGCGGGCCGAGCGGGAGTTTTCGGCCTACAATTTCGAGATCGCCGACACCGCGATGCTGGTGCGGCATTTCGCTGACGCCGAGCGGGAGTGCGGCGCCGTGCTCGCCAAAGGTGCAGATGGGCGCGGCCTGGCCTTGCCGGCCTACGACCAGTGCCTGAAGGCGAGCCATCTGTTCAACCTGCTCGACGCGCGCGGCGCGGTCAGCGTGACCGAACGCGCTGCCTACATCCTGCGGGTGCGGGCGCTGGCCAAGGGCTGTTGCGAGGCCTGGCTCGCCGGCGCGGCGGAAGTGAGCCGCGGTCAATGAACGCGGTTAGCCCAAGGAGGTTTGCGGGCCTGCCGTCAGCAGTATCGCACAACCCAGTTTTACGCGCTTTACCGGCGCAGGCCGGTATTCAGGCCAGCGGTGGGTCCCGGCTTTCGCCGGGAGAACGCGGAGGTGCGATTGCGCCCTTCGGATCGATTGTAAAATGACGGCGACCGGGCAGCCGAACCGGGGCGAATTGCTGATCGAGCTCCTGTCGGAGGAGATTCCGGCGCGCATGCAGCGCCGCGCGATCGAGGAGCTGACTCGGCTGGTGCGCGACAAGCTCGCCGCGGCCGAGATCCCGGCCTCGGGTCTGCGCTTCTATGTGACGCCGCGCCGGCTGGCGATCGTTGCCGAAGGCATTCCGGCGACCCAGCCCGACCGCAGCGAGGAGCGCCGCGGCCCGCGACTTGGCGCGCCGCAACCCGCGATCGAGGGCTTTCTGCGCTCGGCCGGGCTCCGCAAGGTCGAGGAATGCGAGATCCGCGACACCGGGCGCGGCGAATTCTATTTCGCGGTGGTCAGGCGCGCCGGCCGGGCCTCGGCCGAGATATTGGCCGAGCTGATCAAGGCCGCGATCGTCGAGTTGGCCTGGCCGAAATCGATGCGCTGGCCGGGCTCACCGTTGCGCTGGGTGCGGCCGTTGACCTCGATCGTCTGCCTCTACGACGGTGATATCCTGCCGCTGGCGCTCGATAGCTTGCCCCCGGCGGGAACGGGGGGCGTGCGGGTTGGCCGCACCACAGTCGGCCACCGCTTTCTGGCACCGGGCGAAATCTGCGTCGGCAGCGCCGCCGACTATCTCGAGAAGCTCCAGCAGGCTTACGTCGTTCTCGACCAGGATCGCCGCAAGGACATGATCCGGTCCGACCTCGACCGGCGGGCGGCGGAGTTGAGGGTCGCCGTCAAGCCCGATCCCGGCCTGCTCGACGAGGTTACGGGCCTCGCCGAGTTCCCAGTCGTGCTGGCGGGCGCGATCGACGCCGATTTCATGACATTGCCGCCCGAAGTGCTGCAAACCGCGATGCGCGTGCATCAGAAATATTTTTCGTGCGAGTGGCCCGACGGGAGGCCCGCCCCACATTTCCTGTTCATCGCCAACAATCTCGCCGACGACGGTGGCAACGCGGTCGTCGCCGGCAACGAGCGGGTGCTGCGCGCGCGCCTCGCCGACGCTCGCTTCTTCTGGGACCAGGACCGCAAGATCCGCCTCGCCGCTCGTGTTGAGGCGTTGAAGCAGCGGATTTATTACGAGAAGCTCCGCACGATGTACGACAAGGCTGAGCGCCTGGGTGGCATTGTCGATCGGCTCGCTAATAAGCCATATGGTGCCGCCCCCCTTGCTACTTACGCCAACGGTCCCCTTGCCTCTTATGCGGCTCGCCTTGCGAAGGCCGATCTGTCCACCGGCATGGTCGGCGAATTCCCCGAGTTGCAAGGGATCATGGGCCGCTATTACGCGCTGCACGATGGGGAGGATGAGCGGGTCGCCGATGCAATCGCCGATCACTACCGGCCGCTAGGTCCTAACGACACCTGTCCGACCGCGCCCGAAAGCGTAGTGGTCGCGCTGGCCGATAAGATTGACACGCTGGTGTCGTTTTTCACAATCGGCGAAAGGCCGACGGGATCTCGAGATCCATTCGCGCTGCGCCGCGCTGCTCTCGGGATTATTCGTCTCATTTTGGATACAGGGATACGTTTGAGGCTCGGACACGTCTTTCACAACGCCTGGACGGCGGCTTCCATCGATGGCAACGACCCGACTGACGAATTAGTGGAATTCATCGCCGATCGCCTAAAGGTGCATCTGCGCGAGCAAGGTGTACGGCACGATCTTATTGCCGCGGCATTTGTCCAGGCCGGAAAGCGTGAGGATGATTTGGTCCGCCTGATGGCGCGGGTCGATGCGTTGCGCGCCTTTCTCGCTTCAGATGACGGAGCCGATCTTCTTATCGCTTACCGACGCGCCGCGAACATCGTTGCCATCGAAGAGAAGAGGGACGGCCGACGGTACGATGATCGGGCGCCCAACTCGGATCCGGCGGCGTTGCCGTTACCCGAGGAAGGATTGCTCGAACGCTCCTTTCGTGCCGTCCGCTCGTCTCCCGACTTTAGGAGCGAGGATTTTTCGGCCGCCATGGCCGAATTGGCGCGATTGCGGCGGCCGGTGGACGCGTTTTTCGAGCAGGTTACCGTTAACATCGATACGCCTGAGCTGCGCGAGAATCGGCTGCGCCTCCTGGCGCAGATTCGTTCGACGATGAACCAGGTGGCCGATTTCTCGCTGATCGAAGGATAACCAGGTGCGGCGGATTTCATCCGCCCTGCGCTAGAATGGTAGGGCGGATGCCAATCCGCCGATCCGGGTGCGGCCCGGCATTAACGTCAGGCGCGGGAGTTCAATCCGCCGTGATGCGTTAGTATCGGCAGGGCAAGGCGGATTTCCCAATCGAGGGATTGCGGGCGGATGGCGAAATGGGTCTATGGGTTTGGCGGCGGCCGGGCCGAGGGCGGCGCCCAGATGCGCGAACTGCTCGGCGGCAAGGGTTCCGGTCTCGCCGAAATGAGCGAGCTGGGGCTGCCGGTGCCGCCCGGCTTTACGATCACGACCGAGGTGTGCACCTGGTTCTATGCCAATGGCAAAACCTATCCGCCCGATCTCGAAGCGCAGGTCGCCGCCGGCCTCGCCGCGGTCGAGCGGGCGCTCGGCGCGCGCTTTGGCGATGCCGACAACCCGCTTCTGGTTTCGGTCCGCTCCGGCGCGCGGGTGTCGATGCCGGGGATGATGGACACTGTCCTCAACCTTGGGCTCAACGACCGGGCGGTCGAGGGCCTGGCCGTCAAGAGCGAGGACGAGCGCTTTGCCTATGACAGCTATCGCCGCTTCATCCAGATGTACGGGCAGGTCGTGCTCGGTATCGAGCACCACCCTTTCGAGGAGCTGATCGAAAACTACAAGCTCGAAACCGGGCAGACGCTCGACACCGATCTCTCCGCCGAGGATTGGAAGATCGTCGTCGCCGGCTTCAAGGACGTGGTCGAACAGGAAACCGGCCACCCATTTCCGCAGCAACCGCAGGACCAGCTGTGGGGCGCCATCGGCGCGGTCTTCGGCTCGTGGATGAACCCGCGGGCGGTGACCTATCGCCGGCTGCACGACATTCCGGCCGATTGGGGCACTGCGGTCAATGTCCAGGCGATGGTGTTCGGCAATATGGGCGCCGATTGCGCCACCGGGGTCGCCTTTACCCGCAATCCATCGACCGGAGCCAACGAGTTTTACGGCGAGTTTCTGGCGAATGCGCAGGGCGAGGATGTCGTCGCCGGCATCCGCACCCCGCAGCACCTGACGGTTGCCGCCAAAAACGCCAACAAATCGGCATTGCCGGCAATGGAAGAGGTCATGCCTGATGTGCTGGGCGAGCTCTACCGGGTGCGCCGGGTGCTCGAAGACCACTATCGCGACATGCAGGACATCGAGTTCACGGTGCAGCGCGGCAAATTGTGGATGTTGCAGACGCGCTCCGGCAAGCGCACCGCCCCGGCGGCACTGAAGATCGCGGTGGCGCTGGTTGGAGAGGGGGTCATCGACCGCGACGAGGCGATCCGCCGGATCGAGCCGAATTCGCTCGACCAGCTGCTGCACCCGACCCTCGACCCCAGGGCCAAGACCACGATCCTGACCCGCGGCCTGCCGGCCTCGCCTGGTGCGGCTTCCGGCAAGGTCGTGTTTTCGGCCGAGGAGGCCGAATCGCTCGCGGCTCGCGGCGAGGCGGCGATCCTGGTGCGGGTCGAGACCAGCCCCGAGGACATCCACGGCATGCATGCGGCCAAGGGGATTTTGACAACCCGCGGCGGCATGACCAGCCACGCTGCGGTGGTCGCGCGCGGCATGGGGCGGCCCTGCGTCGCCGGCGCCGGCGATTTGCGCGTCGATCACGCGGGGCGCACCTTGTCGGCGCGCAACACCCTGGTCAAAGCCGGCGAGATCATTACCATCGACGGCTCGACCGGCGAGGTCATGATCGGCGAGGTGCCGACGATCCAGCCCGAGTTGTCGGGGGATTTCGCCACCTTGATGGGCTGGGCCGACGCGATCCGCCGGATGAAGGTGCGGGCTAATGGGGAAACCGCGCTCGACGCCCGCACCGCGCGCCGCTTCGGCGCCGAGGGGATCGGGCTGTCGCGCACCGAGCATATGTTCTTCGAGGCCGACCGGATTGGCCCGATCCGCCGGGTGATCATGGCCGACGACGAAAAAGGGCGGCGCGTCGGGCTCGCCGAATTGCTGCCGATGCAGCGCGCGGACTTCGCCGAGATCTTTCGTATCATGAAAGGGCTGCCGGTGACGATCCGGCTGCTCGACCCGCCGTTTCACGAGTTCCTGCCCAAGACCGACGCCGAATTCGACGAGATGGCGCGGCTGACCGGCCGCGACGTCGCCCAGATCCGCCAGCGGGCACTCGCCTTGCACGAATCGAACCCGATGCTGGGCCATCGCGGCTGCCGCCTCGGCATCACCTATCCGGAAATTTACGAGATGCAGGCGACCGCGATCTTCGAAGCGGCCGCGATGGTGATCAAAGAGCTGGGCGACGGTGTCGAGCCCGAGATCATGGTGCCGCTGATCGCGACCAGGAAGGAGCTCGATATCCTGAAGGCGTTGATCGACCAGGTCGGCAAAACCGTCATGGAGCGGGCCGGGGTCGAGGTGCCCTATCTGGTCGGCACGATGATCGAGCTGCCGCGCGCCGCCTTGTGCGCCGCCGCGATCGCCGAGACCGCCGAATTTTTCAGCTTTGGCACTAACGACTTGACCCAGACCGTGTTCGGGCTGTCGCGCGACGATTCGGCGAGCTTTCTCGGCGTCTATCAGCGGCTCGGCATCATCGAGCACGACCCGTTTGTCACCCTCGACACCGAGGGGGTCGGCGAGCTCGTGCGCATTGCCGCCGAACGCGGCCGCGGCACCCGGCCCGGGCTGAAGCTCGGCATCTGCGGCGAGCATGGCGGCGACCCCGCCTCGATCCACTTTTGCCAGGCGGTCGGGCTCGATTACGTGTCCTGTTCGCCGTATCGGGTGCCGATCGCCCGCCTCGCCGCGGCCCAGGCGGCACTTGCCGGCGAGCGCCGGGACGCGCCGGCTTGACCTCGCGGGCGCGCGGCGTACTGCTGGCGCTGCCGGGGTTGCTGATGAGCTTCGCCGCCGCAGCCGCCTTGGCAGCGCCGTCGGGGCCGGTGCAGTTGTTGCCGCTCCCCAATATTCAGCCGTCGTTCGCTCCCGCACCACTGGCACCGCCGATCAATCCCGGCTATGTCGCAGCCCCGCCGAACGGCCTCTCGCCGCTGCTGACCCAGCCTGGCCCGGTCTATCAATTGCCGCCGCCGGCCAGCCCGGCCTACCCGCCGCCGCAGCTTCCGGGGCCGATCGATCAGCAGAAAATGCAGGCGTACCGTAATAATTTGTATGGCTCTCAGTGGCAGCTGCAGCAGCAGGGCGTCAGCCCCGACAGCCAACGCAGCCGCGAGATCCAGCAGCAGCTGAACCAGCCCGACTCGCAATGATGGCGTCGCCGAGCACGGCGGCCATGCACCAATGATCGTCGTCACCGGGCTCGTCCCAGTGATCCACGGCTTCGTCGAGTCATGTACCTAGGCATGGATGGCCGGATCAACTCCGGCCGAAGGGCGAGAGAGTTGGGGCGAGCAGACACCGGCGTCGACCGCGAGCGCCCACGCGCGATGCCCTTGCAGTCGCGGGTAGAGAGTGTATGGCTCCTACGCCTCGCCAGCTTCGGGGAAACGCATCCAGCCCGGCGCGGACGGGATGATCGCGGCGTCGCCGGCCATCAATCGTCCGCTTCCAAGCAAGGCGTCGATCCGCAGCAAGGCCAGGCCGCACCCGGCGCGGCTCGATCGCATTTCGCCGACGTCGCGCCCGCCGGCGGTGACGATCGTTCCCGGCTCGGGTGTGGGACCGTCGATCGCGACCGGCACCAGCCGGCGCTTGATGAGGCCGCGGTATTTGGTCCTGGCAGTCAATTCCTGGCCGATGTAGCAGCCCTTGTTCCAGTCGACGCCATTCAATTCGTCGAACCCGGCTTCGAGCAGGACCGACTTTTCCAGCACCAGGTCGCGGCTGCCATCCGGAACCCCGAGGCCAAGGCGCAGATCATCGTAGGCTGCAGCGTCGGTTTCGGTCAGCCCGGCCTCCACCAGCATCGATCGCGCACGCTCGCGCGGCAGGACGCAACGCGCGCCGAGCGCCGCCAGCCGCGGATCGACCAAGGCGACGCCCCCGGCAAATGCCCGGGCCGTTCCGGGCTCGCTGTCGAGGCCAAGGGCGGCGACGGCGCCGTCGCCAAAGACCGCGGCCACGGCGAGGTCGGGGCGTTCCTCCAGCGCCACCTTGGCGCGCAGCCGGTAGATCGACAGCCTCCGTTTGAGATCGGCCAGCCGCCGGGCCTCGGCGTCGAGCAGGATCGTTGCGCCGGCCTCGACCATGATAAAGTCGTGCAGGTATTTGCCCTGCGCCGTCAGCAGCGCCGCGTAACGCGCCTGATCGGGGCCTACCTTGTCGACGTCGTTGGAGACGAGGCCCTGCAGAAAGGCGCGGCGGTCGGGTCCGCTGACGGCGAGGACGCCGCGGTCGTCGAGCAGCGCAAATGAGGCGTCGGCCATGGCTCGCCAGAATGGTTGCGGCAGTTTAGACGTAGGCGAGGCGCGTCGGCTTGGCAAGCTCGGCCGCGGGACATGAGGTGAGCCGGACCGGCCAAGATGGACATCCTGTTTGTCACCGCGACGCGCATCGGCGACGCCGTGCTGTCGACCGGTCTCATCGCCCACCTGATCGAGCGCTATCCCGGCGCGCGGCTGACCATCGCCGCCGGACCGGTGGCGGCGCCATTGTTCGAGGCGGTGCCCGGATGCAGGCGGGTGCTGATCGTCGAAAAGCGGCGCTGGTCGTTGCATTGGCTGCCGCTCTACCGTGCGGTCGCTACCCGGCGCTGGGATATCGTCGTCGATCTGCGGGGCTCGGCCCTTGCCTGGCTGCTGCGCGCCGGCGAACGCCGGGTGATGGCCAAGGGCAATACGAACGAGCACCGCGTGCGCCAGCTCGGGCGCCTCTTCGATCTCGACCCGCCACCCGGCCCATTGCTGTGGACCGCACCGCATCACGAGCGCGCCGCCGCGGCACTGATCCCCGCCGGCGGCCCGGTGCTGGCGATCGGCCCCGCCGCAAACTGGCGCGGCAAGCAGTGGCGCGCCGAACGCTTTGCCGAGCTGGTGCTGCGGCTGACGGCGGCCGACGGCCCGTTGCCGCGAGCGCCGGTCGCGGTGCTGGCCGCTGGCCATGAGTGCCAGCAGGCCCAGCCGCTGCTCGACGCGATCCCAGCGGATCGCCGGATCGACCTGGTCGGGCGGGTCGATCTGTTGACCGCGGCAGCGGTGCTGCGAGGCTGCGCCCTATTCATCGGCAACGACACCGGGCTGATGCACATCGCCGCCGCTTGCGGCACGCCGACTCTCGGCCTGTTCGGCCCGAGCCCGAGCCGCCAATATGCGCCCTGGGGTCCGCGCACCGCCTTCGTTGCGTCGGCCGACCCGCCAGAGACGATGTTCGGCCCGGGCTTCGACCACCGCACCACCGACACCCTGATGGATGGGCTCTCGGTCGCCGCCGGCGAGATAGCCGCGCGCCGCCTCTTGGCCCGGGTCGCGAGCGCCGCGGCGTGAACCCGGTGCGGCTCTCGGCGCTCGTCGTCGCCCATGACGAGGAGCGTCAGCTGGCCCAATGCCTGTCCTGCCTCGGGTTTGCCGACGAGATCGTCGTCGTGCTCGACCGCTGCCGTGACCGCTCCCGCGACATCGCGCGAGGCTTTACCGATCGCCTGGTCGAGGGGGCTTGGGAGCGCGAGGGGCCGCGCCGGCATGCCGGGATCGACGCCTGCCGCGGCGAATGGATTTTCGAGATCGACGCCGACGAGCGGCTGACACCAGAGCTCGCCGCGGAAATCGGGCGGGTAGTCGCCGCCTCGTCGGCCGCGTGGCACCTTGTCCCGGTCGACAATTTCATTGGCGCGCGGCTGGTGCGCTGGGGCTGGGGGGCGTCGTTCGGGCGCTCGGCGCATGCCGCACTCTACCGCAAGGGCGCCAAGCGCTGGGGCGACCAGCGGGTCCATCCCGCAGTGTCGCTGTCGGGCGAGCGGGGTGCGGCGCTGTCCGCGCCGATCCTGCATTACGTCGACCGCGACATCTCCGACATGCTGCGCCGGCTCGACCGCTACACCAGCGCGCGGGCGCAGGATTTGCGCGACAGCGGCGACATCGGCAGCTATGGCCGCAACCTGCGCCGCATCCCGTCGCGTTTTTGGAAATGCTATGTCGGCCGCAAGGGCTATCGCGAGGGGCAATGGGGCTTTGTCATCGCCTTGTGCGCGGCGCTCTACCCGATACTCTCATACCTGAAGGCGCGGCTCGAAGCCCCTCGCCCCAACTTCGTTTCCGCATGCGAGGAGAGCGAGCGGCCCGAGCGCGACGGCGACAGCCGGCCGGCGCCGATGGTTCAAGCGAAGTTGTCCGAGCGCCGGTGATGGCGAGCGTGGTGATGGCCGATGACGGCATCGCCTTTGACGGGGCAATGGCCGAGAGCGCACCGCTCGGCGGCGCCGAGACCGCGTTTGTGGCGCTCGCCGAGGCGCTGGCCGGGCACGGCCATCGGGTGGAGGTGCGCAACCGCTGCGCCGCCGCGCTCACCCACAACGGCGTGCGCTGGGCGCCGCTGTCGGCGGATATCCCCGAGGCCTGCGATCTCTACATCGGCAATCGCGGGCATCGGGTGATCGGCCTCGTCCGCCGGGCCGGGCGGCGGCTGTTCTGGCTGCACAACCCGGCCGGCCATTTGCGCAAGCCGCGCAATCTGTGGCGGCTCGCCCGGTATCGGCCGCTGCTGGTCGCGACCGGCGCCTACCACGCGGCGACGATCCCCGCGTGGCTGCCCTGTGCCGGGCGCCGGATCATTCCCTATGGGGTGCTCGATCTATTTCGCCGGGCGAGCCCGCGCGAGCCGCCGCCACCGTGTGCGATCTTCACCTCGAACCCGTTGCGCGGGCTCGACTGGCTGCTCGATCTGTGGATCGCGCGGATCCGCCCCGCGGTGCCTGGGGCCGAGTTGCACATCTATGCCGGCGGTGCGGTCTACGGTGAGGCAGCGGTGCCAAAGGCGGGGCGAATGGCCGAGATCCTGGCCCGCGCCGACGCGCTCGCCGCCAACGGGGTGCGCCGCTTTGCCCCGGTCGGGCACCAGGCGTTGGCGGCGGCGTTGACCGGCGCGCGCGCCATGCTCTATCGCGGCGATCCCGGCGAAACCTTTTGCCTGGCCTTGGCCGAGGCGCAGGCGATGGGCGTGCCGGCGGTGGTAACACCCTCGGGCGCTGTCGCCGAACGGGTTCGCGATGGCGTCAGCGGGCGGGTGGCGCCAAACGACGAGGCATTTGCCGCAGCCGCGGTCGCGGCGATCGGCGACGACGCGCTGTGGCTGCGCTGGCATCTGGGCGCGCTCGAACATCAGCGCGGGTTGAGCTGGGACGCGGTGGCCGGGCAGTTCGAGACCTTGATCCGGTGACCCGCCGGCTGCTGCAGGCAATCGCCGGCGCGCGCCACGGCGGGGCCGAAACGTTTTTCGTGCGGCTGGCGGCGGCCTTGCAGCGGGCCGGCGAGGCGCAGCGTGTGCTGATCCGCCGCGATCGCGCGCGCGCGCAAAGCTTGCGCGAGGCCGGAGTGACGCTGGCCGAGCTGCGGTTCGGTGGCCCGTTCGACCTCGGCGCCCGGTTCGCCTTTCGCCGCGAGATCGCGGAGTGGCGGCCGGATATCGTGCTGACCTGGATGAGCCGGGCGACCCGGCTTTGCCCGCGCGGCGATTTCGTGCATGTTGCCCGGCTCGGAGGGTATTACGATTTGAAATATTACCGGCGCTGCGATCACCTGATCGGCAACACCCGCGCCATCGTCGAGTATGCCGTCGCTGCCGGATGGCCGCGGGACCGGATCGATTACCTGCCGAATTTCGTGCCCGATGCGCGCGCCGCGGCCTCCCCGCACGCCGCCGCAGCCATGCTCGTAAAGCCGCCCATGGCGCTGGCGCTCGGCCGCCTGCATCCAAATAAGGGGTTTGCCCTGCTGCTCGCGGCGCTGGCCAAGACGCGCGAGGTTCGCTTGGCGATCGCCGGCGACGGGCCGTTGCGGGGACCGCTCGAGCGACTGTCGGCGGATCTCGGGATCGCCGAGCGGGTCAGCTTTCTCGGCTGGCGCGAGAACGTGCCGGAGCTGTTGGCGAACGCCGATCTTCTGGTCTGCCCTTCGTTGCACGAGCCGTTGGGCAATATCGTGATCGAGGCGTGGTCGGCTGGATTGCCGGTCGTCGCCACCGCCAGCGACGGGCCCGCAGCACTGATCGAGGATCAAGTCAGCGGGCTTCTGGTGCCGCTTCCGGATCAGCCGGGCGGCGGTCCTCAGGCATTGGCCGCGGCGATCGAGCGCGTCGTCGCCGACCCTGGGCTGCGCGCCCGGCTCGGGCAAGCCGGCCGCCGCGCTTACGAGGCCGAGTTTACCGAGGCGGTCGTCGTCGCCCGCTATCGCTGCTTTTTCGACCGGTTGGCGCCCCGATGTGCGGCATCGCCGGCCTGATGACCCATGACGGCGCGCCGCCGCCCGCGGCGCCGCTGCGGGCCATGGGTGCTGCCTTGCGCCATCGCGGCCCCGACGGCGACGGCCAGTACCGCAGCGGCGATGTCGGCATGGTGCAGACGCGGCTGGCGATCATCGATCTGGCGACCGGCGACCAGCCGCTTTACGAGCCGGGCGGGGCGGCGCTGATCGCCAACGCCGAGATCTACAACTACATCGAGCTGCGCGAGACGTTGCACGGCACGCGTCCGCTGGCGTTCTCGACCCAATCGGATTGCGAGCTGCCATTGCATCTCTACCGGCGCCACGGGCTCGACTTCACCCAGCATCTGCGCGGCATGTACGCCGTGGCATTGCACGATCCGGGCGCCGGGCGCCTGGTGCTCGCCCGCGACCCGTTCGGCATTAAGCCGCTCTATTATGCCGAGACGCAGCACGGTTTCGCGTTCGCTTCCGAGCCGGGGGCGCTGATCGCGGCCGGCGTCGTCGCCGCCGAACTCGAGCGCCGGGCGCGCAACGAGCTCCTACAAATGCAGTTCACCACCGGGCGCGAGACGATCTTTGCCGGGATCAGCCGGGTATTGCCCGGCGAGACCGTGGTCGTGCGCCAGGGCCGAATCGTCGAGCGGCGGCGCCGCGCGGCCTTGCCCGATCACGGCCCGCTCGCCCTCGGCGAGGACGAAGCGCTGGCCCGACTCGACGCCGCTTTTGCCGACAGCGTGCGCATCCACCAGCGCGCCGATGTGCCGTTCGGGATGTTTCTGTCGGGCGGCATCGATTCGACCGCGGTGCTGGCGATGATGGCACGGCTCGGCGAGCACCCGGTCAAGGCGTTCACGATCGGCTTTGCCGAGAGCGATGTCGCCGACGAGCGCGGGGCCGCGCGCACCGCAGCGCAGGCGGTCGGCGCCGACCATGTCGAGATCCTGTTTTCCGAAGCCGATTTCTGGCGATCACTGCCCGAAATCGTCTCTGCCGCCGACGACCCGGCCGCCGATTACGCGATGCTGCCGACCTTTGCGCTGGCCCGGGCGGCGCGCGCGGCCGGGCTCAAGGTCATCTTGTCGGGCGAGGGCGGCGATGAGCTGTTCGGCGGCTATGGCCGCTATCGCAGCGTGCTGCGGCCGTGGTGGGCCGGCGGGCGGCGGCCCCGCGCGCGCGGCGTGCTCGACGATCTGGGTGTGCTGCGCGGCGAGATCGCCGGCTGGCGCGATGGGATCGCGGCGGCCGAAGTGCATGCCCAGAGCCGCGGCCGCACCTCGCTGCAGGCGGCGCAGGCCGTCGATTGCGCCGACTGGCTGCCGAACGATCTCTTGACCAAGCTCGACCGCTGCCTGATGGCCCACGGCGCCGAGGGCCGCACACCGTTTCTCGATCCCGAGCTGGCGGCATTGGCGTTTCGACTGCCGGACGAGCTCAAGATTCGGCGCGGGCTCGGCAAGTGGCTGCTGCGCCGCTGGCTCGCCGAGCAATTGCCGCAGGCCCAGCCGCTCGCCCGCAAGCGCGGTTTCACCGTGCCGGTGGCGCGCTGGATCGCGCGGCGCGCCGAGACGATCGGCCCCCTGGTCGCGCGTTCGCCGGCGGTGCGCGAGCTGTGCCGGCCCGAGGCGGTCGAAACCCTGTTTGCCGGTGCCGGGCAAAAGCGCGCCGGCCGCGCCGCCTGGAACCTGTTGTTCTACGCGCTGTGGCACCGCCATCACATCGAGCGCGTCCCGTTGCCGTGCGATACCGTGGCAGCGCTGGCGGGAACCGGGTGAACTCCAGCGTTTAGCGACGGCTCAGCGGCGGCCCCCTGATTACTCGACCAGCGCCGGCTCTTTGGGCTCGGCCGGGGCCGCCGGCCTCTCCTCGAAGGCGAAGTCGAGCGCGTCGGCTTGCGGCTTCTTGGTGACGCGCACCACCCCGCCCTTGGCCAGACGCCCGAACAGCAATTCCTCGGCGAGCGGCTTTTTGATGTGCTCCTGGATCACCCGGGCCAGCGGGCGGGCGCCGAACAGCGGGTCATAGCCCTTTTCGGCGAGCCAGTTGCGGGCCGCTGGGTCGAGCTCGATCGTAACGTTGCGGTCGGCCAACTGCTCCTCGAGCTGCAGCACGAATTTGTCGACCACCCGCCCGATCGTCTCGGGCGACAGCGCCGCGAACGAAATCGTCGCGTCGAGCCGATTGCGGAATTCCGGCGTGAACATGCGGTTGATCGCTTCGTGATCGTCGCCGGTGCGGATGCCGCTGCCAAAGCCGATCGCCGGCTTGGCCAAGTCGGAGGCGCCGGCGTTGGTCGTCATGATCAGGATGACGTTGCGGAAATCGACATTCTTGCCGTTGTGGTCGGTGAGCTTCCCGTAATCCATGACCTGCAGCAGGATGTTGAACAGATCGGGATGAGCCTTTTCGATCTCGTCCAACAGCAGCACGCTGTGCGGATGCTGGTCGATCGCGTCGGTCAACAGCCCGCCCTGGTCGAAGCCGACATAGCCGGGGGGCGCCCCGATCAGCCGCGAGACGGTATGGCGCTCCATGTATTCGGACATGTCGAAGCGGGTGATTTCGATGCCCAGGGTGCGGGCGAGCTGGCGCGCCACTTCTGTCTTGCCGACCCCGGTCGGGCCCGAAAAGAGATAGCTGCCGATCGGCTTTTCGGCGTCGCGCAGCCCGGCGCGGGCGAGCTTGATCGCCGAGACCAATGCCTCGATCGCGCTGTCCTGGCCGAACACCATCGTCTTCAGATCGCGATCCAAGTTGCGCAGCACCTCGCGATCGTCGCGCGAGACGCTCTTCGGCGGGATCCGCGCCATCGTCGCGACGACCGCCTCGACTTCGCGCGCGGTGATGGTTTTGCGGCGCCGGTTTTCCGGGACCAGCATCTGCGCCGCCCCGGACTCGTCGATCACGTCGATCGCCTTGTCCGGCAATTTGCGGTCGCCGATGTAGCGGTGCGACAGCTCGACCGCGGCGCGCAGCGCGTCGTTCGTGTAGCGCACCTTATGGTGCCGCTCGTAGTAAGGCTTGAGGCCGCGCAGGATCTTGATCGAATCCTCGACCGTGGGCTCGTTGACGTCGATCTTTTGAAAGCGCCGGACCAGCGCCCGGTCCTTTTCGAAATAGTTGCGGTACTCCTTATAGGTGGTCGAGCCGATGCAGCGGATGACGCCGCCGGCCAATGCCGGCTTCAACAGATTGGAGGCGTCCATCGCCCCGCCGCTGGTCGCCCCGGCGCCGATCACGGTATGGATCTCGTCGATGAACAGGATCGCGCCCGGCTGTGCTTCGAGCTCGGACAACACCGCCTTCAGCCGCTCCTCGAAATCGCCGCGATAGCGGGTGCCGGCGAGCAATGCCCCCATGTCGAGGGCGAAGATCGTCGCATTGACCAGCACCTCGGGCACCTCGCGCTGGACGATGCGGCGCGCCAGCCCCTCGGCGATCGCGGTTTTGCCGACCCCGGGATCGCCGACATAGAGCGGGTTGTTCTTCGACCGCCGGCACAGGATCTGGATCGTGCGCTCGACCTCGGCCTCGCGCCCGATCAACGGGTCGATGCGGCCGCCCTTGGCCTTTTTGTTCAGATTAACGCAATAGGCGTCGAGCGCGTCATGGCTGCGCTTTTGCGACTTTTCGCCGCGTTCGTCCTCCTCCGCACCCTGGGCCCGGCGGGTTTCCGAGCGGCCGGGCGCCTTGGCGATGCCATGCGAGATATAGTTGACCGCATCGAACCGGGTCATGTCCTGCTCTTGCAGGAAATAAACCGCGTGGCTCTCGCGCTCGGCGAACATCGCGACCAAGACGTTGGCGCCGGTGACCTCCTCGCGCCCCGAGGATTGGACATGGATGGCGGCGCGCTGCAATACCCGCTGAAAGCTCGCCGTGGGCTTGGCGTCGTCCTTGTGCGCGGAGACGAGGTTGCCGAGCTCGTTGTCGACATAGGTCAACACCTCGCGACGCAGCCGCTCGAGATCGACACTGCAGGCGCGCAGCACCGCGACTGCGTCCTGGTCCTCGGTCAAGGCCAGCAGCAAGTGTTCGAGCGTGGCGTATTCGTGGCGGCGATCGTTGGCGTGGGCCAGCGCGCGATGCAGGGACTTTTCGAGATTGCGTGACAGCACTCCCGCCTTCCTTCCTTGCCTAATCCTTTTCCAGCGTACACTGCAGCGGATGCTGGTGCTGCCGGGCAAAATCCATGACCTGGGTCACCTTGGTCTCAGCCACCTCGTAAGTGTACACCCCGCATAGTCCGACCCCGCGGCGATGCACGTGGAGCATGATGCGGGTCGCCTCCTGCCGGGTTTTCGCGAAAAACCGCTCCAGAATGTGGACGACGAACTCCATCGGCGTGTAATCGTCATTCAGCATCAACACCTTGTACATCGACGGCTTCTTCGTCTTCGGCTTGGTCTTGACGACGACGCCGGTACCCGGTCCTTCCTCGCCGCGCTTTCCGTTATCTCTCATATCGATTCGGGCCGATCGCCTTGCTCGTCTTCCGATGATATTGGCTTTCCGCCGGCCCGGAAAAGCATTTTCCGTGATGGGGCCGCAATGCGTCGCCGAGGGCCGCGCCGAGCCGCGGCTACTCCGCCCGGTAGGGTCGACGCAGCAGCCTGTCGGCGGTCGCGTCGATCGGTGCACGATGATGCAATACCGCGTCGACTGCCTGGCTCAGCGGCATCTCGATCGCGAGCCTCGCAGCCAGCCCGGCGATCGCGGCAGCGGTCGCCACCCCCTCGACGACCGAGCGGCGGCCGGCGAGCGCCGCGTCGAGGCTCTGTCCGCGGCCCAGCGCCAAACCCAGCGCATAATTGCGCGACTGCGCGGCGCTGCAGGTCAGGACCAGATCGCCGAGGCCGGAGAGCCCGCGAAAGGTCTCGGCTTCGGCGCCCAGACAGAGCCCGAGCCGCACCATCTCGGCCAGTCCGCGGGTGATCAGCGCCGCGCGCGCATTGTCACCGAGACCGCGCCCAACGACGATGCCGCAGGCGATCGCCAGCACGTTCTTGACCGCGCCGCCGATTTCCGCGCCGACCGGATCCCGCGATAGATAGGGGCGGAACCGGCTGCTGCCGAGCGCCGCGGCAAAACTCTCGGCGAGTAGTGCGTCGGCGCTGGCGATGGTCACCGCGGTCGGCAGGCCGCGGGCGACCTCGGCGGCGAAGCTCGGCCCCGACATGACCGCAAAGGGCGACGCCGGCAACATCTCGGCGCCGATCTGCGACATCGTCGCGAGCGAGCCCGCCTCGATCCCCTTGGCGCAATGCAGCAGCGGCAACCCCGGCGGTGCCACCCGGCGCAGGCGCTCGAGCACGGCGCGCAGGAACTGGGCCGGGACGACGAGCAGCGCGGCGTCGGCATCGACCACCGCCGCCTCGAGGTCGCCGCTGGCGCCGACCGCCGGGTCGAGTGCTATGCCGGGGAGATAGAACGGATTTTCGTGCCGCGCGCCGATCGCCGCGACGATTTCGGGGTCGCGCGCCCACAGCATCGCGCGCGACCCCGCGCGTCCGGCGACGATCGCCAGCGCCGTTCCCCAGGCGCCAGCGCCGATGATCGCCAGCCGCTTCACCGAGCCCGGTCTTTCGAGCGGAGGATCATGCCTTGACCCCGGCTCCCGGTCGCGGCGGCGCCGTGGCATCGAGCGGCCAGCGCGGGCGTGGGGCCGCGTCGAGACCGTCGACGAGTCCGAGGCGCAGCCGCTCCACCCCGGCCCAGGCGATCATCGCCGCATTGTCGGTGCACAAGGCCTCGGGCGGGGCCACGAAGTCGAGCTCGGACGAATGGGCGAGGGCGGCCAGGCGATGGCGCAGCCGGATGTTGGCGGCGACGCCGCCGGCGACGACCAGGCTTCTGCCCTCCGGCTGGTGCCGGCGGAACCAGGCGATGGCGTTGGCGGTGCGGTCGCACAGCGCCTCGCAGATCGCCAGCTCGATCGACGCCGCCAGATCCGCCCGGTCGCGCGCATCGAGCGGGTCGCGTTCGAGGGCGATGCGGCGAACCGCGGTTTTCAGCCCGGAAAATGAAAAATCGCAGCCGGGCCTGCCGTAGAGCGGACGGGGCAGGGCAAAGCGCCGCGCATCTCCGCCCTGAGCCGCGCGCTCGATCGCCGGCCCGCCCGGATAGCCGAGCCCGATCAGCTTTGCGGTCTTGTCGAAGGCTTCGCCGGCCGCATCGTCGAGGGTGGTGCCGAGACGGGTGTAGCGGCCGACCCCGGCGCAGGCGAGCAACTGGCAGTGCCCGCCCGAAACGAGCAGAAGGAGATAGGGAAACGCGACATCATCGGTCAGCCGCACGCTCAGCGCATGGGCTTCGAGGTGGTTGACCGCGATGAACGGCTTGCCGGCGGCCCAGGCGATGCCCTTGGCCATCATCGTGCCGACGATCAGCCCGCCGATCAGCCCGGGCCCGGCGGCGGCGGCCACCGCGTCGATCTCACGCGTGCTGGCTCCGGCTTTGGCGAGGGCGCGCCGCACCAGGCGATCGAGACGGCCGAGATGGGCGCGCGCCGCAATTTCGGGCACGACCCCGCCGTAAGGCGCGTGCTCGATCAGCTGCGAATGCACCAAATTCGAGCGGATCCGCGGCCCCGGCGTCGCCTCGGCGACGACCGCGGCGGCAGTCTCGTCGCAGCTGGTCTCGATGCCGAGGACAATCATCGTGGGCGAAACCTGCGCCGGCGCGGGGCCGATCTCCGCTTGTCGTCGGCTGCGCCGCTCAGCCCGGTTGCGCCACCTCGTAGGTCTTCAGGGTCTTGTCGGTGGCCGCGTCGATCTCGAGCAATTTGACCGAGTAGCCCCACAGCACGGCGACGTGGCGCATTACCGCGCGGCAGCTTTTTTCGGCGAGCAGCACGCCATTATGCACATAATGCGCAAGAATTAGGCAGCGATCGCCTCTGAGATCGACATCGACCACCTGGATGTCCGGCTCGCGCCGCGACAGGTCGTATTGCCGCGACAGCGCGGTGCGGATTTTGCGATAGCCGATATCGTCATGGATCGCCTCGACCCGCAGCGCCGGCTTGGTGCTGTCGTCCGAGACATGGAACAGTCGGAACTTACGGATCATCGCCGGGCTCAAATACTGCAGGACGAAGCTTTCGTCGCGGTAGTTGGCCCAGGCGTGGCGCAGTACGCCGTAGCCGTCGCCATTGCCGGCGATATCCGGGAACCAGGCGCGGTCCTCCTCGGTCGGCTCCTCGCACAGGCGGCGGATGTCCGACATCATCGCAAAGCCGAGCGCATAGGGATTGAGGCCGCTGAACCGCGGGTCGTCGAAATCCGGCTGAAACACGACGCTCGAATGCGAATGCAGGAATTCGAGCATCGAGCCTTCGGTAATCATCCCCTTGTCGTGCAGCCGCCGCATGATCTCATAATGGACGAAGGTGGCGCAGCCTTCGTTCATCATCTGGGTCTGCTTTTGCGGGTAGAAATACTGCGCGATCAGGCGGACGATGCGGACCAGCTCGCGCTGCCAGTCTTCGAGCCGCGGCGCCCGCTTTTCGATCAGATAGAGCAGGTTTTCCTCGGGCAGGCCGAGATCGCGCTTGATCTCCTGCAGCCGCGCTTCGGCCGCATCGGGGTCTTCCTTATCCCGCCCGGTGCCGGGGACGGTACGCCACAGATCGTTATAGGTGGCCTCGGCATGGGCCTGCCATTCCTCGGCCCGGCGCCGCTCCTCGGCGAGGTTCGGCTTGGTGCGGTGGGCGTAGCGGTTGACCCCGTGGTCCTTGAGCGCGTGCGCGGCGTCGAGCACCCGCTCGACCGCCTCGACCCCGTGCCGCTCCTCGCATTTGGCGACATAGTCGCGAGCAAAGCTCAGATAGTCGAGAATGCCGTTGGCGTCGGTCCACTGCCGGAACAAATAGTTGTTCTTGAAGAAGTGATTGTGGCCAAAGGCGGCGTGCGCCATGACCAGGGTCTGCATCGTCATGGAGTTCTCTTCCATGATGTAGCAGATGCACGGATTGGAGTTGATCACGATTTCGTAAGCGAGGCCCTGCAGCCCCTTGCGATAGAGGGTCTCGTGAAAGGCGAAGCGCTTGCCGAAGCTCCAATGGTGGTACATCAGCGGCAGGCCGACCGAGGCGTAGGCGTCGAGCATCTGCTCCGAGGTGATGACCTCGACCTGGACCGGATAGACATCGAGACCGATTTCGTCGACCGCGATCCGCTCGATCGCGTCATAGACTTGGCGCAACGACCCGTAATCCCAGTTGGGGCCGTTGAACAGCGGCGTCGTGGCTTCGAGCCGCGACATCGGCAGAGAATGCGGCCCCGGCAGCGAACGACGCGCTGCTAGAGAACGCGGCATCGGCAGGGAAGCTGTGTCAGGCACGGACGCCCCCTTTAGAAAACAATTCATGGAAGACCGAGAAGATCTGCGACGGATCGCCGACTCGCCGCATCGCGAAGTGCGGATGCGCCGGCGCCACCTCGCTATAGGCGCGCCACAGGTCGCTATCGCGTGCGAGGCCGGTCAAGCTGCCGCCCATCCCGTCGCCGACCTCGACATAGGCGAAATACTGGCACAGCGGCAATACCTCGCCGCCCAGCAACGAGACGCACCGGCCGCTGTCCGCACCATAATTGTCACCATCGGAGGCCTGCGCCGCGTAGATGTTCCAGCGGTCGGTCGGATAGCGGGCGCGGGCGATCTCCAACATCTTTTCGAGCGCCGTCGATACCACCGTCCCGCCGGTCTCGCGGCTGTAGAAAAAGGTTTCCTCGTCGACCTCTTCGGCGGTGCTGGTATGGCGGATGAACACCACGTCGACGTGACGGTAGCGGCGAACCAGAAAGACGTGCAGCAGCATGAAGAACCGTTTGGCGAGATCCTTCATCGCTTCGGTCATCGAGCCCGACACATCCATCAGGCAGAACATGACCGCCTCGGTATTGGGTCGCGGCACCCGCTCGAAGCGATTGTAGCGGACATCGATCGGGTCGATGTAGGGGATGATCTTGCTGCGGAATTCGGCCCGTTCGAGGTCGATCGTTAGTCTTTGCACCTCCCCCTCGTCGCCGCGGGCGCGAGCCTCGGCGAGCGCCGCGCGCAGCGCCTCCACCTCCCACTGCTTCGGCCGGCGCAGCGAGATCCGCCGGGCCATGCTGTTGCGCATCGTGCGGCGGATGCTGAGGTTGGCCGGGCTGCCGCTGACCGTGTAGCCGGCCCGCTGCAGGTCGACCGCGAAGGTCTCGCGCAGGCTCTTTTTGACCAGGTCGGGCAGTTCGAGATCCTCGAAGAACATATCGAGGAACTCGTCCTTCGAGAGCGTGAATTCGAAGGCGTCCTCGCCCGACCCGTCCGGGCTCCCTTGCGACCCGCCCTGCCCCTCGCCGCCGGTCGGGCGCGGGATCTCGTCGCCCCTGACATACTCCTTGTTGCCGGGCACGACGTGCTCGTTGCGGCCGGTGCGCCGGCTGTGGTTGAACGCCGGCTCGACGATCCCGCGCATCGGGATCGCCACCTTCTCGCCGTGCTCGACATCGGCGACCTTGCGCTTGCGCAACGCGTTCTGCACGGCCGATTTGACCTCGGCGCGCGCCCGCGACAGGAAACGCTGCCGGTTGCTGAGGCTCTTGCCCTTGGGGTTGGGCCGGCGGTCGACAATGTTCATCGTCTTCCCTCCAGAGCGGGCATCGTTGTCGGCACCTATCCGGCCTTGTTGACCCGCATGTACCACTCGACGAGGCGCCGCACCTGGCGCTCGGTGTAGCCGCGCGAGACCATCCGCTCGAGGAAGTCGGCGTGCTTCTTCTCGGTGTCGCTGTCCTTCTTCGAGCCAAAGCTGATCACCGGCAACAGATCCTCGACCTGCGAGAACATGCGCCGCTCGATCACCTCGCGCAACTTCTCGTACGAGGTCCAGGACGGGTTGCGCCCGGAATTGGCGGCGCGCGCCCGCAATGCGAACTTGACGACCTCGTTGCGGAAGTCCTTGGGATTGGCGATCCCGGCCGGCTTTTCGATCTTCGACAGCTCCTGGTTCAAAAGCTCGCGGTTCATCAGCTGGCCGGTATCGGGGTCCTTGTAGTCCGAATCCTCGATCCACGCATCGGCATAGGCGACATAGCGGTCGAACAGGTTCTGCCCATAATCCGAATACGATTCGAGATAGGCCTTCTGGATCTCGTGGCCGATGAACTCGGCATAGCGCGGCGCCAGCTCGGCCTTGATGAAGTTCAGATATTTCTTCTCGACGTCGTCGGGGAACTGCTCGCGCCAGATCGCCTGCTCGAGCACGTACATCAAATGGACCGGGTCGGCCGCGACCTCCTGGGTGTCGAAGTTGAACGTGCTCGACAGCACCTTGAAGGCGAAGCGGGTCGAGATCCCGTCCATGCCTTCGTCGACCCCGGCTGCGTCACGGTATTCCTGACCGGATTTCGCGCGCGGATCGGTGTCCTTCAGACTCTCGCCGTCGTAGACCCGCATCTTGGAATGCAGGTTCGAGTTCTCGTGCGGCTTCAATCGCGACAGCACGCTGAACCGCGACAGGATGTCCAATGTCGAGGGCGCGCACGCCGCCGCGGAGAGCTCGCTGTTCTGCAGCAGCTTTTCGTAGATTTTGCGCTCCTCGGTGCAGCGCAGGCAATACGGCACCTTGATGACGGAAATCCGATCGATGAACGCCTCATTGTTCTTGTTGTTCTTGAAGGTCTGCCATTCGGCCTCGTTCGAATGCGCCAGCACGATGCCCTGATAGGGGATGCCGCCGATATTCTCCGAACCGACGTAATTGCCCTCCTGGGTCGAGGTCAGGAGCGGGTGCAGCATCTTGATCGGGGCCTTGAACATCTCGACGAATTCGAGCAGCCCCTGGGTGGTGCGGTTGAGCCCGCCCGAGTAGGAATAGGCGTCGGGATCGTTCTGGCTGAAGAACTCGAGCTTGCGGATATCGACCTTGCCGACGAGGCTCGAGACGTCCTGGTTGTTCTCGTCGCCGGGCTCGGTCTTGGAGATGCAGATCTGCTTCAGGCGAGAGGGCTGCAGCCGCACCACGGTGAATTTGGTGATGTCGCCGCCGAACTCCTCGAGCCGCTTGACCGCCCAGGGCGAGATCGTGCCGGTCAGCCGGCGCCGCGGTACCCCGTAGCGCTTTTCCAATTCCTCGCCGAGGGTCAGCGGGTCGAACAGCCCGAGCGGGCTTTCAAAGACCGGGCTGACTTCCTTGCCGGCCTTCAGCACATAGACCGGCTCCTTTTCCATCAGCTGCTTCAGCCGCTCGGCGAGCGAGGATTTGCCGCCGCCGACCGGGCCCAGCAGATAGAGGATCTGCTTGCGCTCCTCGAGCCCCTGGGCCGCGTGCCGGAAGAAGCCGACGATGCGCTCGATCGTCTCCTCCATCCCGAAGAAATCGGCGAACTCGGGATAGACCTTGATCGTGCGGTTGCTGAAGATGCGGCCGAGGCGCCCGTCCAGGCTGGTATCGACCATCGCCGGCTCACCGATCGCGCGCAGCATGCGCTCGGCAGCGCCGGCATAGTACGACGGATCGTCGGAGCATTTCCTCAGATAATCCTCGAGGGAAAGCTCGGCCTCCCGCCGGTTGTCGTACAACCGAGAGTAAAGTCCAAAAATGCCGTCATCGTCGAATCTCATGTCACACCTCAGCTGGCGCTCACGCTCGACGCCCCGTTCCAACCCGCCGCACGAGGCGAACGCCGCGCGACGGAAAACATCGCCGAAATCCACATCCGGTCCAAATCGCGGCTCGGCGGCCCGCGACGGTCGGTTCTCCCGCCGACGCCCCGGCAGGCAATCACCCCACGATCGTTGCCGATCGTTCATCGTTCCCAGTCTTCCTGTCGCAAGCAGTATGCCAAGCTTTTGTGGCGAGAGTGCGGAGCTTGGCGATGCTCTGCAACAACCGGGGATCGGCCCGCGAGCCAGCCCCGTTTCATGCGCCACTTTGCGGGATTCGGACAACATGTTGTGGCCACCTTCCCAATCCCCCTCAGCATATATTGGGTCTCGGGAAATCCCAATAAAAATGTAGGTTAACGTCGGCGATTGTCATCCCCCGTCTCCGCATTGGCTCACCCAGGGCCGGCGCTCGCCGCGTGCCACCGCGGCGTTCTGTCGCAGTCCGGCAACTGGCCCCAGCTGCGGCAACCGTCGCGTTTGCGACGATCGTCTCACCCCGAGTACCTCTCCCGCGATTGCGGCGAGACGCCGCAGCCTAGTCCTGCGCGGCGCAGACGCGGCGGCGGCGCACCTGCAAACAAATTGACAAATGAGAACGAACAGGGTACAGTTCAAGGGTCACACACATGGAAGGTAGGGGAAACGGTGATTCCTGCCGGGCTGCAACTCTGGAGCTTGAGCAAAGGCAGCGCGGAGAGCCTTGGTCTCTGCCGCACCGAGGAGGGGCTGTTCCTCGGGCGCACGCGGCTGATCGAGCGCTGCGAGAGGGGTTGGACGATCCGGCCGCGCGCGGATCTCGAACGGCTTTTGGACCGCGCCTACGGTGAGGAGGTAAACCTCGACCGGCTGATGCCCGGCTTCCGCGTCGTCGCCTCGGCGCTCGACGCAGACAACCTCTGCCTGGCGCAGATCGCCGCGGGTGCAGCTGCGCGTGCCCGATCTGCCCGGCCTCTTCGCGCGCCGCGGCATGGAGGCCGAAGACCTGCTGATCAAGCGGGCGCGAGGAGGCGAAGACGGCCGGCTCGCCCGCACCGGCTGGGACCCGGCCGAGCATCCGCGCGCCGGGGTGCCGCCCAACCCCGGCTGGTTCGCGCCGACCGACGGCGCCGGCGGCGGTTCGACCCAGGTTGCCCAGGAGGAGGACGAGCGCGCACTGGAGGAAATGCTCGATTCCCTGGCTCCGCTGCGACAGGCGCAGTGGGACGCCGCAACCGCAACGTTGCGACAACTCGACCCGAGCAATCGGCAGCTATCGTCCATTGCTGGTCCGAACTGGGTGCCAAGCGCTCAAGACATCGCTAGGATAAACGCTGAAATTCGCAATGTCGTTAACAGTTCGCAATGTCGTTAACAGGAGGATAACCGATTTCGCCATGCCGGGAGGCAATCCGATTGGTGAGCGTCGACGTGAGAATCCTGCAAGGCGGAATGCAAGCCGCTCGACGAGCATTTAATTACCTGAGTGCTGAAGGAGCACCTTATAGCGGTCACTATCCGGGAGAATAGCGGTCACTATCCGGGAACCAGCGTGAGGCTTCCCGGGGGAGCAGGATTTGTCGGGCTACGGACAAACGATGGGGGGTGCCCGCCGTGGACATCAATGTCCCCTGGCGCGTTCGGTGCGGTACGGCTGCATTATAAGTGAGACTAGCATGAAAAAAATTACTAAAATTGCGGAGAGCTGCGTCCGGGAATCTGCCGACGACTATGTTGGGTTGTGACAGATTTCCACCAGAGTCAGGCGGGAACTCGGGCTGTTAACGTCGTTAATCTTATTATAATACACGGTCTCTGTCCTGGAGACTATCTTAAGGCAGGGTTCCATTTCTGGGACGTAGAAGACACAAGCTCAATCATCGCTAGCATCGACCGAAAATGGCAGACTTTGAGCGGTGATCCCATCTTGGCAAATCCCGTTTGTTGGTTCGGAGCCAAATGAAAGCCAAGCCGGCGCCGACCCCGAACCTCGCCGCGCCGAGCTGCTGGCTCGCCCCGCGCCGGCGCTGAGCCACCCGCCCTTCAGCCGAGACCGGGGCGCACCGCGAAAGACGCTTCGGTCTTGTCGCGCACCTCGTCGAGCCCGACCCCGGGCGCGAGCTCAATGAGGGTCATCCCGGCGCCGTCGATCTTGAACACGCCCAAATCGGTGATGACCGTGTCGACGACGCCCGCGCCGGTCAGCGGCAGGGTGCAGCGGTGCAGCAATTTGGGCTCGTTGCGCGCGGTGTGCTCCATCAGCACAACGACCCGCTTGACCCCGGCGACCAGGTCCATCGCGCCGCCCATGCCCTTGACCACCCGGCCCGGGATCATCCAGTTGGCGAGGTCGCCGTTTTCGGCCACCTGCATCGCGCCGAGGATCGACAGGTCGATGTGCCCGCCGCGGATCATCGCAAACGACTGTGCGCTGTCGAAGTAGCTCGTCGTCGGCAGTTCGGTGATGGTCTGCTTGCCGGCGTTGATCAGGTCCGGGTCCTCCTCGCCGGCGAACGGAAACGGGCCCATGCCGAGCATGCCGTTCTCGCTCTGCAGCTGGACCGTGATCCCGGGCGGGATGAAGTTCGACACCAGGGTCGGGATGCCAATGCCGAGATTGACGTAAAAGCCGTCTTCGAGCTCGGCCGCGGCGCGCCGCGCCATCTCGTCGCGTGACCAGGGCATGTCCGGGTTCCTCTCCTACGCGCCGCGCTGACGCACGGTGCGCTGCTCGATGCGCTTTTCGAACGATTTGGGGTGGACGATCCGCTTGACGAATAGACCGGGGGTCTGGATCTGGTCGGGCTCGATCTCTCCGGGCTCGACCAGGTGCTCGACCTCGGCCACGGTGACCCGCCCGGCGGTGGCCATCACCGGGTTGAAGTTGCGCGCGGTCTTGCGGTAGACGAGATTGCCCTCGCGGTCGCCCGTCCAGGCGTGGACGATCGCCAGATCGGCCATCAGGCCGCGCTCCATCAGATAGCTTTCGCCGTCGAACGCGCGCACCTCCTTGCCCTCGGCGATCAGGGTCCCGACCCCGGTTTTGGTGAAGAACGCCGGAATGCCGGCGCCGCCGGCCCGGATGCGCTCGGCGAGCGTGCCTTGCGGGTTGAATTCGAGCTCGAGCTCGCCCTTCAGATAGAGATCGGCGAACAGCTTGTTCTCGCCGACATAGGACGAGATCATCTTGCGGATCTGCCGGCTTTCGAGCAAGAGGCCGAGCCCGGCGCCGTCGATCCCCGCATTGTTCGAAATGACGGTCAGCCCGCCCACACCCGAAGCGCGGATCGCGGCGATCAGCGCTTCCGGGATCCCGCACAGGCCGAACCCGCCGGCCATGATCGTCATGCCGTCGCGTAGCAGGCCGGCCAGTGCCGCCGCCGCATCGGGATAGACCTTGTTCATCGGCTGCTCCTCCGCCAGCTGGGCCGCTTATTCGTTGTCGGGGGCCCCGAGCACCGCCCGAATATTCTACAACGGCGCGGATCTGTCATCCGCGTTGGCAGCCGCCGCGCCCTCGATCGGCTCCGAGCGGAGACGAGCGGCCGGAACAGGCCGCGCCGGACTATACGGGCGTTGCGGCGATCTGTCGGTCGCGCGGGGCCGGCGGCGTCGAGGGGATCGGCGACCCGCATCGGCTAGATTCGCCAAGCTATTTGCGAGCGCCTAGCGGAACCGGTCGCTATGTAAATGAAACGCGGCGAATGAGCGAACATTTGAGGCAGACCCGTAGGGTTTGATGGCGCTTCGCCGAGCTTTTGCGGGCAACTTGGTTACGATCGCGAAAACATTGATTTATTTGTGGAATTTAGCTGGTCCTCCGAGGGTTCGTCAGATTATCAAGCCGGCCCGGGGAGGGTGAACCGCGCTGATGTTCGTGCTATGCGAGCAGTGCCCATTACGACGCCGGCCGATGTTCAGGCCGTTCTCGGAGATTGAGCTCAGCTTTGTCGCGGAAATGAAGACCGACCATATCGTAGTTGCCCCGCGCATCGACATCATCCGCCAGGGGGAAGTCGGCGGCCCGGTCTATACCTTGTTCGAAGGCTGGGCCATCCGCTACCAACAGCTTCCATCCGGCGCTCGCCAGATCCTCGACATATTGCTGCCCGGCGACATGGTCGGGCTCGCTTCGGCCTTGTTGGGCACGATCAATCATTCGGTCCAGGCGATCACTCCGGCAACGCTTTGCGTGCTATCCGGCCGCGACTGGCGCGACCTGTTCGCACACCACCCGGCGGTGGCGCTCAACCAGCTGCAGACGCGGGTGGAGGAAGAGCAGCGCAGCGACGTGCGGTTGTCCTTGCTCGGGCGCAGCAACGCCGAACAGCGCATCGGCTATCTGATGCTGGAAACCTTCGACCGGCTGCGGCAGCGCGGCATGGTCAATGGCGGCTCGACCTGCCCGTTCCCGCTGCAGCGGCGCGATATTGCCGACGCTGCCGGGCTGTCGCGGGTCCATGTCGCGCGCACCCTCGAACGGCTGCGCCAGCGCCGCCTTGCCCAGATCCAGGACGGGGTCCTCGTGCTGTTCGACCGGGCCCGTCTCGCCGATCTCGTCGGCTACGTCCCGCTGCGACCGGCAGCCGGCAGAAGGGCCATTCTGTAGCGCCTGCGCAGCGCACCCCGGCGAGCGTCATTGCCGCGGCCGTCGCGCCGTGCGCGCGACCAGGTCCTCCAACTGGCTGAGCCGGAACGGCTTGGACAGGAACGGAGCCGTCGACGGCGCGATCGTCTCGCCGTAGCGCAGATCGCCCGAGGTCAGAATCGCCGGGACCCCCAGGCTCGAAGCATGCGCGGCCAGCGAATCCCCCTGCTCGCCGCTCATCACGCAATCCGCGATCAACAGGTCGATCGTTTCGCGCGCGAGCAGCGCGCGGGCCTGCAGCGCCGAGCCGGCCGCGAAAACCAGGTGGCCGCTGTCGCGCAGAAACTCGCAGACCACCTGGCGCACCTCGCTGTTGTCGTCGACCACCAAAATCGAGGGCATGACCGGCTCCAGCAGGATTGTAGAGGATACATAGGATAGCTCCTTATAGGTTATTTCCAAGCCGCCCGTTACAGAGCACGGCGATGCGCCGACGGAGACTGGAGGAAAGCACCGCCAGGGACCGCACTTTCCTCCGGCTCCGCGGCCGGCGATTCGCGAGAAAAATCTTGCATCGACTACGCCCGCATCCGACATTGGCGCCTGGCTGGGGTGCCGCTCGCCACGCTCTCGAGAGCGCGGCGGCAGCGGCTGAGAGCAGACCCAATGAACCTGGCCGGGCATGCCCGGCGAAGGGAGTCCGTGATTACCGCGCCCACCGTCGCTTTGCCGCAGCGTCCCAAAACCGCCATCATCGGCGCCGGGGTCATCGGCCTGGGGATCGCCTGGCGTCTGGCCGAGGCGGGCTGCCCGGTCGCGGTCTATGATCGCGGCGAGGCCGGCCACGGCGCCAGCTGGGCCGCGGCCGGCATGCTCGCCGCCGCGGTCGAAACCGAACCCGGCGAGGGGCCGCTCTTGGCCTTGACCCTGGAAAGCCAACGGTTGTGGCCGGATTTTGCGCGCGAGCTCGAGGCCGCCTCCGGGATCGCGGTCGGCTACCGCGACGAGGGCACCATGGTCGTCGCCCTCAGCCGCGACGACGCCGAGCAGCTGCGCTTTACCTATCAGTTCCAAAAGGGCCTCGGCCTCGATCTCGAATGGCTGTCCGGCGCCGAGGCGCGCCGCCGCGAGCCGCATCTGCGCCCCGGCATCGCAGGCGCGGTATCGAGTCCACGCGACCATCAGGTCGACAACCGTCTCGTCGCCGCGGCACTCGCGCTGGCCGTCCGGCGCGCTGGTGCTGCGCTGCATGAGCATTGCCCGGTCCGCGAAATCGAAATTGTCGATGGCCGCGCCGGCGCCGTCGTTACCGACCGGGGCCGTGAGGCTGCCGACATGGTGGTGCTGGCCGCGGGCGCCTGGTCGCGCGAGATCGGCGGCATCCCGCCGGCCTATCTTCCGCCGGTGCGCCCGATCAAGGGCCAGATGCTGGCCTTGGCGATGGACCCGGCGGCGCCGCTGCTGCGCCATGTGATCTGGCTGCCGCGCGGCTATCTAGTGCCGCGGCTCGACGGCCGGCTGGTGGTCGGCGGCACCGTCGAGGAGCGCGGCTTTGATGATAAGGTGACCGCCGGCGGATTGCTGGCGCTGCTCGAAGGCGCCTGGCGGGCGGTGCCGGCGATCGAGGAATTGCCCGTCGCCGAGACCTGGGTCGGCTTCCGCCCGGGCTCGCGCGACGACGCGCCGATGCTGGGCCCGAGCGGCATCGACCGGCTGGTGATCGCCACCGGCCATCACAGGAACGGCATCCTGCTGACCCCGGTGACGGTCGAGGCGATCAGCGCCTATCTGTTGACCGGGCGTCTGAGCGACAGCCTGCTGCCGTTCAGTCCCGAGCGCTTCGCCGCTGCAACCTCGCGACCGATGGGCGAGCGGGACCCGGCCTTCGCCGCGGCGGCGCGATGATGCGTCTGCGCATCAACGGCATCGAGGAAGAGGTCGCGGGGGCGACCCTGGCCGACTTGCTCGCCGCCCGCGGCGTCGATGCCAAGGCGCGGTTTCTGGCCGTCGCCGTCAATGGCGCCGTCGTGCGCCGGGCGCAGTGGCCGGCGCAACCCTTGGCGCCGGGCGACGACGTCGAAATCGTCCGCCCGTTCTCCGGCGGCTGATTTATACCGAATAGGGAAAAGCCATGTCCGACCCCCTGACAATCGCCGGCGCTATCCTGTCGTCGCGGCTCATCGTCGGCACCGCCGGGTATCCGAACCAGCAGGTGCTGCTCGACTGCCTCGAAGCCAGCGGCGCCGAGATTGTCACCGTGTCGATCCGGCGGATCAGCCTCGAAGGCTATGCCGAAAGCCTGGTCGATCTGCTCGGCGGCCGTTTCCGGCTGTTGCCCAACACCGCCGGCTGCGTTACCGCGCGCGATGCGATCCTGACCGCCGAGCTGGCGCGCGAGGCGCTCGAAACCGATTGGCTGAAGCTCGAGCTGATCGGCGACCGTGAGCTGCTCTATCCCGATGTCGAGCAGCTGGTGCATGCCGCCGACGAGCTGGTGCGCAAGGGTTTTACCGTCCTGCCCTACTGCAACGAGGACCCGGTCGCCTGCCAGAAGCTCGCCGATGTCGGCTGCGCCGCGGTCATGCCGCTGGGCTCCTTGATCGGCTCGGGCATGGGCATCGCCAATCCGGCGGCGATCGAGCTGATCTGCCGGCGCAGCCCGGTGCCGGTGGTGCTCGACGCCGGCATCGGCACCGCTTCCGATGCCGCACTGGCGATGGAGCTGGGCTGCGACGCGGTGCTGGCCAACACCGCGATCGCCAAATCGCACGACCCGGCGCGGATGGCGGCGGCGATGCGCGCCGGGGTCGAGGGCGGCCGCCTGGCCCGCCTCGCCGGACGCATCCCCAGGCGCAGCTTCGCCGAGCCGTCGAGCCCGCAGCTCGGCCTCGTCGGCTCCTGAGCCCGGCGGCGGGGCTCGCCGCCCGCGCCACCTTGCCCAGCCGAACGCGTGGATCGAGCTCGCGGGTCAGCGGATCGGCGGCGGCGTCACCCCAGCCGGCAACGGCTGGCGGCCGGTGACCGCGGGCGCTGCGGCTGCGGGCGCCGCGGCTGTAGACGCCGTCGGCGCTGGTGCCGGCGGCTGGCCGCTCGCCGCAACCGGCGGCGCTTCGGCCTGTGCGAGCGCGGCGAGCAGACGATCGCTGACCCTGGGATCGATCGGCAGGTGCCGGGCAGCCTGGAAGCGGATGATCGCGTCGCGGGTCTGCGGCCCGATCACCCCGTCCGTCGGCGCCGAAAGAAAGCCCAGCCGCTGCAATGCGACCTGCGCCGCCGCGATCGGGTCGGCGATCGGGCCGAGCCCGATGGGCCGGCCGGAGGCGTGCCGATAGGCCAGCGTCGCCTGCTGCGTCTTTGCCGACATCACCCCGTCGACCGGACCCGGATCATAGCCGATCTCTGCGAGCCGCGCCTGCAGCGCGGCGATCGGCCCAGACCCGCTATTCCCGGCGGCGAGCACCGGCGCGATCCAACCCAGCGCCGCCGCGAGCCCGACCGCGACGAGCCTGATGCCGGCGCCTCAACCCGCACCCTGCTGCAACGCGCGCCGCGGCTGGGGGCCGCTCGCCGCTGCAGGCGCTATTTTCTCCAACAAGCGCAGCCAGCGTTCGACCCGCTCGCGGTTCTTGCCGAAATCGTTGCGGCCGTAGCGCGATCGGCTGTAGAGGGCGATCCCGGAGCGGTCGGGACCGAGCGCCACGAACTCGACGGTGATGATGTCGGGAAAGCCGAACGCCGGGGAATGCTGGATATAGACGAACCGACGCCGGTCCGACCGCGTCTCGACCCGCACCACCCGCGGCTCGGCGCCGATCATTCCGGTCCAGTCGTCTTTTAGATGCTGCCATGACACCGCAAAAACCGGGGTCGTGATCGCCGGATGCGCCGCGCAATAGCTGGGCGGACAAGCAAGAAAGCTCGGCGGCGGCAGCGGCGCGCGCAACGCGGCGATGTCGACCTGCTCCTGCGGGGCCAGGCGGTCCTCGGCCGGGCGGCTCATGAACAGCCGCAGCGCGGCCGCCAGCGCGGCCACTGCCAGGCCGGCGCCGAGCAATCCTGTCACGATCGGGCGAGCCCGCATTCCTCACCTTTGCCGATATCGCCCGGGTGGAGACCGGGCCGCGACTATGCCATAAGATTGCGACCAGCGACGAGGCGGGGGCGGCATGGACCAGCCGGCGAACCCGGAGATTCGAACAACGCCGCGCCGCATTCGGGCGACGGTCGCTGCCGACCGACGGATTGCCGCCGCCGGCGCGCCAGACTTGCCGGCGCAAGATGTGCCGATCTATGCGCCCGACGGCCTTGACGAGGGGATCGCGGCACTCGCCGCCGAACCGGTTTTCGCGGCGATCCTCGACCGGGCCGGTCCGCCGCGGTTTCGCCGCCGGCGCAACGGGTTTGCCACCTTGCTGCACATCATCCTCGAGCAACAGGTGTCGATCGACGCCGCGGCGGCGATGCACCGCCGGCTCAGCGGCCTGTGCCGCCCGCTCGTCCCCGAGGGCTTTCTGGCGCTGGACGACGCGGCCCTGCGCGCCTGCGGCTTCAGCCGGCAAAAGATGGGCTATGGCCGCCACCTTGCCGAAAAGGTGTGCGGCGGCGAGTTCGACTTTGACCGGCTGGCCGCCGCCGATGACGAAATGGCGCGGGCGCTCCTGATCGCGCTCAAAGGCATCGGCGGTTGGAGTGCCGACATCTACCTGATCTTTGCCATGGGCCGGGCGGACATCTGGCCCGCGGGCGATCTCGGCTTGCAGATCGCCGCCGGCGCGCGGCTCGGCCTCGCATCGCGGCCGGCCGAACCAGAATTGCGGCGGCTTGGCGAGGCCTGGCGGCCGTGGCGCTCGGTCGCTGCCTGCCTGCTGTGGCAATCCTATCTGCACGAGCGCGGAAGGGTTCCGCCGCTGCTGGCGCCCGAGCTCTATGCCTGACCCTGAAAACCCGACCGAGGCGGCCCCAGCCGATGCAAGCCATCCGGGCATTGTGCGTTTATTGCGGCTCGTCCGGCGCGGTCGCCGCCCCCTACCGCGCGGCGGCGAGCGAGCTCGGTGCGTGCCTTGCCGCGGCCGGCATCGAGATCGTTTTCGGCGGCGGCCGGGTCGGGCTGATGGGGCTGCTCGCCGATGCGGCACTCGCCGCGGGCGGCCGGGTGACCGGGATCATCCCGGCCCGGCTGCGCGACAAGGAGCTGGCCCATCAAGGGGTCAGCGAGCTCCTGGTCGTCGGCAGCATGCACGAGCGCAAGCAGCTGATGGCCGAGCGGGCCGACGCCTTCGCGGTTCTGCCCGGCGGCATCGGCACTCTCGACGAGCTGTTCGACAGCCTCAGCTGGAAGCAATTGGGACTGCACGCCAAGCCGATATTCCTCGTTGATATCGACGGCTACTGGGCGAGCTTGCGCGCGCTTCTCGACCACATTGTCGAGCGCGGCTTTGCGACGCAGAAGACCGGCGCCCTGATGCAGGTCGTTCCGAGCGTCGCGGCGCTGATGGCCGCTGTCGGCGACACCGCGGGACCGGCCGGCAGCCTCGCCTCCGAGCTTTTCTGAGCGCCGATCAAGCCGGGCCGCGGAGCTTCCGGTCGATGCTGTGGGGCTTTGCCGAGCGACCCGGGCGATATCCCCGCCGATGGTGGATAAACCGGTGCAGAACCTCGGAAGGAAGTCGCGACGATCCAAGGATTCCAATCGTTCGATCCGAGTGCCCAAAAATTAGGCAAAAAACTTAACTTACTGGAATTGCTTGATAACTTTTGGAATGAGCGGTAACCGCATGCACGTGTCGGTAACGATTTGGTAACAGTCTGAAACAACGCCGAATTTTGGCCCCGTTCCAACCTCCGCGCCGACGCTGTGCACAATTTTCCGCCGGCCCGGCTGGCGCGAGCGCCCGCGGCGCTTCCGACCCGCCTTTTGCCGGCTTGTCGCGCCAGAGTGCTGCCTCTATCTTGGCGCGCTGACGAAGGCGCCGGCCGGTGGCGGGCCGGCCGCATGCGAGGATGGACAACAATGGCTAAAATCAAGGTGGCTTGGCCGGTCGTCGAGCTCGACGGCGACGAGATGACCCGGATCATTTGGAGCTTCATCAAGAACAAGCTGATCTAGCCGCATCTCGAAGTCGACCTGAAATACTACGACCTCAGCATGGAGAGCTGCGACGCCTCACGTCAGTGCAACAAGACAGGCCATAATCGTTAATAGATCAACTCAGCCGAAACGAAAACGGCGCGCGGAGGTGCAAGCATGTCAGATCTCGAAATCGTTTGGACGAAGGTTGATGAAGCACCTGCGCTTGCTACGTTTTCCCTTCTGCCTATCGTCAAAGCCTTCGTCGGCGCGGCCGGCGTGAAGATGAAGCTGAAGGACATTTCGCTTACTGGCCGCATCATCGCCAACTTCCCCGACCAACTGACGCCAGCGCAAAAGATTAACGACGAGCTCGCCGAACTTGGCCAACTTGCGATGCGCCCCGAGGCCAACATCATCAAGTTGCCCAACATCTCCGCCTCGATCCCGCAGCTGAAGGCTGCGATCAAGGAGTTGCAGAGCAAGGGTTACGACGTGCCGAACTATCCGGACAGCGACGCGACGCCAGCGGATAAGGAAATCCGCGCCCGCTACGGCAAGGTGCTCGGCAGCGCTGTCAATCCGGTGCTCCGCGAGGGTAATTCCGACCGACGCGCCGCCGGCGCCGTGAAGCAGTACGCGCGCAACAATCCGCATAAAATGGGCGCCTGGACCAAGGATTCGAAATCGCGCGTGGCGCACATGTCGGGCGGCGATTTCTACGGTTCGGAGGTCGCGACGACCATTGCGGCGCCGACCAATGCTCGCATCGAGTTGGTCGGCAGCGATGGCGCGGTCACGGTGCTGAAGGCGAAGACGCCGCTTCAGACCGGCGAGATCATCGACGCGTCGGTGATGAGCCCTAAGGCGTTGCGCGCCTTCTTCGCCGCGCAGCTCGACACCGCGAAGAAGGACGGCATCCTATTCTCGCTGCACGTCAAGACAACCATGATGAAGATCTCTGATCCCATCCTGTTCGGTCATTGCGTTTCCGTGTTCTTCGCCGATGTGTTCGAGAAGCATGGCGCCACACTGACGCGCCTGGGCGTCGATCCCGACAACGGCGTGGGCGACATGCTGACCCGGATCGAGACGTTGCCGGAGGCTGAAAAGGCCGCGATCAAGGCCGATATCGAGGCCACCTACGCAAAGCGGCCTGGCCTCGCCATGGTCAATTCCGACCGGGGAATCACCAATCTGCACGTGCCGAGCGACGTGATCATCGATGCCTCGATGCCGGCGATGATTCGCGAATCCGGGCATATGTGGGGCGCTGACGGCAAGCTGCACGACGTGATCGCCGCGATCCCCGATCGTTGCTACGCGACGCTGTTCGAGGCCGTCATCGAGGACTGCAAGGCGCACGGCGCCTTCGACCCGAAGACGATGGGCTCTGTGCCGAACGTCGGGTTGATGGCGCAGCAAGCCGAGGAGTATGGCTCGCACGACAAGACGTTCGAGGTCGCCACGGGCGGAACGGTGCGCGTGGTCGCCGATGACGGCAAGGTTCTGCTGTCACAGCCGGTCGAGACCGGTGACATCTTTCGGATGTGCCAGGTCAAGGACGCGCCGATCCGGGACTGGGTCAAGCTTGGGGTGCGCCGCGCGCGCCTGACCGGCACCCCAGCGGTGTTCTGGCTCGACGCCAAACGCGCGCACGACGCGCAGTTGATCGCCAAGGTCGAGACATACCTGAAGAACGAGGACACATCGGGTCTCGACATCCGCATCCTGGCGCCGGTCGAGGCAA
>DASYNW010000245.1:0-15709 GCA_036008325.1 Allostellaceae bacterium
CGCCAGCTGATGCACAGCGCCGGGATCGCGATCGCCCAACCCCCGGGCAAGCCGGTGATCATCGTCCCGGTGTTCGAGGATGGCGGGAAGGGCGTGCTGTGGGACGACCCGAACCCGTGGCGCGCGGCCTGGGCGCAGCTGCCGGGCACCCCCGGCCCGACCCAGCTGAGCCTGCCGCTCGGCGGCCTCGGTGATGTCAGCGCGATCGATGCCGAACAGGCCCGCGACGGCGATCCGCAGGCGCTGACCGCGATCGCCCAGGGCAACGGCGGCGACGAGGCGCTGGTCGCCATGGCCACGGCCCAGCGCCAGGGCGGCCAGCTCACCGGCCTCGACATATCCCTGAAGCGATACCGGGGGGGCCAGCTGGTCAACAGCCAGAGCACGACGATCGCCGCCAATCCCGGCGAAAGCCCGGACGCATTCATGCAACGCGCCGCGGCCGCGGCGGCGGCCGACATCGAGCACGGAGTGCCGAGCGCCAGCAACAAGGTGGCGAGCCTCGACGCGGTCGTGCCGATCGCCAGCCTCGGCGATTGGGTCGAGATGCAGCAGCGCCTGGCCGCGGTGCCGGCGATCCGCAAAATCGACCTCCTATCGCTGAGCCGCCAGCGGGCGAAAATCGAAATCAAATACGTCGGCAGCCCCGACCAGCTCAAATCCAGCCTCGCCGAAGCCGATCTCGATCTCGACGGCGGCGACCCCGAGTGGCGGCTTTCGCCTTCGGACGCCGCGGGTTCGCACTGATTGAGAGCGGCGGCTGGCGATGGCGAGGGCGAGGGCGCATTCGCGACGCGACGATGAGCCGGCTCGGGGTCAACCTCCCTAACCTGATATCGCTGGGCCGGCTGCTGCTGGTGCCGCTGACGATCTGGCTGATCCTCGGCGGGCGCTACGGCCTCGCCTTCTGGGTCTTTGTCGTCGCCGGGGTCTCGGACGCGCTCGATGGCTTTATCGCCAAGCGCTTCAACCGGCGCACCCGCCTCGGCGCGCTATTGGACCCGGTCGCCGACAAGGCGCTGCTCGTCAGCGTCTATGTGACCCTGGGTCTGGCGCACCGGCTGTGGACCTCGCTGGTGATCCTGGTAGTGTTTCGCGACGTGATGATCGTCGGCGGGTTTCTGTTGATCCAGGCGATCGCCGCGCCGAAGAATTACGGCCCGTTGTACATCAGCAAGATCAATACCGGTCTTCAGATAGCGCTGGTCGCTTTTGTACTGGCGCGGCTCGGACTTGCCGCTGAGCGCAGCATCTTCGATGTTGTGCTGAGCCTCGCCGTCGTGATGACCACCGTATTGTCGGGGATATCCTATATCGTTCGATGGGCGCGCATTCTCGCCCACTCGGAGCAGGCCTTGTGACCCCGCGCCTCTATCGGGCGCTGTTCTGGGTCGGCATTGTCGCCGCCGCGATTGTCGTCGTGGCCTTGCTGCAAGGGGTTCTGGTGCCGTTTGCCGCAGCCTTTGCCATTGCCTATCTGCTTCGCCCGGCTGTGGACCGGCTTGAATTCTGGGGGCTGCGCCGCGGTCTGGCGAGCCTCGTGGTGCTGCTCGTCTTTCTGCTCGGTCTGGCGCTGGTCCTGGTGCTGATCGTTCCGCTGGTGCAGGGCCAAATCGTCCATCTGCTCGCGCGTTTCCCCGATCTGGTTAGTGCTGCCCAGGCGCTATTCGGCAATTTCGTGCGGCTGCTCCGGTCGCATTTGCCCGCAGCCGAAGCCGACAAAGTATATAATTTCGTGAGCAATAGAATAGGCGATGCGGTCAGCTGGTTCGCCGGCCTGTTGCAGAGCATGATTACCAGCAGCCTTGCGGTTTTGAGCATCCTGTCGCTGGTCGTGGTCACCCCGATCGTCAGTTTCTTCCTACTGCGCGACTGGCACCGAGTGATCGCGGCAATCGACTCGTTCCTGCCCCGAGACTCGGCGCCGACGATCCGCGGGCAGATGCGGATCATCGACCAAACACTTGCCGGGTTTGTTCACGGCCAGGCGCTGGTCTGCCTGATCCTGGGGGTTTATTATACGATCGGACTGTCACTCTCCGGCCTCGACTCGGCGCTGGCGCTCGGCCTTTTGATCGGCGTTCTGGCGATCATCCCGGTTCTTGGCGTGTCGATCGGCTTCGCCTTGTCGGTGGCGCTGGCGGCGCTTCAATTCGGGACCTGGACCGGGGTCCTGGTCGTCGTCGGCATTTTTCTGTTCGGACAGACGGTCGAGGCCAACATCCTGACGCCGAAGCTGGTCGGCGACCGCGTCCACCTGCACCCGGTGTGGGTGATCTTCGCGCTGCTCGCGGGTGCGAGGCTGCTCGGGCTCGCCGGCGTGTTTGTCTCGGTGCCGGCCGCCGCGGTGCTCGGCGTCATCGCCCGCTTCGCTCTCGAACGCTATCGCGCGAGCGCGCTCTACGACCCGCACCGGAGCGCTTTTCGGTGTCTGCGCGGGCCCGAGCGATGATCCAGCTGACCTTCCCGCTGGCCGGCGAGGCGGCCTACGGGCGCTCCGATTTCTTCGTTTCCGACGCCAACGCCGCTGCTCTCGCCTGGCTCGATCGCTGGCCCGACTGGCCGTCGCCGGCGCTCTTGCTGCACGGGCCACAGGGCTGCGGCAAGACCCATCTGGCGCATTTGTGGTGCGCGCGCGCACCGGCTGCTCTGGTTTCGGCGGATGCGCTGGACGAGACGGGATTGCGCCGGCTTCTCGATGGCGGCCATCGCCGGATCGCGGTCGATGACGCCGATCGCGCCGAGCAAGCCCGCTTGCTGCACCTTTTCAACGCCTGCCGCGAAAACGGCGGCGGCCTGCTGCTGACGGCGCGGACCGCGCCGGGTTCGTGGCCGGCCGGGCTGCCGGATCTCGGCTCGCGGCTGCGCGCGGCGCTGGCGATCGGCATCGGGCTGCCCGACGACGCGCTGCTCGGCGCCGTCCTCGCCAAGCATTTCGCCGATCGGCAGGTACGCGTCGGGGCCGGGGTCATCGCCTATCTGGTCCGGCATATGGAGCGCTCGCTCGCCGCTGCGGCCGAGATCGCCGCCGCCCTCGACCTGGCGGCGCTGAGCGGCGGCGGCGCGATCACCGTGCCGCTGGTCCGTCGGCTGCTGGCCGAACGCCGGGATCACCCCTTATTGCCGGACCGCGATCCGACGGTTTCGTAGCCGACGAGCTGGTGGCGCCCGAGGCCCAGCGCCGACCAGCGCGTGGCGACGCAAAAGCTGGCGCGCGCCGCAGTCGGAAACTTTCCGCCCGCGAGCGCGCGCGCGGCGGCCGCGCCGGGCTCGGCCAAAGCCAAAGCCAGCTCGTGAAGCCCTGGGTTGTGGCCGATCACCAGCACGTTGTTGTCGCCGTCGCAGAGGCGTTGCAGGCGCAGGATCAGCCGGCTGCGATCGGCGAGATAGAGCTCATCCTCGATCAGGCAGCGCGGCGGCGCGGCAAATCCGGCGAGAGCCAGTTCGAGGGTCTCGCGGGTACGCGCCGCGCTCGAGCATAGGACAAGGTCGATCGCGCCGGCCGCTTCCGGTAGATTCCGGCCGACAATTTGCGCCGCCTCGCGGCCGCGCCGGCTCAATGGCCGCTGGTGATCCCCGGCATCATCGTCCCGGCTCGATTTGGCGTGGCGCAGCAGGTGCAGCATATGCATCGTCGATTTCCTCCGCTAGGCGCGCAAGGCCCGCACCGCGCCGCACTACATCTGCCGCCTGGCATGACAGGCCTGCCGCGACGCGGTAGGATCGTGGACCGATCCGATGTCGTCTCAGCCGCACGGGGAGATTGGCGTGAACACCAGCGCGCAACCGGTCGAGGTTCAGCCGCTCGATTCTCCGCCCGAATCCCGCTTCATCAATCGTGAGCTTTCCTGGCTCGCGTTCAACGAGCGGGTGCTGGCCGAGGCCGACAATCTGCGCCACCCGTTGCTCGAGCGTTTGCGTTTTCTGTCGATCTCGGCGAACAATCTCGACGAATTCTTCATGGTGCGCGTCGCCGGGCTCAAAGGCCAGTTTCTCGCCGGGGTCAAGACGCCGAGCCAGGATGGGCTGACCCCGGCGCAGCAGCTCGAAGCGATCCGCGAGCGCACCCGAAAGCTGATGACGGACCAGCAGGTAACCTGGCTGGAATTGCGCCGCCTGCTGGCCGAAGCGGGGGTTGCGGTGGTCGACCCGACCGATCTCGAGCCGGGCGACCGGGCTTGGCTCGAAGACCGGTTCATGGCGGACGTCTTTCCGGTGCTGACGCCATTGGCGATCGACCCGGCCCATCCGTTTCCGTTTATCGCCAATCGCGGCTTCGGCCTGGCGCTGGAGCTCGAACGGGTCAGTGACGGCGAGCGGCTGCAGGCGCTGACCCTGATCCCGTCCTCGGTTCCACGTTTCATGCGTCTGCCCGGAGAGCGCATCCGCTTTCTGCCGATCGAGCAAATGATCGCTCTGTTCCTCGACCACCTGTTTCCGGGCTTCGCCGTCGTCGCTCAGGGCGTCTTCCGGGTGTTGCGCGACAGCGAGGTCGAAGTCGAGGAAGAGGCCGAGGATCTGGTCCGCCATTACGAAACCGCGCTGAAGCGGCGTCGACGCGGACACGCCATTCTGCTCGCGGTTGACGCGACGATGCCGACCGAGCTGCCGGCCGACCTTCGCCGCTTTTTGATGGAGAAGTTCGATGTCGCGCCCGGCGATGTGTTTGCCTCCGACGGGCTTCTCGGGCTCGACGACACCCGGCAGCTGATCGTCGACGAACGCCCCGACCTGGTCTTCACTCCCTATAACGCGCGGTTCCCCGAACGCATTCGCGATTTCGGCGGCGATTGCTTTGCCGCGATCCGGCAAAAGGACATCATCGTCCATCATCCTTATGAAAGCTTCGATGTCGTCGTGCAGTTCCTGCGCCAGGCGGCGCGCGACCCGGCGGTGGCGGCGATCAAGCAGACGCTCTACCGGACCAGCGAGGACAGCCCGATCGTGCGCGCGCTCCTCGAAGCTGCCGACGCCGGCAAGTCGGTCACCGCGATGATCGAGCTCAAGGCGCGCTTCGACGAGGAGGCCAATATCCGCTGGGCCCGCGACCTGGAACGCGCCGGGGTGCAGGTGGTGTACGGGTTTCTGCAGCTGAAGACCCACGCCAAGGTATCGCTGGTGATCCGCCGGGAAGCCGGCCGGCTGCGCTCCTATGTCCATTTCGGGACCGGCAATTATCATCCCTATACGGCCAAGGTTTATACCGACCTGTCGTTCTTCACCTGCGATCCGGCACTGTGCCGGGACGCCGCCCGCCTGTTCAATTTCATGACTGGCTACGCCACCCCGGCGAGCTTGGAAAAGGTGTCGGTGGCGCCGATCAATCTGCGCGCCCGGCTGTTCGAGCTGATCGAGGCTGAGATCGCCAATGCGAAAGCGGGCAAGCCGGCGCAGATCTGGGCCAAGATGAACGCGCTCGTCGACCCGGCGATCATCGACCTGCTATATCGGGCCTCGCAGGCCGGGGTCGGCATCGATCTCGTCGTGCGCGGCATCTGCTGTCTGCGGCCGGGGGTCGCGGGCCTCTCCGAAAACATCCGGGTCAAGAGCATCATCGGCCGCTTTCTCGAGCACGAGCGGATCGTCTGCTTCGGCAACGGCAACAAATTGCCGTCGGACCGCGCTCGGGTGTTCATCAGCTCGGCCGACTGGATGCCGCGCAATTTCGACGGGCGGGTCGAAGCCCTGGTCCCGATCGAAAATCCGACCGTGCATCGCCAGGTGTTGGACGAGATCATGGTGGCGAATTTACGCGACACGCTGCAGAGCTGGAGCTTGGCGCCCGACGGAACCTACCGGCGGGTGCCGGCCGATCAGGAGCCGTTTTCGGCCCACACCTATTTCATGACCAATCCCAGCCTCTCCGGCCGCGGCAAGGCGCTCCGGCGCGCCCAGCCCAAGCTCGTGGTCCGCTGACCCGATGTCCGAGCGGCAGATACCCTCGCCAACCGGCCGCATCGGCATTATCGATCTGGGCTCCAACTCGCTGCGCCTGGCCGTTTTCGAGCGGCACGGCGCCGCCCTCTTTCCGCAGATCAACGAAAAGGTCATGTGCGGGCTGGCGCGCGGGCTGTCGACGAGCGGCCGGCTGAACCGCGACGGCGTGGCGCTGGCCCTCGTCAATCTGAGACGCTTTGTTGCCCTCGCGCGGGCGATCGGCGTCGATCACCTGGCGGTGCTGGCGACGGCCGCGGTGCGCGACGCCAGCGACGGCCAGGCCTTCGCCGACGAGGTGGCGAGTGCGTGCCGGGTTCCGGTCGCAATCATCGACGGGGTCGAGGAAGCGCGACTGTCGGCTGTCGGCGTGCTCGCCGGCATCCCCGAGGCGGCGGGGATCGTCGGCGATCTCGGCGGCGGCAGCGTCGAGCTGGTCCGGGTGGGGCCGGGTGTTGCCGCCGGCGGCGGGCGGATCGGCCGGGGGATTACCCTGCCGCTCGGACCGCTGCGCCTGGCCGAGCTCGGCGACAGCGCAAAAGCCGTCTCGGACACCGTCGAGCGGGCCTTGGCCGCCACCTCCATCGTCCGCGCCGGGCCGGGGCAGAACCTATACCTGGTCGGCGGCGCGTCGCGCGCGATCGCCCGGCTGCACATGGAGCACACGCGCTACCCGCTGCACATCATCCACCATTACATGATCGCCCGTGTGGAAGCCGAGGGCTTCTTCGAGGTCATCGGCCGGCTGTCGCGCAAATCGCTCGAACGGATCACCACGATCTCGAAGAAGCGCCTCGAGATGGTGCCGTTGGCGGCCTCGATCCTGCGCAAGCTGGTCGCCATGGCCGGTCCGCAGCGGGTGATTTTCTCCGCTTACGGGCTGCGTGAGGGCTACGCCTACGGGCTAATTCCGCCGGCCGAGCGCAGCCCCGACCCGCTGCTTGCCGCCTGCATCGCGATCGCCCGCACCGGGAGCCGCTTTCCCCCCGACGGCGACCGCCTGCTGGAGTGGACGGCGCCGCTTTTCCCCGGCCTGCCCGCTCGGCTGCGCCGGCTGCATCATGCCGCATGCTGGCTCGGCGACATCGCCTGGACCGAACACCCCGACTACCGAGCCGAGCAGGCGTTCGCCCGCAGCCTCAGGATGCCGTTCGCGGCGATCGACCATCCCGACCGGGTGTTCGTCGCCTCGGTGCTCCATACCCGCTACGGCGGGGCCGCCGACGATCCGGTCAGGGATCCGACCCGGCCATTGCTCGATCCGCAAGCCGCCGCTGGACTGCGCCCCCTGGGCTTGGCGCTGCGTCTCGCCTACACCCTGTGCGGCGGCAGGATCGAGCTGCTGTCCAGAACCTGGCTCGGGCGCGAGGGCGCGAGCCTGATCCTGGAAGCACCTGCCGCGGACGGCTTGTTTGTCGGCGAGACGGTGCAGCGCCGGCTCGACGCGGTCGCCCGGTCGCTTGGGGCGACGGCCTTGCTGCGGCGGGGCGAGCCGAGACGGCTGGCCGGCGAGTAAAAGCCGCGCGCGGCTCTGGTGTCCGCGGCGATCCGTTGTACCATGCCGAGCCTCGCGGGCACCGGCCGATCATGGCCGTCACCGGATATTCGGAGCCGGTCGATCGAATGAGCAGCGGCAACGGCGTCGATATCGCAGCGGTCTACCAGCTGCTCACCGAGGTTGCGCGCACGCTGGCCGGTCACGACCGAAGATTCGACGGCTACGACCGCAGATTCGAGGGCTACGACCGCAGGTTCGACGCCCAGGACCGCAAGCTCGACGCCCAGGACCGCAAGCTCAACGAGATCATCGGCGTCGTCAACGATCATACGGCCAAGCTCAACGAGCTCACCGAAGTCGTCAACCACCACGACCGCAAGCTCGACGATCTGACGTCGGACGTTGCCGGTCTGCGCGAGGCGGTGACGCACTATCACGCGACGGTGCTGGGCCACGGCATCCTGTACAGCGAGCTCGAGGGGCGGGTGCGCCGCATTGAGCGCCATCTAAAGCTCGGACCGGCGGCAGACTGAAGCCGTCGCGACGCCGGTGGCCCGGCTACCGCGCCGCTGGCTCGACCAGCGCGATCCGGTTGTCGCGGACGGTCAGCGCGAGACGGCCGTGCTTGAGCGCGATGGCGTCCCTGCCGAACACCTCGTAGCGCCATCCCGATAGCGCCGGCACCGGCGAATGATCGTCGGCGGCGATCGCTTCGATGTCGTCGGCCGAGGCGACCAGCTTCTGCGCAACCTGATGGGTCTCGCAGCGGTGCTTCAGCAGCACCCGGAACAGCTCGATCAGCGGCCCGAGACCGGGCGGCGTCTCGGCGCGCGAAGGTGCCGGCTGGTCGAACGCCGGCGGCTGCGCCAAGCCGCGCCTGACCGCCTCCAGAATCTCGCTGCCGAATCTGCCCTCGGCCGTCCCCTTGCCGAGGCTGCGGGTGCGCGCCAGCGCCTCGATCGTCTTTGGCAGGTGGGCGGCGATTTCGAGCACGGCCTCGTCCTTGACGACGCGGCCGCGCGGAAGATCGCGCTGCTGCGCCGCAGCTTCGCGCCAGGCCGCAACTTCGCGAAGGACGCCAAAGAAACGCGGGTCGACGCGACCGCGCAGGCGAAAGCGGCGCCACGCCTCGTTCGGATCGGTGCGATAGGTCGCCGGATCGCACAATACCGCCATCTCCTCGGCAAACCATGCGGCCCGGCCGTTGGACGCCAACAGCTGCTGCAGCTTGTCGTAGACCGTGCGCAAATGGACGACGTCGCCCAGCGCATAGCGGATCTGCCGCTCGGTCAGCGGTCGATGTGACCAGTCGGTAAAGCGCGAGGATTTGTCCAGCGGCTCGCGAGCGAGCTTGCCGACCAAGGTCTCGTAGCTGGCGGCGTCGCCGAAACCGCACACCATCGCGGCGATCTGGGTGTCGAACAGCGGCGCCGGCACCGCTCCCGACAGGTTGACGAAGATCTCGACGTCCTGACGCGCGGCGTGAAACACTTTGAGGGTCTGGTGATCGGCCATCAGCGCCAGCAGCGGCGCCAGATCGATCTCCGGGGCCAGCGCGTCGATCGCCGCAGCTTCGTCCGGGCCGGCAACCTGCACCAAGCACAGGATCGGCCAATAGGTGCGCTCGCGCATGAATTCGGTGTCGACCGCGACGAACTCCGCGCCGCGCTGACGGGCGCAGAACTCGGCCAGCGCCGGGGTGTCGGTGATCAAAGTCATCGTGACCCTATACAGCGAAAACCGCGGCGGCGAAACTACGGCCGGTGCGCCGCGGGCGCTGCTCGATTGCCAGGAACCCTCCCGTTCCGGGCAGTTTGCCGCCGGCTACGGCTTCAGCCGCGGCGGGCATCGAGATGTTGCGCACGGCGCTCGGCGAGCGCGATGACGCGGCCCGGCCGGTGCGCGGCGACGCGTTCCTGGGCCGCCTCGATGATCAGCCGTAAGAGGTCGCAATAGCGCAGCCCGGCCATTTCGGCCATCAGGTTGAGCTTGCCGTCCCAGCACCAGCCGGGATTGGGGTTGACCTCGAGCAATTTGATTTCGCCCTCGGCATCGGCGCGGAAATCGAAGCGGGCATAGTCGCGACAGCCCAGCCGCTCGAACAGGAGGTTCGAATAGTCGACGATCTTGCGCCGCGATTCTTCGTCGAGCCGGGCCTCGCGATAGCCGATCTGCGACCAGTAGGGCGAGTCCGGGACCCATTTCGACTCATAGGCGAGGAGCCGCGGCAGGCCGGGGTCGAGCCGTGAATAATCGACTTCGAGCGGCGGCAAGACGCGGTAGCCCTGCCCGGGGTTGCCGATGATGCCGATCGAATATTCGGGTCCGGTCAGAAACTCCTGGATCAGGATCGGGCAGCGCGGCATCTGCGCGCGCAACCGGCCGAGGCAGGCGATCGCCTCCTCCCAGCTGTGCACCACCGCATCCCGGCCGATGCCGATCGAGGAATCGCCGTAATTGGGCTTGATCAGGGCCGGAAACACCGAAGGGATCGTTGCCGCCAGATCGTCCGAATTGAAATAGGTCTCGGCCGGCACCGGCAGATCGATCGATTGGGCGATGCCGCGGACCAGCGACTTGTCGTAGCACAGCCCGAGGCAGCTCGGCCCGGCGCCGCTATAGGGAATGTCCAGTGTCTCCAGCAATGCCGGCACGTGCAATTCCATGAACGCGTCGTTGTTGAAGCCCTCGTCGCATAGATTAAGGACAAAGCTCGGCCGGTTGGTCCTGAGATCGGCAAACAACGAGGCATGGTTGTCGAGGAAGCGGAAGCGATAGTCGGACAGCGCGCGCAACGCTGCCTTCAGGCGCTCGATCGTGTCGAGATCCTCGTCGCTGCACTGCCCGTTGCGCTTGACCGGGTCGGGCAGGCGCGGGTCGCCGAGGATCACGGCCACGTCCGAAATCAGCGCCGAACGGCGCGGCAGCAGCCTCGATCGATGCGGCGCCTGGCAGGTCAGGAACAGCCGGTGCGCCACCATGCCGAGATCCTGATTGCGCGGCGAATCCGGGGCCAGTAGCGGGTGGAAGCAGACATTGGCGAAACCGGCGCCGGTCAGGAGCGCTTCGAGGCGCTCTTTCGAATAGAGCCGTTCGGCATAGAATTGATCGGCGATGACGCCGCGCTCGGCGTGGACCACGACCTCGCGGCTGATCAGCCGGTCGCCGTCGCCGGCGAGGTCGCGTTCGCGGCACACGAAATGGTTCTGGTCGACCCATTCCCACGAGCGCGGGTCAAAGTGCCGGCGCATCCAGTCGCCATCCATCAGATCCATGACTAGCGCCCCGCCCGAGGCCAAGGAGCGCTTGACGGCTTCGAGGACGGCAAGATCGTCCTCGGGGCGCTCGAAATAGCCAAAGGAATTTCCCAGCACGCACACGCAATGAAATTCGCCGTCGCCGAGACGAAAACGGCGGGCGTCGCCTTCGTGGAACGAGACCGGAAGGTTGCGCTGCCGGGCGCGCTTGCGCGCGAGCCGGATCAGGTAGCGCGAGCGGTCGAGCCCGGTGACCCGGGCAAAGCCGCGGCGGGCGAGCTCGAGCGAATGGCGGCCCTGGCCGCAGCACAGATCGAGGAGCCGCTGGTCGCGCTCGATGCCGGCGCTGCGGATCAAGAGATCGACCTCCTGCGCGGTGTTGCGATCGTTCTCGATCACATCGCCGTCGGTTTCGAGGTAGAGCGAGTTGAAGAGCGTGCGCCACCAATCCGAGGGCAGGTGGCGTTCGAGATCGGAAACCGGACCCAGTGTCCGCGTGCCGGCGTTGGACGGTCCCGGCCGGGCCGGCCGCGCAACGGTGGTCTTCTTGCCCATGATCCCAACCCCCCGAACTTTCTGCGAGCATCAAATCTGCGGGCATCAAAAAGGCGGCTGCCCGATCAGGGGAACCGCCGAGAAGCCGCGCCGGCACGAACCGCGGCCAATTGCGATCGGAGCCGACCGGAGACGCGCGCCGCACGCATCCCTGCCTTTCCCCCGGCCGAGGCAACGCCGCCGCAGCCGGCGCGGACGAGGGATAGGCGTTTGCTGGTCATCAGGTTCCGCTGGGGCCAACGACGGTGTCGGCGAGAAGTTCGTAATAAATCGCTAAGCTTTCAAGATGGATTTTCTGCTCGCACCGCGACCGCGTCGGGACCGCAGCGCTGGGGCCCGCAAAAGCCGCGGCGGGGCTCCCGCAGCGCTGCCCGGCCGCGGCGATTTACTGGGCGGAACGCAGCTCTATAGTGCCGAGCCGCGCGCCCGTCGCCAAATCGATAACGAGGAGCCGGCGCTCGCCGTCGGGCAACGCCAGGTCGAGGATGAGACGATTTGGCGCGGCCGTCATCGCCTCGATTCGTGCTCCCCGCGGGATATCGATCGCACTCGCGGCAAACGGTCGGGCGGCGCCGACAGCCGGCCGATTGTGCGACACCTTGATGGCGATGCCGGCGATCAGCGCGGCGGTGCCGATGACGATCATGACGCCCATGACCACCACCAGGATCTTGAGCCCCCGCATCGGCCTAGGCCGGATGTCGTTGAGCCGCCTGTGGGGCGGCCCGCGGGTCGAGGGCGCCGATGGCGCGCACGGCTGAAGCCGCCGAGAGCCTCGCCGGCACATCGGTCGCGATCAGCGCCGCGCCGGACGAGGCGGGGGTGCGCCTCGACCGCATGCTTGCGCTGCATTTGCCGGCACTGTCGCGCACCCGGCTCAAGCGGCTGATCGAGGAGGGGCGGGTCGTCCACGACGGAACGCCGTCGCGCGATCCGTCGTTGCGGGTCAGGGCAGGCCAGAATTTCGTTGTAAGCCTCCCCGAGGCGGAGGACCCAGCACCCGCCGCGCAGCCGCTGGCGCTCGATATCCGCTTTGAGGATGCACATCTGATCGTCATCGACAAGCCCGCAGGTCTCGTCGTCCATCCGGCGCCGGGAAACCCCGACGGGACCCTCGTCAACGCGCTGATCGCGCACTGCGGCGCCGGCCTCGCCGGGATCGGCGGGGTGCGGCGGCCCGGCATCGTCCATCGTCTCGACAAGGACACCAGCGGGCTGATGGTGGTCGCTAAAACCGAAGCGGCGCACCAGGCGCTGTCGCGCGATTTCGCGCTGCGCCAAATCGACCGCGCCTACGCCGCCTTTGTCTGGGGCGTGCCAAACCCGCCCTCCGGCGAGATGGCCGGCAACATCGGCCGCAGCCCGGCAAATCGCAAAAAGATGGCGGTCGTCGGCGAATCGAGGGGGCGTCCGGCGCTAACCCGCTATCGGGTCGAGCGCGCGTTCAACGGCAAGGCGGCACTCCTCGAATGCCGCCTCGCCACCGGGCGCACCCACCAGATCCGGGTGCACATGGCGCATTTCGGCCACGCGCTGATCGGCGACCCGGTTTATGGAACGCGCGCCGGCCGTGTTGTCGCGGGATCGGGCGAACTCGGCGCCCGGATCGCCGCTTTCCCGCGCCAGGCCTTGCACGCCCGGCGGCTCGGCTTCGCCCATCCGGCCGGCGCCGGGTTCCTCACCTTCGACAGCGGGCTGCCGAGCGACCTTCACGCGCTGTTGACCGATTTAGAGCGACTTTAAACTGGACAAAACCCGACCATATTACTAGGGTATGCGCACCAGCCCGCCGAGCGGGATAAATCACGCGCATTTCAGCGTTCACCCCCTACGACAGGCACCAACCCGGAGCAACAATCGCCAATGGCCACCCTTTCGGTCCCCTCCATTTCCGCTGAAGGAAACCTCACCCGGTATCTCCAGGAGATCCGCAAGTTTCCGATGCTGGAGCCGGAGGAGGAATACATGCTCGCCAAAAGCTGGAAAGAGCATGAAGATCCCCAGGCCGCGCACCGCCTGGTCACCAGCCATCTGCGGCTCGTCGCCAAGATCGCGATGGGCTATCGCGGCTATGGGCTGCCGCTTTCCGAGCTGATCTCGGAGGGCAATGTCGGGATGATGCAGGCGGTCAAGCGCTTCGATCCCGATCGCGGCTTTCGTCTTGCCACGTATGCGATGTGGTGGATCCGCGCGGCCATACAAGAGTACATCCTGCATTCGTGGTCGCTCGTTAAAATGGGCACCACCGCCGCGCAGAAGAAGCTGTTCTTCAACCTGCGCAAGCTCAAGGGCCAGCTGCAGGCAATGGAGGAGGGCGATCTTTCGCCCGAGCATCTGCACAAGATCGCGACCGAACTCGACGTGCCCGAGGCCGACGTGATCAGCATGAACCGGCGGCTGGCGAGCCCCGACCATTCGTTGAACGCGCCGCTAAGAAGCGACAGCGAAGGCGAGTGGCAGGATTGGCTCGTCGACGAGGGCGAGAGCCAGGAGACGCGCCTCGCCGATCGCCAGGAGCTGGGGCTGCGCCGCGACCTCCTCGAAAAGGCGATGACCCATCTGAACGACCGCGAGCGCCATATCCTGACCGAGCGCCGGCTGCGCGACAACCCGACGACCCTCGAGGATCTGTCGCAGCAATACGGCATCTCGCGCGAGCGAGTGCGCCAGATCGAGGTCCGCGCCTTCGAGAAATTGCAAAAGGCGATCAAGACCGCCGCCGTCGAGCGCCGCCTCGTCACCCACTAACCAGCCGCGGCCCAGGCGCCCGCGGCGCCGGACCGCCCGGCAGGCTCGCCCGCAGCGCATGCCGCGGCGGTGCCGGATGGGTGCGCCAAGCCCGCGGCCCGTGCTAGGATCCACCCATGCTCGCAGCGAGCCGGCAAGGGCTCGCAATCGCAGGGGATGGATCATGCCGAAAATCGCCGCGGAACGTCTGATCGAGATCGGCCAAGCCCTGTTCGAGGCGGCGGGGACGCCGCCGGCCGAGGCGGAGCTGGTCATGCGCCACATCGTCGGCGCCAATCTCGTCGGCCACGATTCGCACGGGGTCATCCAGATCCCGACCTATATCGACCGGATCAAGGCCGGCCACATCGTGCCCGGCGCGCCGTGGAAGATCGTCCAACAATCGCCGACTACGACCGTCGTCGACGGGCATTGGGGGTTTGGCTACGTCGCCAACGAGCGGGCGATGCGGCTGACCATCGACAAGGCCAAGACCGCCAACGTCGCCGCCGCGACGGTGTTTCGCCAGGGCCATATCGGCCGGCTGTCGAGCTATACCCAGATGGCGGCCGAGGCCGGCATGATCGGGCTGATCACCGCCGATTCCGGGCGCTCGCCCAAGGCGGTGGCGCCGTTCGGCGGGCGCGAGGCGCGGCTCGGCACCAACCCGATCTCGATCGCGATCCCCTCCGACCTCGAAGCGCCCATGTATCTCGACATGGCGACCTCGGCCGCCGCGGCCGGCAAGATCGCGCTCGCCGTCGCCCGCAACCAGAAGGTGCCCGACGGCTGGGTCATCGGCAGCGACGGTCGCCCGACCAACGACCCGCGCCAATTGCGCCAGGGCGGCGCGCTGTTGCCGCTCGGCGGCCCCGAGGGCGGCTACAAGGGCACCGGGCTCGCGGTCATGGTCGAGATCCTGTGCGGCCTCCTGACCGGGCTCGGCTTTGGCGTCGAGCCGAGCGGGCGGCACAATGACGGCTGCTTTATGGCGGTATTCAACGTCGCCGCGTTCCGACCGCTGGCCGATTTCAAAAAAGATGTCGGCGAGTTCGCCGCCTATCTCAAATCGACCCCGCCCTCCGAGGGCAGCAGCGGCGTGCTCTACCCGGGCGAGATCGAGCACATGCGCGAAGAGGACCGCCGGCAGAACGGCATCGACGTCGAGGACGCGACCTGGTTCAAGCTGCAAACCCTGGCCGAGGGCTACGGTCTCACCGACAAGCTCGAATTCACCGAGCCCGAATAAAACGCCGCCGAAGGGCAACCTGCCGCGCAAACGAATCGCGCGGGTTGAACGCCTTTTCGCCCTGCGCTTGCTCGCGATCACGCAGCAGCTGACCTGACAGACGCGCGTCGGCAGGCGCTCGCTCACCCGGCAGACGGGGCCTTTTTCTCCCAGTATCCGACGGCGGCGGGAAAGACGGGCTGGCAGCGCGTCGCCTGGGGCGCGCCATCCAAGGTGTCCGCGGCCGCGCGCCAGACAGCATAGTGGGGGGCGGCCCGATGCGCCTCCAAGGCTGCCTCGTCCCGGTAGGCTTCGAAGAAGTAGTAGACGTTCTGGTCCTCTCCGTCCTGAAGAACGTTGAAGCGCAGACAGCCCGGCTCGTCGCGCTCGGAGCCGAGGGCATCCACCTCGATCGCCTTGAGGAACCGCTCGCGCTCGCCGGGCTTCACCCGAACCTTCACCCACATCGCCAGCATGCCGCGTCCTTTCTGTCGACAGGTCGAACCCACC
>DASYNW010000246.1:0-5654 GCA_036008325.1 Allostellaceae bacterium
TTCGCTTCGATGATCGAGCGGCGGATCGCGCGGGTGCGGGTAAACAGCTCCTGCAGGATGTCGCCCTCGCCCCAGCGGATCGCGCGCTGCAAGGCAGTCAAATCCTCGCTGAAGCGCTGCAGGATTTCGAGCACGGCCTCGCGGTTGTTCAAAAAGATGTCGCGCCACATCACCGGGTCCGACGCGGCGATGCGGGTGAAGTCGCGAAACCCGCTGGCCGAGAACGCGATGACCTCGGATTTGAGGCTCTCTTCGAGGTTGGTCGCGGTGCCGACGATCGTATAGGCGATCAAATGCGGCAGATGCGAGGTCATCGCCAGCACCCGGTCATGGTGCGCCGCCTCCATCGTGACGACGCGCATGCCGGCCTGCTCCCACATCCGGCGCACCTTCGCCACCGCCGCGGCGTCGGTTTCGGGCAGCGGGATCAGCACGCACCAACGGTCGCGGAACAATTCGGCAAAGCCTGCTTCGGGGCCGGAATGTTCGGTGCCGGCGACCGGATGGCCGGGGACGAAATGTACGCCGGGCGGCACATGGGGGGCGAGGTCGCGGATCACCGCCTCCTTCACCGAGCCGACATCGGTCAGGATGGCACCTGGCTTCAATGCCGGGCCGATCTGCCGGCCGATTTCGTCATAGGCCGAGATCGGCGTCGCGACCACCACCAGATCGGCGCCCGCCGCCGCCGCGGCCGGGTCGTGGGTCACCTCGTCGGCAAGCTCGAGGCGCAGGGCCGCGGCCAGGGTCTCGGGCCGCCGGGCGCAGGCGACGATCGTCGTGCCGGGGCTGTCGCGGCGCAACACCCGGGCGAGCGACGAGCCGATCAGCCCGATCCCGATCAGCGCCACCCGGTCGAACAGCTTTTCGGTCACGGTCTGCCTGTCCGGAACGAGCAACCGTCGCCCCCGCGAAAGCGGGGGCCCAGGGTCTGCGGCGCAGCGACCTGCCGCCCTTGGGTTCCCGCGTTCGCGGGAATGACGAGAAAGGTCTCACCGCGGACAAAAATCATCGCTTATCCATGAATTCGCCGAGTGTCGCCGCCACTTTTTCCATCTCCTCGCCGGTGCCGATCGTGATCCGCAAATATTGCGGCAAGCCGTAGGCCTCCAATTTGCGGGTCAAGATGCCGTGCCGCCGCAAAAATGCGAAGGCGGCCTCGGCGTCGCGCCCGGGCTCGTCCGGGAACCTCGGCGTGACGAAGTTCGCGACACCGGGGGTCAGCGCCAGCCCGAGTGCGGCCAGGCGCTCCGACAACCACGGCTGCCAATGATCGTTGTGGGCGCGGGCGCGCATCAGCGCTTCAGTATCCTCGATCGCCGCAATCCCCGCCGCTATTGCCGGTGTCGAGACATTGAACGGTCCGCGCACCCGGTTCAGCACATCGGCGATCGCCGGCGGGCAGTAAGCCCAGCCTAGCCGAAGGCCGCCGAGCGCGTATATCTTCGAGAAGGTGCGCAGCATCACGACATTGTCGGCGCGATCGACAAGGCCGATGCCCGGCTGGTAGTCGTTGCGGTTGACGAATTCGGCATAGGCGGCATCGATCGCGAGCACCACCGATGGCGGCAGTCCGGCATGCAGCCGCGCCAATTCCGTGGCGCCGAGATAGGTCCCGGTCGGGTTGTTAGGGTTGGCCAGAAAAACGATGCGCGTCTTCGGCGTGACGCGGTCGAGGAGCGCGTCGACATCGGCGGTGAGCGCGCGCTCGGGGGCTGGCACCGGCGTCGCCCCCACCGACAACGCGTCGATCGGATAGATTAGAAACCCATGCCGGCTGTATAGCACCTCGTCGCCGGGACCGGCATAAGAGCGCATCAGCAGGGCGATCAGCTCGTCCGAGCCGGCGCCGCAGACGATCCGCGCCGGGTCGAGCCCGTGCTGCCGGCCGATCGCCTCGCGCAGTAATTCGACGCTGCCTTCGGGATAACGATGGATCTCATGCGCCAGCGCCCGATAGGCGGCAATGGCCTTTGGGCTGGGGCCGAGGGCGCTTTCGTTCGAGGCGAGCCGGATCGGCCGGTCGACCCCGACGATTTTGGCCTCGCCGCCGACATAGGGGGCGAGGTCGAGGATGCCCGGGCGCGGCGTCGGACCGGTTACTGACGTCATTTCGGTTCAGCCTTTCGCGGCGCCGGCCGACAGCGCCGCCGCCGGCATCGGCAGCGCGTAGCCGCCGAACGGAACAAGACGGTGCAACGCCGCGCCAAGCTGCCGGCGAAAGCAGGCGAGGTGCGGGTCGGAGAGCGGCACAAAGCCGTCAAGCTCGATCAGATTCACCGCACGGTCGCCATGTTCCCAGGCGGTAAAGAAGGTGCAGGCGAGATCGCTGTCGGCCAACGACTCCAGAAACCGCGGACGGCTGATGTCGGCCGCGGCTTCGACGGCGAAAAAGGTGCGGTCGGCGCCGGTCTCCTGCTGCGCGCCGCGGCCGATCGCCAGCGCGTCGGCCCCGCTGCGGGCGTTACCGCGGGCGCCAAACGGCAACCGGGCGATGACCCGCGGCGCATCCTCGTCCGGGGACAGCAGGTGAGGCCACCATGGATCGGGGTCACCCTCCTGCGGCAGCGGCAGAATGCCGACCGCGGCCCGACCCTCGTTGACGGCGCCGATCACCTGGCCGGCCGAGCGACAGGGCGACATCGGCGTCAGGCTGCCGTAATGGTCGCGGGCGAGATCCCAGAAGCCCTGTGCTTCGGCGGGGGCGAAGACCGCAACCGCAAACGGGGTTTCGAGCCGTACTGTCGCCGCCAGCAGCTCGCGCCAGATCTGCACGACCGTGGCGAACGGCAGCATGCCGCGATGCCGGGCGGCAAGCCGCCGCAGGATCTGCGCCTCGCGCGCGGGCTGATAGAACGCCACATCGCCGCCCTTCTTGCTGATCGCCACTCTGCTGACGATCTCGGCCCGTTCGGCTAACGAATCGTGCAGCCGATCGTCGATCTCGTCGATGCGTCGGCGCAAATCTGCGAGATCGGACGGGCTGCTGGACATGGTCTCGGGCATGGCTCGGGAACGCCAGTAGTAGAAGCCCATCCGGACGAAATCAAAGAAAACGTTGACATGCCCGGCCGCCGATCCCTAGCTAGCGCCCCCGAATTCGACACCCACTTGCCTCATTTCGCGTCGGACTTGCAGAGAATCTTCGTGTCGACAGTGACATCGCCTCGCCCGATTTCTCGCTCGGATCAGGATTGGCCGGGCCATCGGCTGCTGCTGCGGGAGCCGCTGCGGCTCGATTGCGGGGTCGATTTCGGGCCGTTCACGATCGCCTACCAGACCTATGGCGCGCTGAATGCCGAGCGGTCGAACGCGATCCTCGTCTGCCACGCGCTGACCGGCGACCAGTATGCCGCCGACCCGCACCCGATCACCGGCAAGCCCGGCTGGTGGGAAACCCTGATCGGCCCCGATGGGGTGCTCGACACCGAGCGCTATTTCCTCATATGCGCCAACGTGCTGGGCGGCTGCATGGGGACCACCGGGCCGCAGGATGTCGACCCGGCGACCGGCGAGCCCTGGGCCTTGTCGTTCCCGGTCATCACCGTGCGCGACATGGTGCGGGCGCAGAAATTGCTGCTCGATCACCTCGGCATCGACAGCCTGTTTTGCGTGATCGGCGGCTCGATGGGCGGCATGCAGGTCTTGCAATGGGCGGCGAGCTATCCCGAATGCGTCTTTGCCGCGGTGCCGATCGCCGCCGCGGCGCGCCATTCGGCGCAGAACATCGCTTTTCACGAAGTCGGGCGCCAGGCGATCATCGCCGATCCCGACTGGTGCGGCGGGCGTTATCTGGCCCTCGGTCGCAAGCCAGCGCGCGGGCTCGCCGTGGCCCGCATGGCGGCGCATATCACCTATCTCTCGGAAGCCGCCCTGCACCGCAAGTTCGGCCGCAACCTGCAGGACCGGCGCGCGGTGACCTACGGCTTCGACGCCGATTTCCAGGTCGAAAGCTACCTGCGGCACCAGGGCAGCACCTTTGTCGACCGCTTCGACGCCAATTCCTATCTCTACATCACCCGCGCGATGGATTATTTCGACCTTGCAGCCGAGCACGGCGGCTCGCTGCCCGGCGCCTTTACCGGCACGCGCTCGCGGTTCTGCGTGATCTCGTTCACCAGCGACTGGCTGTTCCCGACCTCGGAAAGCCGTGAAGTGGTGCACGCGCTGAATGCGGTCGCGGCCAATGTCAGCTTTGTCGAGATCGCAACCGAAAACGGGCATGACGCTTTTCTGCTGCAGGAGCCCGAATTTTTCGCGACCTTGCGCGGCTTTCTTGCCGGCTGCGCCGAGCATCGCGGCCTCTCCCGCTGACGGCGACGGCCCGGTGGCAAGGGTAGGACGATGGCGGCGTTATTGAGCCTGGGCGAGGCCGGCGCGCGGCCCGCTGCCGAGATCGCCGCTGCCGGCGAATTGCGCCACGATCTGCGGCTGATCGCCGAGATGATCGAGCCGGGCGCGCGGGTGCTCGACATCGGCTGCGGCGACGGCGCGCTGCTCGCCTATCTGGCGCGCCACAAGGCGGTCGACGGCCGCGGCATCGAATTGAGCCAGTCCGGGGTCAATTCCTGCGTCGGCCATGGGCTCTCGGTCATTCAGGGCGACGCCGACCGCGATCTCGACGCCTATCCGCAAGCCGCGTTCGACGTCGTCGTCTTGAGCCAGACCTTGCAGGCGACGCGGCAGCCGCGCCGCGTGCTCGAGGCGCTCGTGCGCATCGGCCGGCGCGCGATCGTCTCGTTCCCGAATTTCGGCTTTTGGCGGGTTCGCCTGCACCTGCTGCTGCGCGGCCGGATGCCGATGTCGGACCTCTTGGCGCACCCGTGGTACGAGACCCCGAACATCCACCTGTGCACGATCCGCGACTTTGCCGCGCTGTGCGACGAGCTCGGGGTCAAGGTCGAGCACAGCGTGATCCTCGACCGGCGCGGCCGGCCCCACGCGCTCGATCCGCATGGCAGCCTCGCCAACCTCCTGGCCGAGCAAGGCGTCTTTGTCCTATCCGGAGGGGTCCTATCCGGAGGGGTCCCATCCGGCGGGGTCCTGTCCGGCCGGCGGGCCGGATAGCGGGCCTCAAGGCTGCAGTTCGCGGTGCGAGAGACCGTGCGTCGCCGGCGCGTAGACGAGGCGGCGGCGGGTCGCGCGCGCAGCCGCGGGCTTGGCATAGATCTGCTTGGTCGCCTCGATCAGCACGACACCGGCAAAGCGCGGGAACCAGCGGCTGCCGAGCCGCTCCCAGGCCGGGGCCGAGCGCAGGACCATGCGGTCGCCGGCCGGCGGCACAAACAACGCCGTCCCGGTCGCCACCGGGGTGAACAGCTCCTCGCGCAGCAGATGCGACAATTGCGACATCGTGTAGGGCCGGCCGGAGCCGAACGGGGTGCGGTCGAGCCGGGCCCAGATGCCGCGCCGGTTGGGGGTGACCACCAACAGCCGTCCGCCGCCCGCGAGCACCCGCCAGATCTCCTTCAGCATCGGCCCGGCGGGCTCGCTCGATTCGAGCGCGTGCACCAAAAGCACCCGGTCGATCGAATAGTCGGCAAAGGGCAATTCGCCCTCGTCGGCGAGGGCGACGAGGTTGCGCCCGTCTGGCGGCCAGCCGAGCACCCCCTGCGAGGCCGGCATCAGCGCCGCGGTGCGCTCGGTCTCGGCCG
>DASYNW010000247.1:0-7213 GCA_036008325.1 Allostellaceae bacterium
ATCCGAGATCCGCGAGAAATTCCGCGAGCTCGCCGCGACCGTGCTAACCCCGCAAGGGGTGAGCGAGGTCGAGCACGCCGTCGACCGCAGCGAGAAATGGCAAAGCCTCGCCGATCTGACCTCGATCCTCCGCCGCCACACCCGTTCCTGACCCCAGGCCCTTCGAACACCAACGCACCCCGCCAAAATTGCGGATGCGCGTGGCAATGGCGGGCTTGACAGTCCGGGGGCCGACGGGCATAGCCCCGGCAACCTGCGCTCACAAACGTTATCCCTATCAACGTAAGCAAGCATGAACGAAGCGCCCTATATAATGGCCGAGAGGAGCAACTAGCGATGAATGCGAAGCTTTCCACCCTGATCGAAATGGCACGACTGATGAGGATGTCGACCGAGGATTGGGAGGAGCAGCGCCGCAGTTTCGCCTATGGCAACACCAAGATCGAAAACGATCGCATTACGAGGGAGATCGTGGATCAAGAGGCCGAGGCGCTGAAGCACGGTAATCATGACTAATCCCGACGGGGGCGATCGCAAAAGTGTCGCGGCGCCCCCGATAATTATCAGCAATCCGTCAGAGCTCGCCAGAAAAGAAGCGTCCAACGGTCTCCGGCAGGCCGATGCCGTTGCCGAGTACGTAGAAGAGGCTCTAACGGCGCAGTCACCTTTTAAGCTGCGACCGTCGACCCTTTTGAGCCTGAATCGTTTGGCGCTGGAAGGGATTAATACTTTCGCTGGCAACTACCGTCCGTCTGCGATCTATATCACCGGAAGCCGGCATCAGCCGCCGCCAGTAAGTGCGGTCGCGGGCCTGGTTGAGGATCTCTGCGAATACGTAAATGCAAATTTCGCCGAGATGCCAGCTCTGCATCTAGCCGCATATGTTATGTGGCGAGTCAACTGGATTCACCCGTTCGACGATGGCAATGGCCGGACGGCCAGGGCGGCGTCATATCTTGTTCTGTCCGTAAAGTTGGGTTATCGACTTCCTGGTAAGAAGTCGATGCTTGACCTGCTCGTCGAAAATAAAAAACGGGCTTATTACCATTCACTTGAGGCGGCCGACGCCGCATGGGCTGATAGGGAGCAGGTCGCGCTTAGTGCGCTCGAACAGCTGCTGGAGAATTTGCTCGGGGCGCAGCTGGTGGGCGTGATCGAGGAGGCCAAGGGTCGCCCAATCGCTTAGGCTCGAACTACCCCACACCGAATATCAGCCGTGCCCGCTTCTCGCGGCTCGGTCGGATGTGCTTCTGCCCAATGGTGCCCCGAGTCGGATTTGAACCAACGGCCTACCGCTTACGAAGCGGTTGCTCTACCACTGAGCTACCGGGGCGCGCCGGCTCACTGATAGCGTGTTTTGCCCTTTGCGCCAAGCCGTTTGCGACGCGCGCGGGCAGGGGGCCTCAGTCGCCGCCCGGCTCGGCGATCGGCGAGGCCGGCGGGCGCCGCTCGGCGGTCGCGGCATCCGTTTGACTCTGGGCCACGATGTCCGCTCGGGCCTCCGGAAGGACAGGATCTGGCGCGGCCCGATCGGCGGCGCGGAGCGGGGTGCGCCAGGCGAGCGCGTCAAAGCTGCCGCAGCGCGGGCACAGCGCGTGCCATTCGAGGCTCTCGCCGCCGCAGCTCGCGCACACATAGCAGGGGTCGGGCATTGCCCGCGCGGCGCGGTCGAGCCATTGGCGCAGCCGTGCCGGATCGCCGTGCTCGCCCTCTTCGAGCCGGGCCATCATCTGGCACAGCCGCACGGTAGGGCGCCCGATAGTTGCGGTCTGCGTGTCGCTGAAAGCGGCCGGCGCCGGCCCCGGCCCCGGCAACGCCAGCGTCGCGGCCGGGTGTGCCGGGGTCGTCGCCAGCGGCGGCGGGTCGGCGGTCAGCGCCCGTTCGAGATGACGGCGCGCCTCGCCCCAGAGCTGCGCCGCCAGCGCCGCTTCGGCGAGTGCGAGGTGGCTTTCGCGCGCGCCGGGATTGCGCGCCGCCAGCCGCTCGAACCGGGCCACCCGCGCCAGCGGCGCCTCGCCCTCGCGGATCGCGCCATAGACCTGCGCCAGCTCCGGGTGGGGCGCGGTCTGCCAGGCGCGCTCGACGGTCTTGACGGCGCGGCGGGTGCGCTGGTCCTCGATCAGCAGGCGCGCATAATGCGCCACCGCCGGCGCCAGGTCCGGCACCAACGCCTGAGCCTCCCCGGCCAGCGCCAATGCCCGCGCGCGCTCGCCCTGAGTGAGCGCGGCGAGGCTCAGCTTGTGCAGGATCACGCCGCGATGGTGCCCGGCCGCGGCCGGCGCGATCTGCCGCCTGACGGCCTGGGCGAGGGTGTCGCGCGCCGCTTCCCAGCGACCGTCGCGCACTTCGAGATCGAACCGGCTGGCCATCGCCCAGCGCGCATCGGGACGCAGCGCCGCGGCCCGTTCGGCCAAACGCCGCGCGGTGTCGCGGTCGCCCTCGTGCAATGCATGGTTGTGGAGGCCGCGCAGGCCGAGAAACTCGGTCTCGGCGCGGTCGAGCATCGCGGTGAAGAATTTCTTTGCGGCATTCCGATCGCCGCCGAGTTGTGCGGCCTGCGCCGACAGCAACAGGGTCAAGGGCGGCTCGGCGAGCAGCGCCTCGGCCCGGCGGGCGTGGCGCCGCGCCTCCTGCGGGTCGCCGGCGGCGACCGCGACCATGCCGCGGGTCAAGGCCTGATAGCCGGCGCGCCGCCGCCGCTCGCGCCGCCGCCGCAGCAACGCGCGCGGGCTGCCGAGGATCTGGGTCATCAGCCACAGCAGCAGCGCCGCGGCGAGCGCCGCCAGCACCGCCGCGGCGATCAGCACGCCGATCGAAGTCTCGATCTGCCAACCCTGCCAGACGATTTCGACCTGCCCCGGATGGTTGGCAAAAAACACCGCGGCAACCACCAGTGCGGCGATCGCGATCAGAGCGCCGATCGCGCGCATCAGGATGGCGCGCGCGGTGTCGCCGAGGACGGCGGCGCCGGATTGGGATTGGCCGCAGGGGGTGACGGGGTGGCGGTGGGCGGCGGCGGGGCGACGGCAGGTGGTGCCTGATCCTGCCCGGCGGCCGGTGCCGCCGGCGGCACCGCCGTCGCTCCGAGCCGGACCGCCAGCAGGTCTTGCAGATGCGCCAGCGCCGCCTCGGCCGCGAGCCGGGTGCGCGCCATCCGCAACCACGGCTTCGCCGCTTCCGCCTCGGCTCCGCCGACCCCACCGAGGGCCGCGATTGCGGCGCCGAGATCGTCGTCGGCCAGCGCCGCTCGGGCGGCGTCGACCGCCGTTCGCGGACCGCTATCGCCGGCAACGCCGATGCGTCGGATCGTGACCAGCCCGCGGGTCCGATCGAGCGCCTGTTGCCACCATGACGAGGTCGCAGCAGGCGCGCTCGTCGTGCGGGAAAGCTTGCCGGCGAGATCGGTGAGCCCGCGGCGCAACGCGGCCCGGCTCGGAACCCCGTCGCGCGCGGCTTCGGCCAGCGGTGATGCTCCGCCGGTCAGCGTCGGATCGCTGCGGGCGAGCCAGCTGAAGGTGCCATACGCGGTCCGGAACGGCCGGCCTTGCTCGACCGCCTGACGCATTTGCTCCACCGCCAGCAGCAAGGCGGGGCCGGCGCGACCGGCCAAACCCTGCGCGCGGATTTGCCGCTCCAGCGCCGACAGCCGGTCGCCGAGATCGGTGGCGAAGTCGCCGAGCCGCTCCAGCTGCTGCTGCTCCTTGCTATTCTCGGCGGCTTTGCCGGCGGCTTGCGTTTCGATCACCGCGACCCGCCGGGTCAGCTGCTGCAGTGCGGCCGCGTTAGTCGTGACCGCGGCCTGGTCCGGGCGATCGGCGGCGAGCGCCGCCGCCAGCCGGTCGAGCCGCTGCGCCTGCGCCGCCTGGGCCGCCCTGACCGCATCGACATCCGTGGCGGACGGCGCCGGCCGTGCTTCGAGCGCGGCCACCCGATTGGCGAGCGTGGGCACCCGATCGGCGAGCGCAGTCACCCGCGTATCGAGCGCGCTGACCCGGGTGTCGAGGGCTGTATAATTCGCGGCGGGCGGCGAGCCCTCGGCGCCCCACGGCAGCAGCGGCGCCAGCGCCGACGCCCAGAACGGCGACAACGCTATCCCGGCAACAACCAACGCCAGCAGCAATGCCAGCCATAGGACGGCCAGCCGAGATCGTGAGGCGCCTCGTGCGGGCGTTGTCGCCTCGGTCCCAATCGCTGACCGGGTCTCGCCGATTGTGGCGGGCTGCGGCTCGGCCGCGCCCGGCTCGACCGCCCCCGGCTCGATCAACGACGGGTCGCGATCCTGCGGCGCGCCGGCGCTATGTTCCTCGGACATCGGCCCGCGGCCTCCCTGCTCAGACCGGCTCTTCGGCGACGAGACGCCCGAGTGCGTCGAGCAGCGCCGGCTGATCGGGCCGCGCCGCGATCCGTCGCTCGCGCCAGGGCAGTGCAGCGAGCGGAGCGTCGGCCGCAAGGCTGATCGACACAGTGGCGATCCCGGCGCAGTACCGTCCGACCCCGGCGCCATTCGCTAGCCGGACAAAGATCGCGGCGGTGCGCGGCGAGAAGAACAGGGCGACATCGATCATGCCCGAGCCGATCGCCTCGACCGCGGCCGGGCTCAGCGACGCCACCGGCCGCGCCGCGTAGAGGATGGCGCGCTCGACCGCGAAACCGCGCGCGCGAAGGTCGCCCGCGAGGTCGCCGGCAACGTCGCTGCCGCAGACGTGCAGCAGGCGCCCGCTGCCCGGATCGAGCCGGGCCGCGGTCAGCCGGGCGAGATCGGCGGCATCGCCGCCGGCGCTGGCGACCGCGGCAAAACCCTCGGCCTGGGCGCGCGCCGCGGTGACGTCGCCGACCGCGAGGAGCGGCAGCCGGCGCTCGCCGCTGGCTCGCGCAAATGCCCGCACCCCATTGGCGCTGGTGCACAATATCGCCTGCACGCCGCGGAGATCGGGCGCCGCCGCGAGGAAATGCACCTCCATCAACGGCTCGATCAATGCGGCGACGCCGCGCGCCGCCAGCGCCGCCGCCAATGTCTCCGCCTCCTCGCGTGGGCGGGTGACCAGCGCCTGCAACCCACGCCGCGGTGCGATCGAAACCATCGGTCTTCATCGCCCAAACCCGGCAGCGCCGCAAGAGCCGTCGGTAGCCGGGGCGGGCGCGCTCGTCCATAATCGCTCGAGGCCGCTTCGGCGGTAAGCGGACACATGGGAGGATCGCTGGTGGCGCTGACCCGGTCCGGGTTCGGCAAGGTCCAATCGGGCCTCGTCGTCGCAATCGCCTTGGCGGCATGGGTGTCGGCGGCGATCTGCGTGTCGGTCGCGGCGCGGGCGCAGCCGCAGCCGCCCGACCGGCAGGCGACCGTGCTGCATCTGAGCCAGACGGCCGAGCGCAAGGTGGTACGCGACCTGTTGCGCATCGAATTGAGGGTCGAGGAGACCGGCGCCGACCCGCTGGCGCTGCAATCGGCGATCAACCGCCGGATGGTGGCGGCGCTCGACCGGGCGCATCAGGTGCAAGGGGTCGAAGTCGAAACCGGCGCTTACGCGGTCAACGAGGAGCAGCCGCAAAACGGCCCGCCGCGGTGGCGCGGCAGTCAGTCGGTGATCCTGAGCGGCAAAGGTGCCGATGCGGCGCTGAAGCTCGCCGGGACATTGCAATCCGATGGGCTCTTGATGTCCTCGCTCGGCTACGAAGTCTCGCCCGAGACGGTGCGTGGCGCCGAGAAAGATCTGACCGCCGAGGCGCTGGCCGGGCTCGACCAGCGCGCCGCGTCGATCGCCGACCGCCTGCATCTGAGGGTGCTGCGCTACCGCGACCTGCAGATCGGCAATGCCGAAACCGGCGATGGGCCGATGCCGCGCTTTGCCGGGGCGATGGCGATGGCCGCCCCGGTGGGCGCACCCGGCGAGGCGGCGATCCGGGTCACGGTCGCGGCCGAGCTGCTGCTCGGCCCAGCGCCCCTCGGGCCGCCGCACTCCCCGCCCCACCCGTAGGTCCGGCGCCATGGATTTGCCCGATCCGCCGCTGCTGGTGATCTCCGACCGCAGCCAGGTGCTCCGGCCGCTCGTCGAAATTGCCGAGGCCGCCTTTGCCGGCGGTTGCCGCTGGTTCAGCCTGCGCGAGAAGGATCTGCCGCCGGCCGAGCGCGGCGAGCTGCTGGCGGCGCTGGTAAGGCTCGGCCACCGGTTTGGCGCAACCGTGATGGCGCACGAGGATATCGAGACGGTGGCCAAGGCCGGCGCCGGCGGCGTGCATCTTCCGAGCGGCGGCGATCCGCAGGCGGCCCGCTTCCGGCTGCCCGGCGCGCTGATCGGCGCCTCGGCTCATTCGGGCCTGGAAGCCAAGTCCTTGCTGCGCGCCGGCGCCGATTATGTAACCGTGAGCCCGGTCTTCCTGACCGCAAGCAAGCCTGGCTACGGTCCGGCGCTGGGGCTCGACGGCCTCGCTGCCATCGCCGCCGAAGCGCCCGGCCCGGTCGTGGCGCTGGGCGGCATCGCCCCGGACAATGCCGCGCTGTGCCGCGCCGCCGGCGCGTCCGGGATTGCGGTCATGGGCGAGGTAATGCGCGCCGCCGACCCACGCGCCAAGATCGAGCGGTTTGTTCAAGCGCTGTCGGTGGGGAGCGCGTCCTAGCCCGGACCGTCGGTGCCACGCCCCTTCATCGAACGGGCGCATCGGTCTAATCTGCGGGCAACGCAAGGACAGGGGCGGCATGGGCAATATCAACGCCAGCATCGATCTGCGCCGCGACGGCCGGATCGCGATCGTGATCGCCGACAATCCGCCGGTCAACGCGCTGAAGCACGAGGTCCGCGCCGGGCTCGCCGAGGCGCTGCGCCGGGCCGGCGACGACAATGCCGTCGAAGCGGTGGTGATCGCCTGCGCTGGGCGCACCTTTTTCGCCGGCGCCGACATCACCGAATTCGGCCAGAAGCCGCGGTCCCCGAGCCTCGCCGAGGTGATCGCCCAAATCGAGGCGATGCCAAAGCCGGTGGTCGCGGCCTTGCACGGCACCGCTTTAGGCGGCGGCTTTGAGCTGGCGCTCGCCTGCCATTTCCGGGTCGCCGCGGCGGCGGCGCGGATGGGCCTGCCCGAGGTCAAGCTCGGCCTGTTGCCCGGCGCCGGCGGGACCCAGCGCCTGCCGCGCCTCATAGGCCCGGAAAAGGCGTTGCGGATGATTGTCACCGGCGAGCCGCTGGGCGCGGCGCAAGCGCTGGCCGACGGCATCGTC
>DASYNW010000248.1:0-5917 GCA_036008325.1 Allostellaceae bacterium
ATCGTCGTCGACGGCGGCACCACGATCGCCCCGTCTTAACGAGGCATTCTGAGAGAGACTTCCAGGCCACCACGTCGCCACACCGGCGAAGGCCGGTGCCTATGGCTGGCATGGGTCCCGGCCTGCGCCGGGATGGCGGGAGCGTAAAGGCTACGGTCACAAACGTCGGGTTTGTGCCATTAAGCCCCGCCAGCTTTCACTTGACGGCGGCCACCCGGTCGAAGGTGCCCTGGCCGTGGGTATCGAGGTTCTCGATCGTCACCGCCCGCGCCTGTTGGTCGGCGCCGATCGTGAAGCTGACGCCGCTCGGGCCGGCGGCGTTCTCGCCGGCGGGCTGATAGGTGAACACGTCGCGGTCGAAATGCTGCATCGGGTAAGGCTGCTGAGCTGGCCCCAGTTTGACCACCAGCCCCATATCGCCTGTAGCGATCACGATCGGGCCATAAAGATCGTTGTGGTAGGTGCCGGCATAGGCGGCGGCGGGCAATGCCGGCGATGGCTGCGCTGGCGGTTTGGTATAGTCGACGGCGGTGCCGTACCCGGGGGCGAGCGTCGCCGCCATCAGCTGGCCATAGAGCGACAGCCAGTCCTTTTCGACCTTGCCGGTCAGCACGATGTCGAAAAAGCTGCGGCCCACCGCCTCCGGCACGCCGATCGGCTGCGCATTGGTCAGCGCCACGATGCCCAGCCGCTCGGCCGGGAGCAATGACACGCTGGTCGCCGCGCCGAGGTCGAACCCGCCGGAATGGCCCCAATGGACCCGGCCGTCAGCATCGTAATCGATGTTCCAGCCGAGACCGTAGAACCCGGCATGGTCGACCGCCGGGTTTTTCGGCGGCGTGCGCACGATCTGCGGGCGATGGGTCTCATCGAGCGGTTCGGCCACGACGATTTGTTTGCCGGCGAATCTGCCGCCGGCGAGCTGTAGCCGCAGCCACATCGCCATGTCCTGGGCCGAAGAGCTCGCCCCACCGGCGGGGGATTGCGCGTCAGCGTTGCGGGTGTACTTGGCGACCCATTTGCCGGCAACCTGCACATGGCCGGATGCCCGGTTTGGGGCGGCGGTGAAATCGGCAAAGCGCGAGCTGGTGCGATGCATGCCGAGCGGACGGTAGAGCAATTCGGCCGACACATCGGCCCACGACCTGCCGCTGGCCATGGCCGCCGCGATGGCGGCCTCTGTGAAGCCGAAATTGGTGTAGGCGTAATGCGATCGGAAGCTGCTGTCCGGCTTCTGGAAGCGCAGCCGGTAGAGGATCTGGGCGCGGTCGTAGCCGATGTCCTCGAGCGCGTCGCCGGCATGGTCGGGCAGCCCGCTGCGATGAGCGAGCAGGTCGCGCAGCGTCACCTGGCGGGTGACCCAGGCATCGTGCATCTCGAACCCGGGATCGTGGCGGACGATCGGGTCGTCCCAGCCGACGACGCCATTCCCGACCAGCGCCGCCACCACGGTTGCGGCGATCGGCTTCGACAGCGAGGCGAGCTGAAACACCGTGTCCGGATCGACCGCGTCGGGCTTGCCCTCCTCGCGCACGCCGAAGCCTTCGAGATAGATCACCTCGTCCTCGTAGACGACGGCGATCGCCATGCCGGGGATGCCGGTGCGCTGCCGCGCCTCCTCGGCGAGCTGCTGCAACTGCGGCAGGGCGGCTTCGACCCGCTGCCGCGGCAGTGCCGGGGCCGGAGCCGGCTGCGCGAGCACGGCGCGCGGGACCAGCGCGCCCGCCGTCGCCGCGGTCAGCACCGCCCGGCGCGACGGTTTGACGAGAACCCGCGGCTGCTCCATGCGATGGCTCCTCGGGCGCGGTTCGACGGCGCCCCTACTCGATGGCGCAATTTGCTGATGGTGCTCCTACAAGAGAGCAAAAATGAGGCCAGTCGTTCAGCGCAATCCGCCGACCGGCGGCGCGCACCGCGATCGGCTATGCCGTCTCCTGCGGCTACTCCGCGGCTTCGCGGCGCGGCGCGACAGGGCGCCAGCGCAGCTGCGGCTGGCGCGCGGCCAAGGTCTCGTCGAGGCGGCGGCGCGGGGTGAGAACCGGGGCGGCGCGGAAGCGGGCGGCGGCGCCTGCGCGGGCGGCGCCGGCCAGCGCCTTGACCACCGCGGCGAACTCGTCGAGCGCGGCTTTGCTTTCGGTCTCGGTCGGCTCGATCAGGAGCGCGCCGTGCACGACCAGCGGGAAATACATCGTCATCGGATGATAGCCCTCGTCGATCAATGCCTTGGCAAAATCGAGGGTGGTGATCTGGGTGTCCTTCAAAAAGCGGTCGTCGAACAGCACCTCGTGCATGCAGGGGCCCGGGAACGACAGGCTGAGATCGCCTTCGAGCAGCACGCGCAGATAATTGGCGTTGAGCACCGCATCCTCGGCCACCTGCCGCAGCCCGTCGGCGCCGTGGCTCATCATGTAGGCGAGCGCCCGCACGAACATGCCCATCTGGCCGTGAAACCCCTTGAGCCGGCCGATCGCCGCCAGGGCCTCGCCTCGCCTGTGCTCGACCAGATCGAGCCCGTTCTCGCCATGCACCAGCCACGGCAATGGCGCATAGGGTGCGAGTGACGCCGCCAGAGCCACCGGCCCGCTGCCCGGCCCGCCGCCACCATGGGGGGTCGAAAATGTCTTGTGCAGGTTCAAATGCATGCAGTCGATACCGAGATCAGAGGGCCGCACCCGGCCGACGATCGCGTTGAAATTGGCCCCGTCGCAGTAGAAGAACGCGCCGGCGCGATGGACCGCGGCGGCAATCTCGACGATCTCGTCCTCGAACAGGCCACAGGTGTTGGGGTTGGTCAGCATCAGCGCCGCGACATCGGGGCCGAGCCTCGCTTCCAATGCCGCGCGATCGACCCGGCCGCGGGCATTGGCCGGGATCGGATCGACCGAATAGCCGCAGGCGGCCGCCGTCGCCGGGTTGGTGCCGTGCGCCGATTCCGGCACCAAGACCCGCCGGCGCGGGTCGCGGCGGGCTTCGAGTGCGGCGCGGATCGTCATCATGCCGCACAGCTCGCCATGCGCCCCGGCGCCGGGCGACAAGGCGATCGCCGGCATGCCGGTCAGGGTCTTGAGCCAATGTGCCAGGGTGTCGATCAGCTCGAGCGCGCCCGGCACGGTCGAGACCGGCTGCAGCGGGTGGATGTCGGCGAGGCCCGGCAGCCGCGCCAGTTTCTCGTTGAGCCGCGGGTTGTGCTTCATCGTGCACGAGCCGAGCGGATAGAGCCCGCTGTCGATCGCATAATTCTTTTGCGACAGCCGGGTGAAGTGGCGCACCACCTGCGGCTCGCTGAGCCCCGGCAGGCCGATCGGCCCTTGCCGCTCGAGCCCGCCGAGGCGCCCATCGAACGGCGCCGGCTCGGGCAGATCGACGCCGCAATGCCCTGGCGAATCCTGCTCGAAGATCAGTTTTTCCTCGATCTGCAAGCCGCGATTGCCGCTGAAGGTCGCGGCCGATGCTGCCGCGCCTGCGGTCGAACCCGCGCTCGCCGCCCGGCTCCAATCGTTCACGACAAGACCTCCGCCAAGCCCAGCGCGAGCCGGTCCATGTCAGCTTCGGTGACGGTCTCGGTCGCCGCCACCAGCAGCAGATCGGCCAGCTCCGGCCGGTCCGGATAAAGCCGGCTGACCGGGATGCCGCCGAGCACGCCCCTGGCCGCCAGCGCCTCGACCGCGGGTGCGGCCGGGCATGGCAGGCGCAGCGCGAATTCGTTGAAAAAGGTGCGGTTGGCGATCCGCACCCCCGGCAGCTTTTCGAGCCGATCGGCGAGTGCGACCGCCGCCGCATGGTTGAGCCGCGCCAGGCGCGTCAGCCCCGCTTCGCCGAGCAGCGCCAGATGGATCGTAAAGGCGAGCGCGCACAGGCCGGAATTGGTGCACACGTTGCTCGTTGCCCGCTCGCGCCGGATGTGCTGCTCGCGCGTCGACAAGGTCAACACCCAGCCGCGCTTGCCGTCGGCGTCGACGGTCTGGCCGACGAGACGACCCGGCATCTGGCGCACGAATTTGTCGCGGCTGGCGAAGAGGCCGAGATAGGGTCCGCCGAAGTTCAATGAATTGCCGATCGACTGGCCCTCGGCGGCGACGATGTCGGCCCCCATCGCGCCGGGCGGGCGAATGGCGCCAAGGGACACGATTTCGGTGACGACGACGATTAAGAGCGCGCCATGGTCGTGACAGGCCTGCGCCAGGCTCGACCAGTCGCGCAATTCGCCCCAGAAATCCGGGTTCTGCACGACGACGCACGATGTGCCGCTATCGATCAGCGGCGCCAGATCCTCGGCCTCGCCGGGCGCCGGGTCTTGCGCCGCCAGCGCGAACCCGACAAAACGGGCGTAGGTCTCGCACACCTCGCGATAATGCGGATGGAGGCCGCCCGACAGCACCGCGCGTTTGCGGCCGGTCACCCGATTGGCCATCATCACCGCTTCGGCGCAGGCGGTGGCGCCGTCATAGAGCGAGGCATTGGCCGCGTCCATGCCGGTCAGCAGGGCGATCTGGGTCTGAAACTCGTAGAGATATTGCAGGGTCCCCTGCGACACCTCGGGCTGGTAGGGGGTGTACGACGTCAAAAACTCGCCGCGCTGGATCAGATGGTCGACCGCGGCCGGGACATGGTGGCGATAGGCCCCGCCGCCGACAAAAAACGGCGCCGACCCGGCCGCCAGGTTGCGCGCCGCCATGGCCGCGATCGTTCGCTCGACCTCGATTTCGCCCATTGCCCGCGGCAGGTCGACGAGACCATCGAGTCGCGCCGCCGCCGGCACCTCGGCGAATAGCGCATCGATCGAGCCGACCCCGATCGTCGCCAGCATTTCGCCGCGGTCGCGCGAGGTCAGCGGCAAATAGCGCATCTAGTGCTGCTCCGCGACAAACCGCTGATAGGCGGCCTCGTCCATCAGTTGATCGAACTCCCTGGGGTCGTCGAGGCGCAGCTTGAAGAACCAGCCCTCGCCATTCGGGTCGGCGTTGACCTTGGCCGGGTCGGCGGCGAGCGCCTCGTTCACCTCGGCGACCTCGCCCGAAATCGGCGCATAGACCTCGCTTGCCGCCTTGACTGATTCGACGACCGCCGCCTCCTTGCCCTGCTCGACCCGATGGCCGATCTCCGGCAGTTCGACATAGACGACGTCGCCCAATTGCGACTGGGCATAGTCGGTAATCCCGATCACGGCGAGATCGCCGTCGAGCCGAACCCATTCATGGTCCTCGGTAAAGCGACGCTCGGTCATGGCCATGTTCCTTCTCGGGCGCAGGCAGCCCCCACCCTAACCCTCTCCCGCTCGCGGGGGAGGGTTAGGGTGGGGGCGGTGGTAACGATGCGCGACAAACGGCAATGGCGCGACGCGCGCCGGGCGGGGCGAGCCGCGCACCAGCAGGGATAAGGCGGCGCCGTCGGCGGCGTGGGCGGCCTCGACATAACCCATCGCGATCGGGCTGCCGACCGAAGGGCCAAAGCCGCCGCTGGTGACCCGGCCGATCGGGTTGCCGGCGCCATCGGCGATCGGCGTCGCCTCGCGCGCCGGGGCGCGGCCGTCGGGGCGGATACCGACCCGCTTGCGCGCCGCACCTCGGGAGAGTTGGCGCAGAACGATCGCGGCGCCGGGAAAGCCGCCCTCGGCGCGCCGCATTTTGCCAATGGTCCAGGCGAGGCCGGCCTAGATCGGGGTCGTCGTTTCGTCGATGTCGTGGCCCCAGAGGCACAGCCCGGCTTCGAGCCGCAAGGTATCGCGGGCGCCGAGGCCGGCGGGCATCACCTCGGGCTCGGCCAGCAGAATTTCGGCCAATGCCGGCGCGTCGGCCGCCGCCAGCGAGATCTCGAACCCGTCCTCGCCGGTATAGCCCGAGCGGGTGACGAGGCACCGCCGCCCGTGGAGCACGATTTCGGCCGCGGTCATGAACGGCAGCGGGGCGACGCCGCCGGC
>DASYNW010000249.1:0-5673 GCA_036008325.1 Allostellaceae bacterium
TGCCGCGACGTCTGCCATTACTGCACCTTTGCCCATCCGCCGCGGCCGGGCGAGCCGGTTTATCTCGACGCCGAGGCGGTGCTGGCGATCGCCCGCGCCGGGGCCGAGGCGGGGTGCCACGAGGCATTGTTCACCTTGGGCGACAAGCCCGAGCTGCGCTATGCCGCGGCGCGCGAGGCACTGGCCCGGCTCGGCCACCAAACGACCCTCTCCTATCTCGCCGAGATGGCCGGGCTGGTGCTGCGCGAGACCGGCCTCTTGCCGCATCTGAACCCCGGCATCATGAGCCGCGCCGATCTCGACCTGTTGCGTGGGGTCTCGGCTTCGCAGGGGATCATGCTCGAAAGCGCCGCCGAGCGGCTGCGGCATCGCGGCGGGCCGCATTTCGGCTCGCCCGACAAGGACCCGGTGCTGCGGCTCGAAACCATCCGCGCGGCCGGCGAGGCGGCGGTGCCGTTCACCAGCGGCATCCTGATCGGCATCGGCGAGACCCGGCGCGAGCGGCTCGAAGCGCTGCTCGCCCTGCGCGATCTGCACGAGCGCTACGGCCACATCCAGGAAATCATCATCCAGAATTTCCGGGCCAAGCCCGGGACCCGGATGGCGACCGCGCCCGAGCCCGACCTCGCCGACCATCTGTGGACGATCGCCGCCGCCCGGCTGATCTTCGGCCCCGAGATGAATTTGCAGGCGCCGCCCAATCTGAACCCCGGCGCGCTCGCCGAGATGATCGCCGCCGGGATCAACGATTGGGGCGGGGTCTCGCCGGTGACCCGCGACCACGTCAACCCGGAAGCGCCGTGGCCGGCGCTCGACGATCTGGCGCGAGAGACCGCCGCCGCCGGCAAGGTGCTGTCGCCGCGCCTGGCGATCTATCCCGCGTACGCGCGCGAGCCCGAGCGCTGGCTCGACCCGGCATTGCGCACGCCGGTTTTGCGGGCGATGGACGCCGAAGGGTTGGCCCGTCCCGACACGTGGATCGCCGGCTCCGGCAGCGAGCCGCCGCCTGCCCTCACCCGCCTCCCCCCGGATCGTAGTCCGGGGGTCAGGACCCTCTCCCGCATTGCGGGAGAGGGGGGACCCGGACCGCAGGGCCGGGTGGGTGAGGGTGGGAGCGCGCCGCTGTCCGCCATCCTCGCCTTGGCCGAAGCCGGTGAAACGCTCGGCGAGGCCGAGATCGTGCGGCTGTTCCAGGCGCGCGGCGACGCCTTCTCACAGGTGTGCCGGGCGGCCGACCGGCTGCGGCGGCGGGTCAACGGCGACCCCGTCAGCTATGTCGTCACCCGCAACATCAACTACACCAATGTCTGCTATTTCCGCTGCCAGTTCTGCGCCTTCTCCAAGGGTAAGCTCAGCGAAAATCTGCGCGGCCGCCCCTACGACCTCGACCTGCCGGAGATCCAGCGCCGGGTCGAGGAGGCCTGGGAGCGCGGCGCCACCGAAGTCTGCCTGCAAGGCGGCATCCACCCGGAATATACCGGCGCCACCTATCTCGGAGTGTGCCGCGCGATCAAGGAGGCGGTGCCCGGGATCCACATCCACGCCTTCTCGCCGCTCGAGATCTGGCAGGGCGCCAAGACCCTGGGGCGCACCCTCCCCGACTTCCTGCGCGAGCTGAAAGACGCCGGACTGAGCTCGCTCCCCGGCACCGCGGCCGAGATCCTCGACGACGAGGTTCGCGCGGTGATCTGTCCGGACAAGATCAAGACCGCAGAATGGCTCGAGGTCATGGAAGCCGCGCACGGGGTCGGCCTCAAAAGCACGGTCACGATCATGTACGGCCATGTCGACCATTACCGGCACTGGGCGCGGCATTTGTTGCGGATCCGCGCGCTGCAGGCCAAGACCGGCGGCTTCACCGAGTTCGTGCCATTGCCGTTCGTGCCGATGGAAACCCCGATCTACCTGAAGGGCCGCGCCCGCCGCGGCGCCACCTGGCGCGAGGCGGTGCTGATGCACGCGGTCGGCCGGCTGGCGCTGCACCCGCTGATCGCCAACATCCAAACCTCGTGGGTCAAGATGGGCGAGGGCGGTGCCGCCTTTTGCCTCGATGCCGGGGCCAACGATCTCGGCGGCACCCTGATGAACGAGAGCATCACCCGCGCCGCCGGCGCCGTCCACGGCCAGGAGATGCCGCCCGCGGCGATGGAAGGGCTGATCCGGGGCCTCGGCCGTGAGCCACGCCAGCGCACGACACTCTACGCCGACGCGCCGGCCGCCCGCCAGGCCGCCGCCTTCGCCGCCGCTCCGCTGACCGATCCCGTCAACACCCCCGCCCGCCGCTACGAGCGCCGCCAGGAGCATGCCGCCGCCGACGATTGACGCTCGGTCTGTGGGTAAGACTGCGCGAGCGCCGATTTCTAATCCGGCGAGCGGATGCGCTACGCCTCCCAATCCTCGATCCGCAAACCCGGCACGCGCTCGAATTCTTGAAGGTTATGGGTGACGAGGATCATGTCGCGGGCGATGGCCTGACCGGCGATCAGCACGTCGTAGGGTCCGATCGCCATGCCCATCGCGGAGAGAAGCGCTCTGATTTCACCGGCTTTCCGGGCGTCCTCTTCATCAAATTCGACAACCGGGAACCGCAGTGCATCGACCAGGGCGACATTGTCGGTTGCGCGCCGGCTCTTGAACGCGCCAAAGAAAAGCTCGTGCGCCACGATCGCTGAGATGGCGACGTCTTCGAGCATCTGCTGCCGCGCCCGGCGGGCCGGCCGGGATGCGCGATCCCTCAGCATGGCGATGACGGCGTTCGCATCGAGCAAATAGCGCGTCATCGAAAGAATTCGTCGAGCGCCGGGTGTTCCGCTGGTTGCGGCCGTTCCTCAACCGCTTGCGCGAAATCGTCGTCGAGTGGGCCGGCGATCGCGTCGAGCCAGCTCCAATCATCGGCTAGCGGCTCGAGGATCACGGCATTGCCGTGGCGTCGGATCCGCACTTCCGTCCCGCGAAACCGAAATTCTTTGGGAAGGCGCACCGCCTGCGATCGTCCGGACCAGAAAACCTTTGCGGTCGGCACGCGCACGCTCCTTCCGTTCCAGCTGCGCCATATAGCGATGATATACTGCACGCCGAAGCAGCGGCAAGGCGTAGAGTGCGTTGCTTGCGCTGCCGCGCGCGCTTTCCGAGATCGATGCCGAGCGGTTATGCTAGAGCGCGATCTCGGGTGATTTAGGGAGGGCGGAACCCATGGAAGCCGCAGCTGCCGTGTTTCGCAAAATCCATGAGCCGCTGACGATCGAGCAAATCGAGATTGATAAGCCCTGGGGCCGCGAGGTATTGGTGCGCACCGTGGCGACGGGGGTGTGCCACAGCGACCTGCACGTGGTCGACGGGATCGGGCGGTTCCCGCTCGACCGGCCGATCGTCTTGGGGCATGAGGGCGCCGGGGTGGTCGAGGCGGTCGGCGCCGAGGTGACGACGGTCAGGCCGGGCGATCACGTCGTCGCCTGTCTTTCCGGCTTTTGCGGGAATTGCCCGCAATGTCTGTCGGGCCATCCCAATCTGTGCACCGGCGGCCTCGTCACCCGGCCCGATGATGCCGCGCCGCGGCTGTCGCAGCATGGCCGGCCGTTGCGCCAGTTCATCGGCATTTCGAGCTATGCCGAAAAGATGCTGCTGCACGAGAATTCGATCGTGCGGATCGACCCCGAACTGCCGCTCGACCGCGCGGCATTGGTCGGCTGCGGGGTATTGACCGGGGTCGGCGCCGCGTTGCGCAGTTCGGGGCTCCAGGCCGGTCAGAATGTCGCGGTGTTTGGCTGCGGCGGGGTCGGGCTGTCGATCATCCAGGGCGCGCGCATCGGCGGCGCGCGGCAGATCATCGCGGTCGACCAGTTCGAGGCCAAGCGCGAGATGGCGACCCGCGCCGGGGCCACCGATTTCGTCAACAGCGCCGAGGACGATGCGGTTGAACGGGTGCGCGCCTTGACCGGCGGGCTCGGCGTCGACCATGCCTTCGAGGCGGTGGGCCTGGCCAAACTGGTGCGGCAGGCGATCGAGAGCCTGGCGATCCGCGGCACCGCGACGATCGTGGGCGTGCTGCCGCCGGATGCGATGATCGAGTTCCCGTGGATGGCGATCCGCCCCGAGTGCAAGGTGCAGACCTCGCGGATGGGCTCGAACCGCTTTCGCACCGATATCCCGCTATACCTCGATTTCTATCGCCAGGGCCGGCTCGACCTCGATGCGATGGTCACCAAGCGCGGCCATCTCGGCGACATCAACGAAGCCTTCCGCGCAATGAAAGCCGGCGAAGTCGCGAGGACCGTACTGACGTTCGATTGACCGGAAACAGGCGAGGGGCTGAGAAAGGCAATCCCGTGGAGCGGCAAGCTTGATCGGGCGAGCGCGCCGCTGCCCGCTGCCAAAAGCCTTGCAAGTTGCGGTATTTCGGCGCGACGGATGGCTCTGCTGTTGGTGCAAGCGGCCAGTTATCTTTGCGCCAACCATGAAATATGTTGAACGCGAACTCCGCGCGTCGGGCAACGCGGATCGCATTTCTTACTACCATGCGCATTGGACGCGAGACGGCGCGCCGTTGCTCGATCTGCTCGGCGCGGTTATCGATCATGTCGAGGCGTTCTCCACAGGCGGCGTGGACCATATCAACAATCTCGCAACCGCCTGCAACAAGTGCAACGGACGCAAGAGCGCAGCAACGCTCGACCAATGGGGCGAGCGTCCGATGGATCGACCAGTCAAAGGCAAATACGGCGAACCTCAGAGCTGGGATGGGCTATCGGCGCTATTCGTAATGCTGGCGCAACACAATCTTGCAATGCTCACTGCCGGCGAAAAGGGTTGGCTTCGACCATTGACGCAATCGTCGTCGGGTATGTCCCAGGACAGCCAGATTTGAGCTCGGTGCTCTGCTTCAATTTCGGAGGATGAAGGCAGCCAGTTGCAGGGCCGATGTCGATCCTGGTTGTGCTCGCGTGCTGATGTGCCTGGAGGCGCGCCGATTACTTCGGCGCCGCCGGCTCCTCTTCGAGACGGCGGACGCGCTTGGCGAGGCGGCTGTGCATTGCCCGCAATTCGGTTAGGACGAGCCCCACGGTGCCATCCAGGCGCATGACCATCGCGGTCAGCACCTGCATGTCGTCGCGCATCGAGCCCATTTCGCCGCGCATTAAACCCATTTCGGCGAGCAGCCGCTGCTGCTGGCGGGCGAGGAATTCGAGGGTGATCGGTTCGTCGGCCATGGCGATAATGTCGTCCGCGTGCGCATGTAAGGCAAGCGCCGGCATCCGATCCGGTCGTTGCCCGAACTGTTCTGTGGGTGGGGCGGACTTCCATCATCCTACGGCGGCTGTTCGCGGATTACCGGATCACCACGATTTCGACGCCGACATCGAGGCTGGCCCAGACCCGGTCGGCAGTGATCACCGGACATCCAAGGCGCAATCCCAACGCCAAGCATGCGCGGTCGCCGAGGGACAGCCCGGCGCCGCGGGTCAGCGGCCGCAGATAAGCGGCAAGACGCGCTTGTCGCTCGTCAAATTCCGCCACCTTTAGATTCAATGCCGCGACCGCTTGCTCCGCTCCCAGCTGGCTGAGGCCTCCGGAACAAAGCCGTTCCAGAACCTCGGATAAATTTACCGCGCTGATTGTTGTGCGAAATAGCCGCCTCGGCTCGAATTCGCCGAACGGCTCCTGTTTCAGCAGTGC
>DASYNW010000250.1:0-5559 GCA_036008325.1 Allostellaceae bacterium
CGAGGAGATGATGAAGATGATCCGTTCGGCCCCGCCGGGCGAGCCGATCAACCCGGTATGGATGATGTCGGATTCGGGCGCGCGCGGCTCGGCGGCGCAAATCAAGCAGCTGGCCGGGATGCGCGGGCTGATGGCCAAGCCCTCGGGCGAGATCATCGAAACCCCGATCATCTCGAACTTCAAGGAAGGGCTGACCGTGCTCGAATACTTCAATTCGACGCACGGCGCGCGCAAGGGCCTGGCCGACACCGCGCTGAAGACGGCGAATTCGGGGTACCTGACCCGCCGCCTGGTCGACGTGGCGCAGGATGCGATCATCACCGAGGAGGATTGCGGCACCACCCGCGGGCTGATGACCCGCGCCGTGGTCGATGGCGGCGAGGTCATCGCCCCGCTGGCCGACCGCATCCTCGGGCGCAGCGCGGCGATCGACATCCTCAACCCGCTGACCGGCGACATCGTTCTGCCGGCGGCGGCGCTGATCGACGAGGACGCGATCGACGCGATCGAGCGGGCCGGCATCGACGTGGTGCCGATCCGTTCGGTGCTGACCTGCGAAGCGCGGGTCGGCGTGTGCGGCAAATGCTATGGCCGTGATCTTGCTCGCGGCACCGTCGTCAATATCGGCGAGGCGGTGGGCGTCATCGCCGCGCAGTCGATCGGCGAGCCCGGGACGCAGCTGACGATGCGCACCTTCCATATCGGCGGGGCGGCGCAGCGCGGCGCCGAGCAATCCTCCGTCGAGGCGGCCTTTGACGCGCTCGTCGAGATCAAGAACCGCAACGTGGTGCTAAACTCGACCGGGGTGCCGGTGGTGATGGGCCGCAATCTCGAAATCGTGCTCAACGACGAGGCCGGGCGGGAGAAGGCGCGCCACCGTGTGCCCTATGGGGCGCGGCTGTTGGCCGACGAGGGCGCCCAGGTCACGCGCGGCGAGCGGCTGGCCGAGTGGGACCCCTACACGATCCCGATCGTCACCGAGAAGGACGGGATCGCGCATTACGTCGATCTGAGCGAGGGTCTGTCGATGCGCGAGGTGGTCGACGAGGCGACCGGGATTTCGTCCAGAGTGGTGATCGACTGGAAGCAGCAGCCGCGCGGCAGCGAGCTGCGGCCGCGGATCACCCTGCGCGACGAGGCAGGCGAGGTTCTGCTGCTCGGCAACGGGCTCGAAGCGCGCTATTTCATGTCGGTCGACGCGATCCTGTCGGTCGAGAACGGGGCGCTGGTCAAGGCCGGCGACGTGCTCGCCCGCATCCCGCGCGAATCGTCCAAGACCCGCGACATCACCGGCGGCCTGCCCCGCGTCGCCGAGCTGTTCGAGGCAAGGAAGCCCAAGGATTTCGCGATCATCAACGAGAGCGACGGCCGCGTCGAGTTCGGCAAGGACTACAAGACCAAGCGCCGGATCATCGTGGTGCCGACCGAGGAAGGCGGCGATCCGGTCGAATATCTGATCCCCAAGGGCAAGCACATCAGCGTGCAGGAAGGCGACTACGTCCAGAAGGGCGATCTGTTGATGGACGGCAACCGGGTCCCGCACGACATTTTGCGGATACTCGGGGTCGAAGCGCTGGCCAACTACCTGATCAACGAGATCCAGGAGGTCTATCGGCTGCAGGGCGTGCGCATCAACGACAAGCACATCGAGGTGATCGTGCGCCAGATGCTGCAGAAGGTGGAGATCGAGGAGCCGGGCGAGACCACCTTGCTCGCCGGCGAGCAGGTCGACCGCACCGAGTTCGAGATCGAAAACGCCAAGGCCGAGCGGGAGGGCTTGCGCCCGGCCATCGCGCACCCGGTCTTGCAGGGCATCACCAAGGCCAGCCTGCAGACGAACTCGTTCATCTCGGCCGCCTCGTTCCAGGAGACGACGCGGGTCCTGACCGAAGCGGCGGTCTCGGGGCGGATCGACACCTTGACTGGGCTCAAGGAAAACGTGATCGTCGGCCGCCTGATCCCGGCCGGCACCGGCAGCGTCATTGCCCGGCTGCGCGAAGTCGCCGCCGAGCGCGACCGCGAGCTCGCCCAGATTGCCGCCGATCAACCGCCGCCTCAGCTGGTCGAAGCCGACAAGAAGACCGCCTGAGCACCGCAGGTAACGTAGTGGAGGCGGGTTCGCCCGCCTCCTTTACCGCCCGCCGGCGCGCCAAGGGGCTTGACCCGGGGCACGGCGGGCCCTTATATGACGGCTCTTTTGGGGCTGGCCGTAGGAAGCCACCTAGACGCGGCCCGATCAAAGGTTCGGTGGCTCTGCGCCCTTGCGAGAGGGCGCGATATTATTCCGGGTAGAGGTGCTCCATCGCACCGGCGCGATACCGGCGCCGGGCGGTTGCCGTGCTTGAGGGTGTGAGAATGCCGACGATAAACCAGCTGATCCGACATCCGCGGCGACCCCAGGTCGCGCGCGACAAGGTCCCGGCCATGGAAGCCTGCCCGCAAAAGCGGGGGGTGTGCACCCGCGTCTATACGACGACGCCGAAAAAGCCAAACTCGGCCTTGCGCAAGGTGGCGCGGGTGCGGCTGACCAACGGTTTCGAGGTGACGAGCTACATCCCGGGCGAAGGCCACAATCTGCAGGAGCATTCGGTGGTGCTGATCCGCGGCGGCCGGGTCAAGGATCTGCCGGGGGTGCGCTATCACATCATTCGCGGTACGCTCGACACCCAGGGCGTCAAGGACCGCCGGCAGCGCCGCTCGAAATACGGCGCCAAGCGGCCTCGTTAAGAGCCCGGGTTAGGAGAAAGGCCCATGTCACGCCGTCGCGCCGCGGTCAAACGCCAGGTCCTGCCGGATGCCAAATTCGGCGATCCGGTGCTGACCAAATTCATGAACTGCCTGATGTACGAGGGCAAGAAATCGGTCGCTGAACGGATCGTCTATGGCGCCCTCGACCGCATCGCCAAGCGCAGCGGCCAGGACGCGCTGCGCGTTTTTCACGATGCGCTCGGCAACGTGCGGCCCTCGGTCGAGGTGCGCTCGCGCCGGGTCGGCGGCGCCACCTATCAGGTGCCGGTCGAGGTGCGGCCCGACCGCAGCCAGGCGCTGGCAATCCGCTGGCTGATCTCGGGCTCGCGCGGGCGCGGCGAAAACACGATGGAGGAGCGGCTGTCGGGCGAATTGCTCGACGCCGCCAACAATCGCGGGGTCGCGGTCAAAAGACGGGAGGACACGCATCGGATGGCCGATGCGAACAAAGCCTTTTCGCACTATCGCTGGTAAGAAGCGCGGCGGTCGCGGACAGAGGACGGTCGGTACAATATTTTTGGTCGGGGCCAGGCTTTGCCGCCGGCCCTCGGAGCTTTTTGATGACACGCCAGACACCCCTCGAGCGCTACCGCAACATCGGCATCATGGCCCACATCGATGCCGGCAAGACCACGACGACCGAGCGCATCCTCTATTACACCGGACGGTCCTACAAAATCGGCGAGGTGCACGAAGGCACCGCGACGATGGATTGGATGGCGCAGGAGCAGGAGCGCGGCATCACCATCACCTCGGCGGCGACGACCTGCTTCTGGGACGATCACCGGATCAACATCATCGACACCCCCGGCCATGTCGATTTCACGATCGAGGTCGAGCGCAGCCTGCGGGTGCTCGACGGCGCCGTCGCGGTGTTCGATTCGGTCGCCGGGGTCGAGCCGCAATCCGAAACCGTGTGGCGCCAGGCCGACAAATACGGCGTGCCGCGGATCTGCTTTATCAACAAGATGGATCGGGTCGGCGCCGATTTCCCACGCTGCGTGGCGATGATCGACGACCGCCTCGGCGCGCGGCCCCTGGTGCTGCAATTACCGATCGGGGTCGAAGCCGATTTCGTCGGGGTGCTCGATCTGGTCGGCATGCGGGCGATCAAGTGGCGCGAGGAGACGCTCGGCGCCCAGTTCGACATCGTCGAAATCCCAGCCGAGATGATGGCCGAGGCGAAGGCCTTCCGCAGCAAGCTGGTCGAGGCCGCGGTCGAGCAGGACGACGTGGCGCTCGAAGCCTATCTGGGCGGAGCGGAGCCCGACGAGGCGACCTTGCGGCAGTGCATCCGAAAGGGCACGATCGGCGCGGCCTTTGTTCCGGTGCTATGCGGCTCAGCCTTCAAGAACAAGGGGGTGCAGCCGCTGCTCGATGCGGTCGTGGCCTACCTGCCGGCGCCGACCGACGTCGCCGCGATCAACGGCATCAAGATGGGCACCAACGAGCCGGTGCTGCGCCACTCGTCCGACGACGAGCCGTTTGCCGGCCTCGCCTTCAAGATCATGAGCGATCCGTTTGTCGGCTCGCTGACCTTCGTGCGGATTTATTCGGGGGTCGTGGCCGGCGGCAGCCAAGTGCTGAACACGGTCAAGAACAGCCGCGAGCGGGTCGGCCGCATGCTGGCGATGCACGCCAACCACCGCGAGGACATCAAGGAGGCGCGCGCCGGCGACATCGTCGCCTTGGCCGGGCTGAAGGGCACGACGACTGGCGATACGCTCTCCGACCCGGGCGACCCGGTCGTGCTCGAGCGCATGGAGTTTCCCGAGCCGGTCATCGAGATCGCGGTCGAGCCGAAGACCAAGGGCGACCAGGAAAAGATGGGCCAGGCGTTGGCGCGTCTGGCGACCGAGGACCCTTCGTTCCGGGTCACCGTCGATCACGAGAGCGGCCAGACCGTGATCAAGGGCATGGGTGAGCTGCACCTCGAAATCATCGTCGACCGCATGCGCCGCGAATTCAAGGTCGACGCCAATGTCGGCGCGCCGCAGGTCGCCTATCGCGAAACCATCACCCGCACCGCCGAGATCGACTACACGCACAAAAAGCAGACCGGCGGGGCCGGGCAGTTCGCCCGGGTCAAGCTGCGTTTCGAGCCGTTGGCGCCGGGCGAGGGCTTCATCTTCGACAACGACGTGGTCGGCGGCACCGTGCCGAAGGAATATGTGCCGGGCGTCGAAAAGGGGCTGAAGGCCTCGACCGAAACCGGCGTGCTCGCCGGCTTTCCGGTCATCGATTTGAAAGTGACCCTGTTCGACGGCGCCTACCACGATGTCGATTCGAGCGTTCTGGCGTTCGAAATCGCCGCCCGAGCCGCCTTCAAGGAGGGGGTCATGAAAGCGGCGCCCAAATTGCTCGAGCCGATCATGCGGGTCGAGGTGGTCACGCCCGACGAGTATCTGGGCGATGCGATCGGCGATCTGAACAGCCGGCGCGGGCAGATCACCGGCATGGACACGCGCGGCAATGCGCGGGTCGTCGATGCGATGGTGCCGCTCGCCAATATGTTCGGCTATGTCAATACATTGCGCTCGATGAGCCAGGGCCGCGCACAATACACGATGCATTTCGACCATTATGAACAGGTGCCGCAGGCGGTGGCGGACGAAGTCCGCGCCAAGATGGCCTGATCCCGGCCCGAAGTCGGTTTGAGCGGAGAACGAGACGATGTCGAAGGCGAGATTTCAGCGGACCAAGCCGCACTGCAACATCGGGACGATTGGTCACATCGACCATGGCAAGACGACGCTGACGGCGGCGATCACCAAGGTTCTGGCGGAGTCGGGCGGGGCGACGTTTGTGCCG
>DASYNW010000251.1:0-7424 GCA_036008325.1 Allostellaceae bacterium
TGGCGCGCGATGGTGCTGCGCGGCGCGGGCGGCTCGTAACGGCGCACGGGTTCGTCGAGACGCCGGCGTTTATGCCGGTCGGCACCGCCGCCACGGTCAAGGCGATGACCCCCGAGGGGGTGGCCGCCAGCGGTGCGCAGATCCTGCTCGGCAACACCTATCACCTGATGCTGCGCCCCGGCGCTGAACGCATCGCCGCCCTCGGCGGGCTGCACCGTTTCATGAACTGGCCCCACCCGATCCTGACCGATTCCGGCGGGTTTCAGGTCATGTCCTTGGCCAAGTTGCGCAAGATCGCCGAGGACGGCGTCACCTTTCGCTCGCATCTCGACGGCAGCGCCCATCTGTTGACCCCGGAGCGCTCGGTCGAGATCCAGCATCTGCTCGGCGCCGATGTGACGATGGCCTTGGACGAATGCACCGCCTTCCCGTCGCCGCGCGAGGACGTCGAAAAATCGATGGAATTGTCGATGCGCTGGGCCCTGCGCTCGCGCGCTGCCTTTGTCGCGCGGCCGGGGCAAGGGATTTTCGGCATCGTCCAGGGCGGGGTGCATACCGAGCTGCGGCGGCGTTCGGCGGCCCGGCTCGTCGAGATCGGCTTTGACGGCTACGCAATCGGCGGGCTCGCGATCGGCGAGGGCCAGGCCACGACCTTCGCAGTCCTCGAGGCGACCGTGCCGGCGCTGCCACCGGACCGTCCGCGCTATCTGATGGGGGTCGGCAAGCCCGCCGATCTGGTCGGCGCGGTGATGCGCGGCATCGACATGTTCGACTGCGTGCTCCCGACCCGCTCCGGCCGCACCGCCCAGGCCTTCACCCGTCACGGCGTGCTGAACCTGCGCAACGCGCGCCATGCCGACGACCCGGCCCCGCTCGACCGCGACTGCAATTGCCCGGCCTGCACCGGCTACAGCCGCGCCTATCTGCACCATCTCGTCCGCTGCGGCGAGATCCTCGGCGCCATGCTGCTGACCGCGCACAATCTGCGCTATTATGCCGACCTGATGGCTGAAACGCGCGCCGCGATCGAGGCTGGCGCCCTGGCGCAATTCGCCGCCGCCTTTGCCGCGGCGCAGACCGAATCATCGCAGCAGGCGGCCGGTATATGAGCGAAAAACCAGCCCTGACCCAACTCGGGCAGCCAACGAAATTGCCGCAAGCCCCGGACGCGGCGGTGCTCGAAACCGTGGCGAACCCGCATCCGGGCCTCGCCTATGTCGTGCGCTTCGCCTGTCCCGAATTCACCTCGCTGTGCCCGGTCACCGGCCAGCCCGATTTCGCCCATCTGGTGATCGACTACGTGCCCGAGGCGGCGATCCTCGAAAGCAAGTCCCTGAAGCTCTTTCTCGGCGCGTTCCGCAACCACGCGGCATTCCACGAGGACTGCACCCTCGGCATCGCCCGCCGGCTGGTCGCGGCCTTGGCGCCGCGCTGGCTGCGCATCGCCGGCTACTGGTATCCGCGCGGCGGCATCCCGATCGACGTGTTTTATCAGACGGCCGCCCCGCCCGACGGGCTGTGGCTGCCCGATCCCGGGGTGGCGCCCTATCGCGGCCGCGGCTGAGGGGATGGCCGACCCGATCCGTGCTGCGATCCGCGATCGCGCCCTCGGCCAAGGGTTCGACGCGGTCGGCTTTGCCGCGGCCTCTCTCGAAGCCGAGGCGCGCGCCGGGCTCACCGAGTTCATCGCCCGCGGCTATCACGGCGACATGGGCTGGCTCGCCGGTACCGCCGAGCGTCGCGGCGATCCGCGGGCGTTGTGGTCGGAGGCCCGGACCATTGTCGTGCTCGGGGTCAATTACGCCCCCGCCGACGATCCGCTGGCGGCGCAGAGCGCGCCCGAGCGCGGCGCCGTCTCGGTCTATGCGCGCGGCCGCGACTATCACGACACCTTGAAGCGCCGGCTGAGAACGCTGGCGCATTGGATCGAGGGGCAATGGCCGGGCGCCTTAAAGCTCTTCGTCGACACCGCGCCGGTCATGGAAAAGCCATTGGCGCAGCAGGCCGGGCTCGGCTGGCAAGGCAAGCACACCAACCTCGTCTCGCGGCAATTCGGCTCGTGGCTGTTTCTCGGCGAGATCTATCTGGCGCTCGCGCTCGACCCCGATCCGCCCGAGCCCGACCGTTGCGGCTCCTGCCGGCGCTGTCTCGACGCCTGCCCGACGGCAGCGTTCCCCGCACCCCACCGGCTCGATGCGCGGCGCTGCATCTCGTATCTCACGATCGAGCACAAGGGCATGATCCCGCTCGAGTTTCGCGCGGCGATCGGCAACCGCATCTATGGCTGCGATGATTGCCTCGCGGTCTGCCCGTGGAACAAATTCGCCCACGCTGCGCACGAGCCCGATTTCCTGCCGCGCGCCGGGCTGACGGCGCCGCGCCTCGCCGATCTCGCTGCCCTCGACGACGCGGCCTTCCGCCGGCTCTTCGCCGGCTCGCCGCTGAAGCGCATCGGCCGCGACCGGTTCTTGCGCAACGTGCTGATCGCGATCGGCAATGCCGAGCCCGGCGACGAGCGTCTCGCTGCCGCGGCGGGGCGCTGTCTCGATGACCCGGCAGCGCTGGTCCGCGCCGCCGCGGTCTGGGCGTTCGCCCGCCTGGCCTCGCCGCCGGCCTATGCCGCCGAGCGCGCCCGCCGGCTAGGCGGCGAAGAATCATCGCTCGTCCGCGAAGAATGGCAACGCCGCCCGGCCGGGCTTTGAGGCCGGGCGTCGCACGATGGTTGCGCGCGGCGAATTCGCCCGGCACACTCGGCCCCGCCATCAGCGACGGACCCCTCATGCGAAACTTGTGCGCGCTTGCGTTGATCGTTGTCTGCGTCGCCGGCTGCACCCCTTACATCCCGGTCAAGCCGGGGTTCGGCGTCAGCGCGCTCGACCCCGTCGGCACGATCCCGCCCGAATTCGCCCAGTTCAACAATTACGATCCGCGCGTCAACATGGTGCTGGCCGACCAGATCTGCGCCACCCCCTATCAGCCGGAGACCGACAAATCCTTGACGGCGGCGCCGGGCGAAATCGTCGCCGCGCGCGGGCGTTGCCAGCGCTACGATATCCCGTTCCCGGAGCTGAGCAGGCTCTCCGAACCCTCGCCCGAACCCGCCCCGTAGATCGGCGTCCCCACGGGCCGCCCTCAAGCCTCAGCCGGGAGCGGCGAGCCCGCCGGCGTCGGCGATCCCGTGACCGCCGCGATCACCCGGTCGAGACGAGCCATCTGCATGTCCCAGCGGTAATTGGCTTCGACCGCACCGCGCGCGCGCCGCGCCATCAGCGCCCGATATTCGCCGTCGCGCAGCAGCCGGACGATGTGCGCGACGAATTCCTTGGGGTCGTCGGTCGCCAGAATCCCCTCGCCGCCGGGAATCGCGGTGGCGTTCCAGGCGATCGTCGAGGTAACGCAGGCCAGCCCCATCGCCATCGCCTCGAGCAGCTTGTTCTGGATGCCGCGGGCCAGGCGCAGGGGCGCCGCAAACAGCTCGGCCTCGTCGAGATAGGGTCGGGTGTCGGCAACCCGGCCGGTTACCCGCACGCCGGGCCGCTTTGCCAGGCGACGCACCGCCGCCGACGGGCGGCTGCCGCAGATCGTCAGGCTAGCCGCCGGGATCTCCGCCTGCACCGATGGCAGGATCTCGTCGCACAGCCAGCAGACGGCGTCGACATTGGGCAGATAGTCCATGACCCCGGTGAACACCATCGAGCCGGGGTGTTTCGCCCGGCCGGCGCTGCGGAAATAATCGAGATCGACGCCGTTGCCGACGATGCTGACCGGAACCCCGGGGATCAGACGCTCGAAATCTCGCTGCTCGGCCGCGGTACAGACCAGCGCATGCGAAAAGCTGCGGGCGATATGCCGCTCGTAGTCGAGCAGCCGGCGCTGCTCGGTCGCATAGATCCATTTCATCGGCGTCTGCGCCCGCGCGGCGTACTGACCCCATTTCAGCGAATCCAGGTCCGAGAATTGCATGATCCGTGGCACTTGCGCGAAAGGCTCGGCGTACCGGGCGACATTGCCGCTGTAGACGATGATCAGATCGGGCTTCAGCGCGTCGAACTGCTGTCGAATCGCCCGGTGCAGCCGGGGTTCGTCGAACGCCGCGACCGACAATGGCCCGCCGGTAATCAGCGCGCCGAGCGCGCGCAGCCGGCTCGCCGGCCGACCCAGCCGCACCGCGGTGACGCTGGCTGCATGGTCGCGCACGCCAGGGATGTTGTCGAGGTCGTGGGCGCCGTCGCCGAGACAGAAGACGTGCACCTCGTGCGCCCTCGCCAGATGGCGGATTTCGTTGAAGGTCGCGATCTTGTCGCCGCGGTCGGGCGGGAACGGAACGCGCTGACAAATGAAAAATATCCGCACCGGCTCACCCGTCTTCGCTGTCGACACAGATGCCACGATCGCTCTTTATTATAGTTTATCGATTAGGCGTTTCGATCGTGGTCGGACCGGCCCGGTCGAGCTACGGCGGCGGCGAGAGATGGCGGGTGCGCCGGTGAATGCGATTCGGGATTATCTGGTGCAATCGCGCGATGCCGTCCAGGCGGCGATCGACGACCCGGCGTTTGGCCGTACCGTCGCCGCCATCGTCGAGCTGACCGCCGCGGCGCTCGGCAACGGCGGCAAGCTCTTGCTCGCAGGCAATGGCGGCAGCGCCGGCGACGCCCAGCACATCGCCGGCGAATTCCTGTCGCGGCTCAATTACGACCGCGCCCCGGCTGCGGCCCTGGCCTTGACCACCGACAGCTCGGTGTTGACCGCGATCGGCAACGATTACGGCTTCGATCGGGTGTTCGAGCGCCAGATCCTCGGCCTCGGCAGGGAGGGCGACGTGTTTGTCGCGATTTCGACCTCGGGACGCTCGCCGAACATTCTGCGGGCGATCGAGGCCGCCCGCGACCGGCGGCTCGCGGTGATCGGACTGAGCGGCCGCAGCGGCGGCGAGATGGCGGCGCGCTGCGATCTGTGCCTGCACGCGCCAGCCGATTCGACGGCCTTGATCCAGCAGATCCACCTGATCGCCGGGCACATTATCTGCGGCCTGGTCGAAGCCCGGCTGTTCCCGGTCGCGCGCTGAGGAGGCGGCCTGTTATCGAACCCGCGGCGATCCCGCAGCGGCGACGGCCGGCCGCCTTTCTCGACCGCGACGGGGTGTTGAACCACGATGACGGCCATGTCAGCAGCCGCGCGCGGTTTCGCTGGATCGACGGCGCTGTGGCGGCGGTCAGGCGGCTCAACGATGCCGGGTTTTTCGTCTTTGTCGTGACCAACCAGTCCGGGGTCGCGCGCGGCCTCTATTCAGAGGACGACGTTCGGGCGCTGCATGCCGAGATCGCCGTGGAGCTCGCAGCGTCGGGAGCAAGTCTAGACGACATCCGCTATTGCCCGTTCCACCCCGAAGCCGTCATCCCCGAATACCGCCGGGAGAGCGACTGGCGCAAACCGGCGCCGGGGATGATCGCCGATCTGCTGCGCTCATGGCCAGTCGACCGCGCGACGAGCTTCCTCGTCGGCGACCGCGACACCGACTGCGCCGCCGCCGCTGCTGCCGGCATCGCCAGCTATCTGTTTCCGGGCGGCGACCTCGACCGCTTCGTCGCCGGGATCCTGGCCGCGCCGTCGCGCTCAGACCCTGGCGGCGGTTGAAAGGCGGGCCGATCGCGGCGTCAGCAGCCGATCGAGGCTCCATACCCCGGGGCCCGCAACAAACACATAGAAAAAGATGAAGCAGTAGAGGATTGCCGCGTCGCCGCCGTTCACCGCCGGGAAAAAACTCTTCGGAAAGTGCACCATGAAGTACGCCACGGCCATATCGCCGGACAGGATGAAGGCGGCCGGGCGGGTGAACAACCCGATGCAGACGAGCGCTCCGCCGACCAGCTCGATCACGCCCTGCACCCCGAGCAACGACGCCAGATGCAGATGCGCGAACATGGCGACCGGCGGAAAGCCGAAGAGCTTGGCCGTGCCATGGTCGAGAAAGGCGAGGCCGGCGACAAAGCGCAGGACGCTCAGCATACGCGGCTCCCAGACGAGCCAAGTGCGGTTGTCGGGCAAGACCCAGTCTCCCTCGCAAGAGTTTCTCGGCCGATCGGCCACCGAGCCGGCGATCAGGTTAACGCTGGTTGCCGGCATTGCACAACTATTGCGCTGATTCTGATCGCCGCGGTGCTGGCGCGGCTGGCCGCCCCCACCTAAACTCGACTCGTGGTTAAGGAGCGAGCGGGGATATGGCCGCGCAGGTTCGCACCGTGGCGTTCCATGGGATCGAGGTTCTCGAGGTCGAAACCCAGGTGACGATCGCCTCGGGCCTGCCGGCCTTCACCGTGGTCGGCCTGCCGGACAAGGCGGTCGCCGAATCGCGCGAACGGGTGCGCTCGGCGCTGCAGTCCTTGGGGCTAGCCCTGCCGCTCAAGCGGATCACGGTCAACCTCGCCCCGGCCGACGTGCTCAAGGAAGGCAGCCATTTCGACCTGCCGATCGCCTTGGCCCTGCTGGTGGCGATGGAAGCCTTGCCGGCCGACGATCTCGTCACCTATACGGCGCTCGGTGAATTGTCGCTCGACGGCTCGGTGACCGGCGTCGCCGGGGTGCTGCTCGCCGGTCTTGCCGCCGCCAGCCGCGAGGGCGGGATCATCTGCCCGGCCGATTGCGGCGGCGAGGCGGCGTGGGCCGGCGAAATCGAGATCGTCGCCGCGCCGAGCCTCTTGGCGATCGTCAACCATTTCAAGGGGACCCAGCTGCTGCCCCCGCCGGAGCCGCGCGTTGCCCCTTCGCGCAGCGCCGGGCTCGACCTCAAGGACGTGAAGGGCCAGGAAAGCGCCAAGCGGGCGATCGAGATCGCCGCCGCCGGCGGGCACAATCTGTTGATGATCGGCCCGCCCGGGTCGGGCAAATCGATGCTGGCGGCGCGCCTTCCCGGCCTCTTGCCGCCGCTCGAACCGGCCGAGGCGCTCGAGCTCGGCATGATCCAATCGGTCGCGGGCGGACTGCGCAGCGCCGGCTTGTCGCGCGAGCGGCCGTTCCGCGAGCCGCACCATTCCGCCTCGTTGCCCGCCTTGGTCGGCGGCGGCATGCGCGCCCATCCTGGCGAGATCTCGCTGGCGCATCAGGGCGTGCTGTTTCTCGACGAGCTGCCCGAGTTCAACGGAATTATGTAGCAGACGCACCTATGCGGAAAGTTGGTTGCCGATGGAGGCTCAGCGTCATATAGAAGCGGCCTAGAGGCAATCAAATCATGGGCAGCGATGGCTTATACCTTTCATCCCTCATGCCCGGAGGGGTGCCCGGGGAGCGAAGCGAAACCGATGACGGGGAAATTATACCGAGCGATCAAGGAGCCGCCCATTTCTCCAAAGGATTTCCTTTCAAAGCGCGAGCTTCGTGAAAACTGCGATATGGAAGAGTGCCTTTGTTGGGGACTCTCAGTGTGG
>DASYNW010000252.1:0-18140 GCA_036008325.1 Allostellaceae bacterium
AGATCGAGCGGCAGCCGGGCGAGCGGCAGCAGCAGCGCCGGCGGCAGCGAGCGCTCGCTGCGCCAGTCCCCGGCGGCCCACACCAGCCCGACCCGCATATGCCCGGCGCGGCTCGCCGGCAATCGCAGAGGGCTTCTCGAGCCGGGGGCCGCACCAGATAGGGGACCCGGCCCGGCAGCTCGCTCAGGCGCAGGCGTAGCGCATGGGCCAACTCCATCGACTCGATCGCGACATCCCATTCCGGCAGTTCGCCGCCGAGCGGATAGAGCGCCGCAGCGCCGGGAATGGAGCGCAGCAGCGACAGCAGCTCTGCCTGCGCCTCGACAATGACGCTGCGGGCGATTGCCGCCAGCTGCGGAACGAAGCGGATGAACTGCAGGGTGTCGCCGAAGCCGTGGTAGCACCGCACCAGCACGCGCCGCCCCGCCAGTGCGTCCCGTCCCAGACCCAGCGCAGGTGATAGGGCCGATCGGCGCAGGACTCGCAGGACTGCCCGCGGCGCTGCCGCATCACCCTCTCGCTCACGTCCCAGGCGCGCGCAAAGTCGCCGTCGAGCATCGCCTCAGTCCACGGGTCGGGACGCTGATCGGACATTGGCTCAGCCGAAGTTCAGCGGCAGCCGGGCGCGCAATCCCACTAGCCGGCGCGAGCCCGCCGCTGGGGCTGATTGCTTTCGTGCGCCAAATTCGACAGCCGCAGCCGCAGAAAGGCGGTGACCGCGGCCTCCTCGGCGCTCATCCCGTCGATATTCTCGGCCAGATAGTCGCGGGTTCGTTCGGCCAAGGTGCGCAGCAGGGTGCCGTCGAGATAGCCTTGGAAGATCGCCGGGTGAATATAACATTTGCGGCACACCGCGACCGTGTTGCCCAGATGCTTGGCGACCTGCTCGACGGCGCGCACGATCGTCGATTTCGCCAGCGCCTCGCTGTCCAACGCGGACAATTGCTGCAGCGCCGTCGCGGCGAGCTGGGTTCCGGCCCAGGTGCGGAAGTCCTTTGCCGTGATGTCCTCGCCGCTGATCCCGCGCAAATATTGGTTGACGTCGGTCGAGTCGAGCGTGTGTCGGGTGCCGTCGTGATCAACGTATTGGAACAGCTCGTAGCCGGGCAGGTCGCGGCAGTTCTTGACGATCCGCGCAAGCCGCCGGTCGGTGATCCGCCCCTCGTGCCGCACCCCGCTCTTGCCGCGAAAGCTGAGGCGGATTTCGTCGCCGGCGATCACCGCATGCCGGTCGCGCAAAGTGGTAAGCCCATAGCTTTTATTGGTTTTGGAATACTCGACGTTGCCGATGCGAAACAGGGTCAGCTCCAACAGGCGCACGATCGCCGCCAGAACCCGTTCGCGCGGCAGGCCGTGGCGGCGCAGATCGGCGTCGACCCGCGCCCGGATTTGCGGCAGCGCCCGGCTGAACATCAGCATGCGGCCGTACTTCGTCTCGTCGCGGGTCTCGCGCCAGCGCGGGTGATAGCGGTACTGCTTGCGTCCGCGGGCGTCGCGGCCGGTCGCCTGGATGTGGCCGTTGGGCGACGGGCAGATCCACACATCGACCCACGCCGGCGGGATGGCCAGCGCCTTGATGCGGCGCAAGGTCGCGAAATCGCCGATCAGCGCGCCGCCGCGGTCGCGGTAGTCGAACCCGTGGCGCGCCTTGTGCCGGGTGATCCCAGGATAGTCGTCGCTGACGTGCCGCAGCTGGGCGGCAATCGCCGCGGCGACCGGATCGTCGCCGGCGGACGCGGCTGGAGCGGCAGTCTCTTGCCTGCGCGCTGACATCTAGCGGCAGGAAAACTGGTCGGGATGCCGCCGGGGCACGAGCGCAACAACGGCGTAGATCGACTCGGCGCCGCGTGGCATAGCCTGTCTCCTGTTAGACTATCGGGCTAACCAGGGCGAGGTTGTTCAGGTTCCGAGGCGCCTTATACGGCGGACTCCTCCATACCGAGGGCAGTTGGGCTCGCCGGCATCGCTATCGCCGTGAAAATTCGACCGCCGAATTCGTGCAACGCCGCCGCTGCCCGCGGCGTTAGTGACGGGGTCGACCTGCGACACCACGGACCAAGGCCATTTCGGATTTCCACTGGCGGCAAGCCGATCCTGTAGCAGGGGTGGGACAATCGGAGGTCGGGCATGGCGATAGAGACCGAAGAGCGTTCGCTGGAACGCGGACGGCGGCGGTGGTGGTACAAGCCCTATGATTGGCCGGCCGGCGGCTGGGGCTCGGCGAGGTCTTCGGCCAAGAGCCTCACGCGCGAGCGGGTGATCGCGAGCGCTCCGCCGACTTTGATGCGCCAGAACCCGGGGCCGGCGGCGTGCTGCTGCTGATCAGCCGGGTTTCGGTCGAGATGGTGCGGGAAGTAGCGTCGTTCGGGGCCGGGCTGGTGGTGGCGGTATCGGCGCCGACCGCGCTCGCAGTGCGCGCCGCCGACCGCGCCGGCATCACCCTGATCGCGGTGGCGCGGCGCGACGGGTCGAAGCCTTCACCCATTCGCAACGCATCCTCCCCAGCGCGGGCTGACCGGGCTCGCCCCGGCCGGGCCGGTGCGGCGCTTCGCGATCGTCGCGGGCACGCTTACCATTGACTAGGATGAGAACATGAAAAGGTCGGGCGCGAGCCAAGGTCAGCCGGCATCGGAGCTCATCTCGCAAAGAATCGCTGAACTCGGGGACTGGCGCGGGGAAACCCTCAGCAGAATGCGCAAGCTCATCAAGGAAGCAGACCCGGACGTCGTCGAGGAGTGGAAATGGATGGGCACTCCGATTTGGGCGCACGACGGCATCATCTGCACTGGCGAATCCTACAAGAATGTCGTGAAGCTCACCTTCGCCAAGGGCGCGTCTCTGAAGGATCCGGCCCGTCTCTTCAACTCGAGTCTCGACGGAAACGTACGCCGTGCGATCGACATCCACGAAGCAGAAGAAATCGACGAGTCCGCCTTCAAGGCGCTCGTTCGCCAAGCGATCGCCCTCAACAGTTCTGCCAAGTCTAAATCTTTGAAGAAAGCGAAGTCCTAGGGCATTCTACCTTTTGGCGCAGCGTTCATCCAATCACCTATCTGCTCTTGCGCCTGAGGAAAACTGAAGTTTTTGAGTTGACAGCAGCCGGATGACGCCGACCCTGTAGCAACCAGGACGGAGGGAGGAAGACCGATGCGGCTCGAAGGCAAGATCGGCATCGTCACCGCGGCGGCCTCGGGGATGGGGCGGGCGGGCGCCTTGCGCTTTGCCCGCGAAGGGGCGGCGGTCGGCGTTGTCGACATCGACCAGGCCGGGGTTGATGCCGTCGTCGCCGAGATCACTGCCGCCGGCGGAAGGGCGCAGGGCCTGGTCGGCGATCTCTTACAGGACGATTTCGCCCGCGCCATCGTGCGTCGCACCGCCACCGCTTTTGGCGGGCTCGATTTCGTCTGGAACCATGTCGGCCATCCCGGCCCCGCCTCGATCGAGGGCATCGAGATGGCCGAATTCGATATCGCCATCGCGCTCAATCTGCGCACCGTGCTGCTGACGACCGAAGCCGCGATCCCCGAATTGCGCGCCCGTGGCGGCGGCGCCCTCTTGTATACCGCCTCGACCTCGGGGCTGGTCGGCTCGGCGTTCAGCCCGGTCTATTCGATGGCCAAGTTCGGCGTCGTCGGCTTTGTGCGCTCGCTCGCCAAGCGGCTGGCGCCCGACAAGATCCGGGTCAACGCGATCTGCCCCGGCCCGATCGACACCCCGATGCTGCGGGTCTTTGTCGCCCGCCCCGACCAGCAGCGCACCCAGGGGGAGGACAAGGAGGCGCTGGTAGAGGCGCGCGGCCGGCAGAACCCGATGGGCCGCACCGGCAAGCCCGACGAGATCGCCAACGCCGCCCTCTTCCTGCTCTCGGACGAAGCCTCCTTTGTCTCCGGCGCCGCCCTCCCGGTCGACGGCGCCGCCACCGCGTGAGCTCCGCAATCGCCCGCAATTGAAGGAATGCGGCTACGCCTGTTCCCCAGCGAAAAAACCATGCAATGCCTTATAGGCATCGTCCGGCGCTTCTTCGGGGATAAAGTGGCCGCTGTCGATCGCTTGGCCAGAGACGTTTTCGGCGTGGTCGCGCCAGACCCCGAGCACGTCGTAGCCGCTGCCTTGCGAGCTGCGCTCTCCCCACAGCATCAGCAGCGGCATCGCCAGCTTGCGGCCGCGGTCGGCGCGGTCGTGCTCGAGGTCGATCGAGGCCCCGGCGCGGTATTCGGCGCAGGTGGCGCGAATCGTCTCGGGGTTCCTGAAGCAGCGCAGATAGTCGGCGAACGCCTCGGGTTCGAGCTTCACCGGATCGCGCAGCAGTGCTGCGAGCTGGTGGCGCAGAAAAAACTCGGCCTCGGCGCCGATCAGCCGCTCCGGCAGCCCGCCCGGCTGGATCAGGAAGAACCAGTGCCAGCTCGAAGTCGCGGCCTTCTGGTCGATCGTCTCAAACCGGTAGAGTGTCGGCACGATGTCGAGCAGCGCCAGGCGCTGGACCCGCTCGGCATGGTCGCGGGCCAAGCGATGGGCGACCCGCGCGCCGCGGTCGTGACCGGCGACGGCGAAGCGCTCGAAGCCCAATGCCGCCATCGTCTCGACCTGGTCCCGGGCCAATGCGCGCTTCGAGTAATTCGCGCTGTCGGACCCGGCCGGCGGCTTCGCGCTGTCGCCGTAGCCCCTGAGATCGGGAATGACGACGGTGAACTCTCGGGCGAGACGCGGCGCCACCTTGCGCCACATCAAGTGGGTCTGCGGATAACCGTGCAGCAATAGGAGCGGCGGGCCGCTGCCGCCGGTCACCAGGTTGATTTCGGCGCCCGAGGTCGCGATCCGGCGCTGCGCGAAGCCCGGGAAAAACTCGGTCATCGTCGTGACGCCTACAGCCCGCGGGTCGCCTCGCCCTTGAGCTCGACGGTGTTGCCGTCGGGGTCGGTGATGTAGATCGACGGGCCGTAGCCCTCAGCCCCATAGCGCTCGTGAACCTCGCCCGGATCGACCCCGTGCCGTTCGAGATGCGCCTTCAGCGCGGCCGCGTCGAACCCGACGACCCGCACCGCGAAGTGATCCATATTGCGGGCGGCTTGATCGAGGGCACCATGCGGGGACAACGCGCTCGGCACCAGGTCGATCAGCGAGGCTCCGGCGCGCAGCTGCACCAGCCGCGGCTGCTGCAATTCGCGCTCTACATGCAAGCCCAGCACATCCTTGTAAAAGGCGATCGCGCGATCGAGGCTGCCGACCCGAAGCACGACGTGGTCGAGCCCGCCGATGCGGATGGCGCCTTTGGTCGAGCCTGCTGCGATTTCGGTAGTTACCGTGTCGGGCATCGTCGCCTCCCTGCGCTCTCGTTTGCCGATCGTCGAGCATGCCGCAGCGGCGGGCTCCAAGGCAAGCGGCCCGCCCGGCTCGACCGCTCTAATCGACGATGTCGAGGCCGAGATCGAGGATCGGGGCGCTATGGGTGATCCAGCCGGACGAAATCAGATCGACCCCGGTGGCGGCGACCGCGGCCGCGGTCTCGGGGCTGATCCGGCCCGAGGCTTCGGTCACCGCCCGGCCGTCGACCATCGCCACCGCGCGCCGCAGGGTTTCGGGCGTCATATTGTCGAGCAGCACCGCGTCGACCCCGACTTCGAGCGCCTCGGCCAGCTGGTCCAGAGTGTCGACCTCGAGCTCGATCTTGACGAGGTGCCCGGCATGACGGCGCGCGCGTTCGAGCGCCGGCCGCACCCCGCCGGCGAGCGCTATGTGGTTGTCCTTGATCAGCATCGCATCGTCGAGGCCGAAGCGGTGGTTGGCGCCGCCGCCGAGGCGCACCGCCTCTTTTTCGAGGGTGCGCAGCAACGGCGTGGTCTTGCGCGTGCACACGATCCTGGCCCCGGACCCAGCAGCCATCGTGCCGGCGATCGCATCGGCGAGCGCGCGGGTCGCCGTGGCCACCCCGGACATCCGGCAGAGGAAATTGAGCGCGGTGCGCTCGGCGGCCAGGACCGGCCGGGCGCGGCCGCAGATGCGGGCGACCGTGTCGCCCGGCGCGATGCGGGCGCCATCGGCGCGCCGGCGCTCGATGCGCAATCCGGGATCAACGAGCTCGAAGGCGAGGAGTGCGGCGTCGAGCCCGGCGACCACCCCGGGCTGGCGCGCCGCGATGACCGCCTCGATCTCGGCGTCCTCAGGCACGATCGCATCGGTCGTGATGTCGCCGGCGCGCCCCAGATCTTCCAACAGCGCGGCGCGGACGATCGGCTCGATCAGGATGCGCATCATTTTCCCCGTTACTGAGAATTTACCGAAGTGCGGGTCTTCTGACGGTGCCGGCCGCCGGGTCAGATCACCGGGACGACGAGGCTCGCCAGGAAACTCGAGGCGACGAGCAGCAGAAACAGGCCGAACCCGATTTCGAGCTTGCGCTTGGGCAACCGGTGCGCCAGACGGGCGCCGAACGGCGCGACCCAGCTCGAGAGCGGCGCGATCAGCACCACGCCGATCACCGAGACGAAGCCGAGCGACAGCGGCGGCAGCAGGGCCTGATGCGGCAGGCCGGCGAGGACATAGCCGATGGTGCCGGCGAACGTGATCGGGACGCCGAGGCCGGCGGCGGTCGCCACCGCGTTGTGAATCGGCTTGCCGTAGAGCGTCAATATCATCGTCACCAGCGAGCCGCCGGCGATCCCCATCAACGAGGAGCCGAGGCCGATCGCGAAGCCGTACCCGGTCATCGCCGCCGCACCCGGCAACTCGCTGCCCAAGACCCAGCCACCGCCGCCGCCGACCAGAAGCTTGGCCGCGATCAGGCAGGCGATCAGCACGAACGCCGCCTTGAACGTCTCGGGCGGGGCCAGCGCCGCCAGGACGGAGCCGACCGCGACACCCGCCATCGAAGGCAGCGCCCAGCTCCGCATGACCTCGGGGAGCACGAAGCCGCGTACCTTGTGCGCCCGGTAAGAGCGCACCGCCGTCGGCACGATGATCGCGAGCGAGGTGCCGATGCACAGCTGCATGCGCACGGGCCCGGGCACGCCGAGAAGGCGGAACACCTCGAACAGCACCGGAACGATGACAGCGCCGCCGCCGATGCCGAACAGCCCGGCGAGGACACCGGTCACCACCCCGGCGGCCATGACGCTTGCCGCCAGCCATGCAAGCTCGCCCGTCATCTCCTGCTCGGCACCCGAGCGGGCGTGATGGGGAAAGATTTCAGCCGAAGGCGAGCATGCGCTCGACCGCCTGGCGGGCGCGGCCGGCGATCGCCGGATCGACGGTCACCTCGTGGCTCATGGTTTCGAGCGCGCGGCGGATCTTCGGGAGCGTGATCCGCTTCATGTGCGGACACAGATTGCACGGCCGCACAAAGTCGAGATCGGGGTATTGCAGGGCCACATTGTCGCTCATCGAGCATTCGGTCAGCAGCACCACCCGCGCCGGCCGCTCGCGGCCGACATAATCGGCCATCGCCGCGGTCGAGCCGGTGAAATCGCATTCGGCGACGACCTCGGGCGGGCATTCCGGGTGGGCCAGCACCACGACCCCCGGATGGCTTTCCCGCACATCCCGGACGTCTTGCGCGGTGAAGCGCTCGTGCACCTCGCAATGGCCTTTCCAGGCGATGATCTCGACCGCGGTCTGGGCCGCGATGTTGCGCGCGAGGTACTCGTCGGGCAGCATGATCACCCGCGGCGCGCCCAGCCCCTCGACGATTTTCCTGGCATTGCCCGAGGTGCAGCAGATGTCGGACTCGGCCTTGACTGCGGCCGAGGTGTTGACATAGGTGACGATCGGCACGCCCGGATGACGCTCGCGCATCAGCCGGATGTCGGCCGCGGTGATCGAGGCGGCGAGCGAGCAGCCGGCTTCGAGGTCCGGGATCAGCACGGTCTTTTCCGGGTTCAACAATTTGGCGGTCTCGGCCATGAAATGGACGCCGGCGAGCACGATCACCTCGGCATCCGTGCGCGCCGCCTCGCGCGCCAGCGCCAGGCTGTCGCCGACAATGTCGGCGACAGTGTGGAAGATGTCGGGGGTCTGGTAGTTATGGGCGAGCACGACCGCGTTGCGCTCGCGCTTGAGGCGCAGGATCGCCCCGATATCGTCGGCCAGAACCGGCCATTCGAAAGGCGGGATGTGCCGCTCCACGCGCCGGTAGAGATCGGCGAGCGGCATCGCGGTCGCGGCGGTCGGAGCGGCGGTGGTGTCCAGCACGAATCCTCCTTATGCTCATATTGAGCATTTTTGAGCCCCGGAAAAGCCGGGCAAACGCGCCCGGCCTTGGTTATGCTGGATATGAGGATAAGCCCGGTAATCAAACTGTCAAGGTCCGGCTTCTCGATTCCGGGCATCGCGCCCCTGGGCATCGCGCCCCTGGGCATCGCGCCGCGCGGCACAGCGGCGCCCCCTTGCAAAGCCGCAGGGTCGGGGTAATTCCATAAGGGTCATGCCGACCGCGCTCGACAAGCTCGCCTTCGATGCCGCGCAGGCCGCGCGGGTCGGCTGGTTCTTCGGCCAGAAGCTGCTGGCTGCGCGGCTCAGCCGGCCGGTGCCGCTGCCGGCTTCCTTGCATGGCCGCCCGATGCCGGATCGGCGTCGCATTCTCGGCGATCTGCGGGCTCTGATCGAGCAGGACTGGCGCAACATCGAGGCCGGGCACTACGCGCCGCCGGCCGACGGGATCGGCAGCCCGGTCGCCGCCCTGCGTCGCGCCGTCGATTTTTTTGCCGATCTCGCCGCGGTCGACGAGAGGCGCCACGGAGCGCCCGGCGACCGGCTGCTGCGCGAGGTGCCGCCGGGAAATTACCCGCGCTATTACCTGCAGAAATTTCATTTTCAGAGCGACGGCTATCTGAGCAGCGCCTCGGCCGAGCGCTACGACCACCAGGTCGAAGTCCTGTTCGGCGGCGGTGCGGCGTCAATGCGGCGCCAGGCGCTGGTGCCGTTGCGGCGCGCGCTGGCCGAATATCCGGCCGACCGGCGCAACCGGGCGCGGCTCTTGGACCTCGCATGCGGCACCGGCAGCTTTCTGCGCGAGGTCAAGGCGAACTGGCCCCGGCTGCATGTGACCGGGCTCGACCTGTCGCCGCATTACCTCGCGGTCGCGCGACGCGAGCTCGCGGCGTGGTCGCGCACCCGCCTCTTCGAGGGAAGGGCCGAGGCGATGCCGTTCGCCGACGGCGAGTTCACTGTCGTCACCTCTATCTATCTCTTCCACGAGCTGCCGCCGCGAATTCGCCGGGCGGTGTTCGCCGAGATCCGGCGGGTGTTGAAGCCGGGCGGAACCTTGATCCTGGTCGATTCACTGCAAACCGGCGACGAGCCCCTTTACGATGCGATGCTCGAATCCTTTCCCGCGGGATTTCACGAGCCCTATTACGCGAGCTATCTGCGCGAAGATCTCGACCGACTAGCCGGACCCGGCTTCGCCCCGGCCGAGCACTATCCCGCCTATTTCTCCAAGGTGCTGAGCTGGCGCCGCGGCCCTGAAGCATACGCCTGAGCGCTAATCGTAGAGCACGACATTGAGCAAGGGCGAGTGCACGTCCAGATACCGTTAGGCGCCAGATTTGGGGAATTTCAGGCATGCGCGGAGGCCGCCGATGGCTCAGCGACCCCCTAGTTCGGCGCTCTTGCGGCGCGCCGCCATATATGCCGATCCTAAAAAGACCAAGGAGCCGCCTGAGCCGGGAATGCTGTGCCACAGCAGATGGCAGCAGCAGCCGTTCGATCCGCTCGAGCCGCAGGCGCGCTTCGCGCGAGCGCAGGTCGAGTTCGGCCCTCGGCAGGCTCTTGCTCCAAAGATAGACTCTCGGCATGGCGCCCTCCGCAGCACGTAAGCTCCCCGGCGCAAGCCGGGCCAGCGCCACCAATAGCTCGGAGATCCTCGAAGACGTGTGAGCTCCCTCACATTGGCGAATAAATTCGCCGCAGCCGACGTGCCGCGTCGGAGGTCCGGAGCGGGCTTCAGCCGGGGCTGGCGCGGCGGATGTTGGCGCTCTGCTCGGGAAGGCCGGTTTCCTGGTGGCAGATGCGCGCCAGGGCGGCGACGCCGCTCCTGATCTCCTCCTTTGAGGGGAGGGCGAAGCAGAGCCGCATATGCGACTTGGTCTCGGCCGGGTTGCACGACCATTCGGGGCCGGGGTTGAAGACCAGCCCCTCCTTGGCGGCGGGTGCGACGAGCTTCGTCACGTCGACCCGATCAGGAAGCTTGATCCACAGAAAGATGCCGCCCTTCGGCCGCCACATCTTTTCGACCGTGGTGCCGAACTCGCGTTCGAGTGCCTCGACCATGGTATCGAGCTTTTCCCTCAATACCCCGGTCAATTCGCCGACGTGCTCCTCGAAATGGTGCGAGAAGTATTCGGCGACGACCATCTGTTCGAGCGCCCCGGTGCCGCTGTCGGTCTCGCGTTTTAGGCCGACGAGCCGGCTCATGACATTCCAGTCGGCGACGACGTAGCCGAGGCGCAACGCCGGCGCCAGGGTCTTCGAAAACGAGCCGACATGGATCACCTGGCTCGGGTCGAGCGAATAGATCGCCGGGGGCGCCCCCTCGCTCCAGGTCAGATCGGCATAGCATTCGTCCTCGAAGATCGGCACCCCGTGGCGCTTGGCGAGGCCGAGCAGCGCGTGGCGGCGGTCCATCGGCAGGATCGAGCCGGTCGGGTTCTGCACGGTGGGGATCGTGTAGATGTATTTGGGCGCGGTCCCTTTGCGCTTCAGATCGTCGACGATCTGCGACAGCGCGTCGATGACGAGCCCGTCATCGTCGAGCGGCGCGCCCACGACGTTGACGCCGAGGCGCCGCAGCTTGCTGATCGCCCCGCCATAGGTGAATTCCTCGAGGATCACGGTGTCGCCGCGGTCGAGCAGCACCCGGTTGACGAGGTCGAGGCCCTGGCCGGAGCCGGAGGTGATCAGCACCTCGTCGGGCGAGCAGTGGATGCCGCGCCCCTTGACCTTGTCGACGACGAAGTCGCGGGTGGCGCGGAAGCCCTGCGGCCCGTGCGGGTTGTAGAGCGCCAGATCGGCCCCCTCGCGCCGCAGCACCGCCTCAGCCGCCGCCGCCAAGGCCGCCGCCGGGACGTGCTCGCGGTCGTTATGGCCGCCGATAAAATTGTATTTGGGAAAGCCGGTCCAGCGCGGCGCCGCCGCCGGCAGATCCTTGGCAAACAGGTGGCTGTAGGCGAAACCGGTGGCGGCCATGGTTCATTCCTTTTTGGGCCGGAGATTAGACCCTCTCCCGCATTGCGGGAGAGGGAGGGACCCGGCCCGCAGGGTCGGGAGGGGGAGGGCTCGCGCGGTGACGCCGTCCACCCTCACCGGCCTTCCTACGCGCGGCACCCTCTCCCGCGGTGCGGGAGAGGGGATTGGCGTCAGCGCGCGCCCTGGGCGTGCTTGCCGGAGACCTGCGGGGTGATGTCGGGATAAGCGCCGGCGGTCTTCTGCGCCGCCTGCTCGTGCATCTGCAGCCGGGTGCGCCGTTCCCATTTCCGCTTCAGCTCGTCCTTAACGGTGAAGGCGAGCTTGCCGACCCCGTCTATCTCGAGCTCGATCTTGTCGCCGTCCATGAACGGGTTGAGGCCGCGGTGATTGGTGCCGGTGGCTACGATGTCGCCCGGCTCGAGCGGGTGGATCGAGGTCAGCCACTCGATACAGCGCGGGATCTTGTGCGCCATGTCGCTGGTGTTGAAGTTCTGCATCAGGGTGCCGTTGTTCGACAGCCGGATCTGCAATTTCTGCGGGTCCGGGATCTCGTCCTTGGTGACGAGGCACGGCCCGATCGGGGCAAAGGTGTCGCGCGACTTCATCGCGAAAAAGCCGGGGGCGGGCAGGCCGCGCGCCGAGCCGTCGATAAAGCAGGTGTAGCCGAAGACGTAATCCATCGCGTCGGCGGCTTTGACGTGGCTTGCCTTCTTGCCGATGACCAGCGCCAATTCGGCCTCGCCCTCAAAGATCGTCGCCGGCGCGTCGGGCAACACCATCGTGTCGCCGGGACCGATGATCGCATTCGGCGATTTGTGGAAGGCGTTGATCGGCGCCGGCGCGCTACGGGTACCGTCTTCCATGTAGTTGACCGCCATGCAGTCGATGTTGACCGGCTTGGGTAGCGGCGGCCGGATCCTGACCGACGACAATGGCACGCCCTTGCCGCTCGCCGCCGCGTCTTCGAGCTTGCCCTTGTATTGGCTGAAATTCGCGATCAGCCCGTTCATCAGTTCGCCGGGGCCGGTATGCGGGATGTCGCGCACCACTTGCGACACGTCGACGACGTTGTCGCCCTTCAGCACGCCCAATTTCCAGTCGTCGAAATACACGAGCTTCATGTCAGCCTCCGTTTATTCGATAGGAACAAAGATGCAATTGCGGATCTTGCCGTCGAGCGCCTTCGATAGATGACCCTTGCCGGTGGTGTCCTCGACCAGGACGACTTCGCCAGCGCCGATCTTGCGCGCCTGCCCGTCGCTCGCGGTGATCTCGACGCCGGCGTCGAGGTTGATGATGTATTGCCGCCGGGGTGCCGGGTGCCAGTCGAGATCGTAGGTCGGCGGCACCTCGCGAAAGATGATGCCGTTGGCCGGCAGGCGCTTCGACAATTTGCCCGAGCGCGTTTCCTCGACCCATTCGATGTCGATGTCGCGCCAATGCGACTGGCCGTTGGCGTCGGCATAAAGATTGTGGACCCGCATCGCGTTCCTCCCCGGCAATTGGCTGATGGCGCGCATACTAATGGCGGAGCCGACCCCGGCGCCAGCCCTCTCGACGCCCGCCCCCGCCACAGCGCGGCGCAGCCGGGTCAGGCGCGCTGCGGTGCGGTCGGGGCGGGAAGCGCCGGGCGCCGGCGCGAACCCGGCTTGAGGCGCAATGCCGGGCGCTCGACGAGATGCCAGGACAGGAAGGCGATGGCGGCGGTCGCGGGCAACGCGATCGCGAACACCTGCCACCACATGGCCCGGCCGCCCAACGACCAGATCACCGCCTCCTCGACCGGCCAGCCATAGATGTAGAGGCCATAGGACAAGTCGCCGAAGCGCGCCGCCGGGATCACCGGCAGCCTACGGTTGAGCGCCAGCCACAATGCCAGATAGCAGCCGAACAGCGGAAACAGCGGGATGAACTGGCGCAGCTTGACGCTGAGGGCGAGACCGGCCAAGGCCACGAGCGCCACCCGACCGTCGAAGATGCGGGTCGCCCGCAATTTGTAGAGCACCATGCCGGCGGCAAAAAATCCGAGCATCCAGCCCCAGCCGCCGAGGAAGTCGAGCGCATCGAAGCTCAGGCAGGCGATGCCGAGGGCGAGCAGCAGCAGGGCCACCGGCAGGGTCAGCAGCCGGGTCACGCCGAGCCCGAGCACCATCAAATACATGATGAATTCGGGGCGCAGGGTCCACATCGAGCCGTTGACCTCGAGCCCGGCCGCATTGTTGACGAACATCACCCCCGGCAGCTCGTGCACCACCTGATAAAGCAACGTGTTGCCGACGACGAACTGGTAGGGCTGGGGCCGGCTGAAATAGACGCCGGGCTCCAGGGTGGTGACCAACGGCGCCAGCACGAAAGCCGAAACGAGGGTGGCGACGAACAGGCCGGGGAAAATCCGCAGCGCCCGCTTGGCGAGAAAGCGCCACGGATCTGCGGTCTGCTCGAAGCTCTGAGTCACCAGAAAGCCGCTAATTGCGAAGAACACGAACACGCCGCACAAGCCGAGGATCGACTGGTTGCCGGTCAGCCGGATCAGCCATTCGTGCTTTTGCGTGCCCTCGGCGATCAGAAACGAATGCGAGAAGATGACCGAGGCCGCAGCCAGCAGACGCAGCGCGTCGAAATTGTTGTGTCGCGCGACCGCGGCTGACCCGGGCACCGCTGTGCCCTTACCCGTTGATCAGGCGGGCGATGCGCTCGCGGTGCCAGCTGGCGTCGCCAAAAGCGACCTCGCTGGCTTTGGCGCGCTTGAAGTAGAGCTGCAAATCGTGCTCCCAGGTCATGCCGATGCCGCCATGCAGCTGGATGCCGGTGCCGGCGACCCGGCGGGCCATGTCGGAGGCGGCGGCCTTGGCCATCGACACCGCGAGCGGCCCGTCATCGACGCCCTGATCCAACGCCCAGGCCGCGTAGTAGGTCAAGGATTTGGCGTTCTCGATCGCGACCAGCATGTCGGCGGCCTGGTGCTTGACCCCCTGATAGCTGCCGATCGGCCGGCCGAAGGCGACGCGCAATTTGGCGTAATCGACGGTCATGTCGAGCACCTGCTGTGCCGAGCCGCACATCTCGGCGCAGAGCGCCACGGCGGCCCGCGCCACGACCCGCGACAGCGGCGCCCACCCGGCGTGCTTGTCGCCGATGAGGAAAGCGGCTGGCAAGGCCACATTGTCGAGCCGGACCTCGCTCAGTTTGCGGGTCTCGTCGATCGTCGGCAGCAAGGTGATGGTGAGCCCGGCGGTGTCCTTCGGCATCAGGAACAGGCTGACCCCGTCCTCCATTGTGCTGCCGTCGCGGGTGCGCGCGGCGACCACCAGAACATCGGCCAGATGCGCGTCGCCGACAAAGAGCTTGGTGCCGGAGAGGGTAAAGCCTGCCTCGGTCTCGCGCGCCGGGAGGGCGATGCCGGCTGCGTCCCAGCGCAGTGCCGGCTCGGTCCAGGCGAGCGCCGCCTTCTTCTCGCCGGCGGCGATGCGCGGCAGCCATTCGCGGCGCTGCGCCGAGGTGCCGGCCTCGGCGATCGCCGCGCCGCCGAGCAGCACGGTTGACAAGAACGGCCCCGGCATGACCCGGCGCCCCATCTCCTCCATCAAGACGACGAGATCGACCAGCCCGAGCCCGCTGCCCCCGTCCGCTTCCGGGTAGACGATGCCGAGCCAGCCCTGAACCGCGAGCTTCTGCCAGAATTCGTCGGTGACCGCCGCCCCTTCGGCCATGCGCGCCCGCACGAAGCGGCTGTCGCACTCGGCGTCGAGGAATTTGCGCGCGGTCTCGCGCAGCAATTCCTGCTCCTCGGTAAAGCCGATGTCCATCGCGTCACCCCTTCGGCAACCCCAGCACGCGCTCGCCGATGATGTTGCGCTGGATCTCGCTGGTGCCGCCGGCGATCGTGTATTGGCGGGCACCGAGCACCCGGTTGTGCCAGCGCGCGGCGTCCGGCACCGCCTCGGTCGGCGCATCGACCGTGGCATACGGGCCGAGCAGGGTCGACGAGAAATCGGCGATGCGGAGCGCCAGCTCCGAGCCGAAGAGCTTGAGGATCGAGCCTTCGGGCCCTGGCGGCTCGCCACGCAGCCGGCGGGTCAGCCCGCGCAGCCGCGTCACCTGCAAGGCCTTCACGTCGATCGCCAACTGGGCCAGCTGCTGGCGGATATGGCTGTCGTTCCAGGCCGGCTCCTGACGGTTTGGAAATTGCCTGGCGAGCTCGGCAAGGCGGGCGATCTGGGCGGCGTGGTCGCGCCCGCCCGCACCACTGCGCTCGAACATCAGGGTGGTGATCGCGACCTTCCAGCCCTGGTTCAACGGCCCGACCAGGTTCTGCTTCGGCACCGCGACATCCTCGAAGAACACCTCGTTGAAGTGGCGGTGGCCGTTCAGCAGCACCAGCGGGCGCACGGTGACCCCGGGCGTCTTCATGTCGACCAGCAGATAGCTGATGCCGTGATGCTTGGGCGCGTCCGGGTCGGTGCGCACCAGCAAAAAGCACCAATCGGCGAAATGCGCGCCCGAGGTCCACACCTTCTGCCCATTGACGACAAAATGGTCGCCCCGGTCTACCGCGCGAGTGCGCAGGCTCGCGAGATCGCCGCCGGCATCAGGCTCCGAATAGCCCTGGCACCACAGCTCGTCGGCGCTGAGGATGCGCGGCAGGTGCCGCTTTTTTTGCTCCTCCGTTCCCCAATGAATGAGCGTCGGGCCCAGCAGGTTCAGCGCACTCGCTGTCGGCAGAACAGGCGCCCGGGCGCGGAAATACTCCTCGTCGAAGATCACCTGCTCCATAAAGCTCGCGCCGCGGCCGCCATATTCCTCGGGCCAGGAGATCCCGACCCAGCCGGCGGCGTGCATCTTCTTCTGCCAGGCGATGCGCTTTTCGAGCGTCTCCCGGTCTGGCGCGACCCGCTGGTCGGCGGCATCGTCGACGCAGATCTCTGGTGGCAGGTTCCCTTCGAGCCAACGCCGGAACTCGGCGCGGAACGCCGCGTGCTCGGGGCTGTCGGCAAAGTCCATGGCTCGATGCTCCTAAAGGAAACCGGGAGGAAGAGCCCCTCTCCGCCCTTGAGGGGGAGAGGGAAAAGACTATTGACCAAAGATGTCGAGCGGCAGGAAGGCGCTGACGACGAAGTTCGGCACGTCGACCAGCTCGCTCAGTTTCAAATCGACCGCAACACTGCAGATCGCATAGGCCTGCTGACGGGTCCAGCCGCGCTCTACGAGCAGGTCGATCATCGCCAAAAGTGCGTTGCGGGCGCTCAATGTCGCGTCTTCGCTCTCATTGGTGCCGTCCTCGCGGATCGACAATCCGGTCGTTGCGAGGAAGCGCTTGGGGGCGGCAAGCTCGGGGGGAAAATAATAGTCGTCACGCGCAAAGCGCGGGAAGCGGATGCCGCGGCGCTCAGCTTCACCCTTGTGTACCGTGAAGCGCACGAGGATCGCCCCGGCCATCTCGATCGCGGTACCGCAGGCCTCCCCGTCGCCTTGCGCAAAATGCGCATCGCCGACCGAGAAGAGGGCGCCGTCGACAAAGACCGGCAGCATGAGGCGCGCGCCCTTGCTCAGCTGCTTGATGTCGAGATTGCCGCCGTTCTCGCGCGGCGGGATCGTGCGCAGCGCCTCGGAGGCGATTGGCTCCGCCGCCGGCACCGCACCGTCTTTCTCGGGCGGCAGCACCATCCCGCCACGGCCGAGGAGGTTGGCTTCACGGCGTTGGATCGTCTCGCGCAACGCCGTTGAAGGCGCGACGCCGATGACCCCGACAAAAGAGCCATCCGGGATGCGCACGCCGGGCAACTCGGCCGACTCGGCAAACCCGTCCTTGATCCCCCATTTGGCGATGTAGGGCTCGGGGAACGCGTCCCGCAGAAAGCCAAAGCCCGGCACCTGTACGGTATAGCCGAACGCGGCCGGCTCCATGTCGCAGATTTCGACCTCGAGCAGATCGCCTGCCGCCGCGCCGGCGACAAAGACCGGGCCGGTCAGCGGATGAACCCGGTTCAGGTCGCAGCGGCGCAGATGCTCCGCCGTGGTGGCCTCACTGATCTGGCCGTCGAAAGCGTCACGGGTCCGGATCTCGATCTCTTCGCCGGGCGCCACTTCGACGACCGGCGTGATCGACTCGTGCCAGCGATTGTGGCCCTTACCCGGTTCCTCGGCGAGGCGCTTCGTGGAATCGACCGTGATGCTCTTCATGCCCCCTCCCGAACCGCGCGCCAACCGGTCGAGGCTATGCGTAAGGCCTGTTCGTGGCAAGAATGGTGGAACTCGCCTCGAAACGAACATCTACGCGCATAGGACTCATCATCAACAAGCTTCTCAGCTGCGTCGCTACAGCAGCGATGGTCGTGCTTGCTTTAACAACTTGGGCGTAGGGCGTCACCACCTAGGGTCAACCACCCGGGAGAATGCGCCGGGCACGGCGGGCACTTCAAAGGCCGGCGTTCCCGGGTTGCCCGGCAGCAAACCGGGCCGACGGTAAAGCCATCCGAATCAGCGCCGAAGTGCTGCGCCGGGATGACGGAGGGTAACCGTGCTCTCGGACCGGTACGTCGTCAGATGACGCCGTTCTCTTTGAGTTCCGCAATTTCGGCTGCCGAGAGCCCGAGCCAGCCGCCGTAGATCTCGGTGTTGTGCTGGCCGATTGTCGGGCTCGGTCCGGCCGCGACTTTGTCGGTCCCGTGCAGGCGCAAGGGCGTGTTCGGCACGACGATTTCGCCTAGCTCGGGGTGGTCGATATGCGCGAGCATGCCGCGGGCGTGCATGTGCGGGTCGTTCATCACCTCGGGCGCATTGCGCACCGGCGCGCACGGGATGCGGTATTCCTTGGCGCGCGCAAACACCTCCATCTTAGGAAGGGTGCGCGTCCAGGCTTCGACCAGCGCGTCGGTTTCGTCGATATGGACGACGCGGGCGGCGTTGGTCGCAAACCGCGGGTCGTCGGCGAGCTCCTCGCGGCCCATCGCCTTCAACAAATT
>DASYNW010000253.1:0-17421 GCA_036008325.1 Allostellaceae bacterium
GGTCCACTGGCCGCCGTCGGTATTGCCGGCTGGGACGCGCGGCTGGTCCGGATCGTAGCCTGCCTTCAAGAGATCGAACGCGGCGGGGTCGAGACCGCAGGCTTTCATTAGCTCGCGCGGGCTGGCGCCGGCGGCGAGTAGTCGGTCGCCGATAGATAGACGAAGCGCGGCCTCTTTCTTGTCCTTTAGCGGCGCGAGTCCGCTGAGCGCGAGCGCGATTGCGGCGAGGACAGTCTCGCCTTGGCTCCAATAGGCTGAGGCGCGGCGGATGTTACCGAGTACAGCAGGGCCCACCATCTTGCCGTAGGCGGCGGCAAGTAGCGCCAGGATGCGCTCCTCCGCGCCGTCGATCGCGAGTGCCGGAATACCGCATGCGTCGTGGCCCATCGGAGCCAGGACGGTTGTGCCGAGAACGAGACCTTCCTCGCTGGTCGTCATCACCAGCGCCAGCGGATGCGGACGCATGCAATCGGCCGCACCCTTACGCGCTTCCTGCACAGAAATCATTGGGGTCCCGCAACGAGGTTTGCGAGTTTTTATACACGCAAACCGCGCGGCTGTCAAGAACATAACATGAATATGACAGCCACGGCTCAGGCGGCGCGGCGGCGGCTCCTGACGCGGGTCTTGTCGCCTTCTTCCGCGAACAGCTCCGACAATTTTTCGAGCATGACCCCGCCCAGCTGCTCGGCGTCGACGATGGTGACGGCGCGCCGGTAGTAGCGGGTCACGTCGTGGCCGATGCCGATCGCGGTAAGCTCCACCTCGCCGAGGCGTTCGATGCCGGCAATGACTTCGCGCAGATGCTTTTCGAGATAATTGCCGGGGTTGACCGATAGGGTCGAATCATCGACCGGGGCGCCGTCGGAAATCACCATGAGGATGCGGCGCTGCTCGGTGCGCTCGCGCAGCCGGTGGTGCGCCCAGGCCAGCGCCTCGCCGTCGATGTTCTCTTTCAGGATGCCCTCGCGCAGCATCAGCCCGAGATTGCGCCGGGCGCGTCGCCACTGCATGTCGGCGGGCTTGTAGACGATATGCCGCAAATCGTTGAGCCGGCCCGGATTGGCCGGCTTGCCGGCGGCGATCCAGCGCTCGCGCGCCTGGCCGCCTTTCCAGGCCCGTGTCGTAAAACCGAGGATCTCGACCTTGACCGCACAGCGTTCGAGGGTGCGCGCCAGGATGTCGGCGCTCATCGCCGCGACGGTGATCGGCCGGCCGCGCATCGAGCCCGAATTGTCGATCAGCAGGCTGACCACGGTGTCGCGAAAATCGGTCTCGCGCTCGCGCTTGAAGGCCAGGGGCAGCACCGGGTTGGCGACGACTCGCGACAGCCGCGCGGCATCGAGCAGGCCCTCGTCGAGGTCGAACTCCCAGGCGCGGGTCTGCTTGGCCATGAGCTTGCGCTGCAAGCGGTTGGCAAGGCGCGCAATCACGCTCTGCAAGTGCGCCAGCTGCTGGTCGAGCAATTGGCGCAGCCGGGACAATTCGTCGGCGTCGCACAGCTGGTCGGCCTCGACGACCTCGTCCGAGAGGGTGCTGAAGGCGCGGTAGATTGCGGTGTCGTCGGGGCGGCCGCGCGGCATCGTGCCGGGGCGGCCGGGGCGGCCCGGATCGTCGTCGCTCGACCCCGGCATCATCTCGCCGTCGCCGGCTTCGGCCGCGTCCTGCGCATCCTCGGCCTCGCCATCGGCGGGCGAGCCGTCGGGCGAGGGCTGGGCGCCGGTGGTGGCGCCCTCGCCTTCGCTCTGGTTTTCGCCCTCGGCCTCCTCGCCTTCCTGCTGCTCGTCGCTTTCGCTGTCCTCGGCCTCGCCCAGATCGATGTCGAGGTCCTGCAGCATGCGCCGGGTGGCCCGCGCATACTCGTCCTGATCGAGGATGGCCCGGTCGAGCTCGCCCAGATCCTTGGCGATCTTGGCCTCGAGCCACGGCCGCCACAGATCGACGACGCGGCGCGCCGAGAGCGGCGGGCGCTCCTTGGTCAGAGCCTCACGGGTCAGGAGCCGCACCGCCTCGGCCATCGTGCCCTCGGTGCGCTCGGTGATCCGCTCGAACCCCTGCCGGCGATACTGCTCGTCGAGCACCGCGGCGAGATTGCCGGCGACCCCGACCATGCGGCGCGAGCCCAAGGCCTCGACCCGCGCCTGCTCGACGGCCTCGAAGACGGCGCGCGCCAGCGGGCTGCCGGGGAGGCGCCGGCTGTGCACCGCAGCGTCGTGGTAGCGCAGCCGCAAGGCCATGCTGTCGGCCGCCCCGCGCAGCTGCGCCGCCTCGTCGGCCGGCAGATCGCGCGGCGGGTTGGGCAGCCGCACGCGGGTCCCGCTGAGCCCCGCCGCTTCCGGCCCGAAGCCGATGGTGACGTCGTCGCGCTCGGCAATCGCGCGCAGGGTCGCGGCGGTCGCGCGCTTGAAGATTTCGGTCGGGGAGAAATCCTGAGCCATCGCCCGGGCCTACCCGCGGCCCAATTCGTCATCCCCGCGAAAGCGGGAACCCAGGTGCTTAGTCACCTGCCCTGGACCCCCGCTTGCGCGGGGGCGACGAAAATCCATCGATACGGTGAACTTCATCCGCGGCCTACATCAGGGTGGCGTTGACGCCGGTCTCGGCCAGTTCGGTGCCAAAGCAGCGCTGATAGTATTCGGCCACCGCCGGCCGCTCGGTCTCGTCGCATTTGTTGAGAAAGGTCAGGCGGAAGCCGAACGACAGATCGCCGAAGATCGCCGCGTTCTCGGCCCAGGTCATGACCGTGCGCGGCGACATCACGGTCGAGATGTCGCCGTTGATGAAGCCGGCGCGGGTCAGGTCGGCGAGCGCCACCATCGCGCTGATCGTGCGCCGGCCTTCCTCGTTGTCGTAAGTCGGCACCTTGGCCAGCACGATCTCGACCTCGGCATCGTGCGGCAGATAGTTGAGGGTGGCGACGATGTTCCAGCGGTCCATCTGGCCCTGATTGATCTGCTGGGTCCCGTGATAGAGGCCGGTGGTGTCGCCGAGACCGACCGTGTTCGCGGTCGAGAACAGGCGGAACCCCGAATGCGGGCGGATCACCCGGTTCTGGTCGAGGAGGGTCAGCTTGCCCTCGACCTCGAGCACCCGCTGGATCACGAACATCACGTCGGGCCGGCCTGCGTCGTATTCGTCAAAGCACAGCGCTACCGGGTGCTGCAAGGCCCACGGCAACAGGCCCTCGCGGAACTCGGTCACCTGCTTGTTGTCGCGCAGCACGATCGCGTCCTTGCCGACGAGGTCGATGCGGCTGATGTGGCTGTCGAGGTTGACCCGGATGCAGGGCCAGTTGAGCCGGGCGGCAACCTGCTCGACATGGGTCGATTTGCCGGTGCCGTGATAGCCCTGGATCATGACCCGCCGGTTGAAGGCGAAGCCGGCGAGGATCGCCAGGGTCGTATCGTGATCAAAGCGATAGGCCTCGTCGAAATCGGGGACGTGCTCGCTCGCCTGGCTGAACGCCGGGACCTGGAGATCGCTGTTGATGCCGAAGGTCTGGCGGACCGAGATCGTGATGTCGGGCTTATCGAGCGGAAACGCGTCGGCGGGCGCCGCGGGCTGAACGGATGGCATTATTTTCTTGCGTCCTACATGTGGAACGGAGGGAATTTGCGCGATGCGCGCCTGCGGTTCAACCGAAATAGCCGCGGTTCACGCGAAATAGCCGGCCTTCAGAGTGGCATAGGCCTGATTGATGATTTTGAGCTTCTCCTCGGCCGCCTTGTCGCCGCCATGGGCATCGGGATGATGCAGCTTGACCAGTTCCTTGTAGCGCGCCTTGAGGCGCACCGGGGTGAAGGGCGGCTCGATCTCGAACACGGCCAATGCCTGCTCCTGGGCCGACAGCGCGCGCCGCGAGGCTTCGCGGCTCTGCCGGTCGCGCTCGCGGCTGCCGTGACGGTCGCCGGGGATCTCGCCTGGATACACGCCGAACGGGTCGCGCACCCGCGCGGCCCAGCCGGGGCCGTGGCGGTCGCCGAGCCGCCAGGTCGGGCGTTGCCAGACCGTATCGCTGCGGATCTCGGCCTCGATCTCATGGTCGCTCATCCCGGCGTAATAGTTCCAGGCGGCGTTGTAGGCGCGCACATGGTCGAGACAGAACCAGTAATAGTCGTGCAGGTCGAGACGCGATTTCGGCGCGCGGAACTCGCCGCCGGCGGCGCAGTCGGGGTGATCGCAGGCCCGAACCGGCGGTTCGGCCGCGGCCTCGAATAGAGGATCCAGCACCAGGCGCCGCATGGTCGAGAGTATGGGTGGAGCGCCGCCGGCTGGCAAGACGCGCGGTGCCGATCGCGCACCAGGCCGGCCCGCTAAGGCAGAACAGGGTTGCAGGGCGCGATCGCCGCCATTCCGCATGTTCTGCTCGACGTCAAGCAGCATGCGCCTCAATTGCGTTGAATGAAAATTGGATCCCGTAGCTTACCAGACGGATGTTCGGCGCCGCTCTGGCCGCCGCGATTGCACGCGGGGAAAATTCGGCGGCGACCAGAATTCCCCGCAGCGAGGTGGTTTCATTCATCAGTTCTCCAATATAAGCAAGAATCTGTCCGATAGCGTCCCGATCCGCACGACCCGCCTTTAGCTCGATTACGACCGTCCCGCCGGAACCATCCTTCGCCAGGATGTCGATTCGACCGCCGGATTTGACTTTTCGCTCTCCGCCACCATCCACGATCGTCAAGCCGGGTTCGAGCGATGCAATATTCCTCCGCAATGCCTGCTGGAGATCCCGTTCCAACCCAAAAGTTGTCTCGACAGCCTCTACTATTTCGTCGCTCTCGGCGCTGGCGGGTACGGGCAGATCCGTGGGTGTTCGCATGGTTATCCATGCTCTAATGGCGCTCACTTGGCCGGGCGTTACACCAACTCGTTCGGCAATATCGTAGCGGCTCATCCCTTGAAGCAATAATTTGTGGATCTCTGCCTTTTGCTCATCCGACATTCGCCTCAAGGATACGGCCTTCCTTGATTTTGTAGCACTTTGATGAAACTTCCCCCGGACAGCATCGGTCCAATCCGTGTTCTCCGGAATGTCGCTTGTATCGATCCGTGAATCCGGCAAATCCGCAAGCGCGGTCAGCTCCGCCGCCGTCTTGTCAGATGCCTTCATGGTATCTCTGCCTTTCCCGCGGCGTCGCCTTGCGAGCAGAAATAATTCGGACCACCTCCTCTCCGTCATGATCGCTAAAGGTATGGGCCACAATCAGAACGGCGACCCCATTGGTGATGCCCATTGTTTGCCAGCGCTCCTCGCCTTCCTCGAAGCGATCTTGGATTGATAGCTGATTCGGGTCCTCAAATACCAGCGATGCGGTCTCAAAGCTGACGCCATGTTTGCGCAAATTGGAACGGCTCTTGGCTCGATCCCAGTCAATGCGCATCCCGGCCCTGCCAACCTTGCGGGAAATTGGAGGCCAAAGAAGCTAACCAAAAGCCGCTCAGCTGGCCGCGTCAGCTCTGCTCGCGGGTTTCCTTGAAGCGCAGGCTCGGCCATTCCTCGATCGTGGTCCGCAGATCCCAAGGGTTGCGGGCGAGGAACACCGGCACACCGTCGTGATCCTCGGCGCTGGCCGAGGGGTTGCGCAGGCGGAAGCGCGCGATCTCGGCCGGGTCGTCGGCTTCGAGCCAGCGCGCGGCCTGATAGGGCGCACCGTCGAGGCGGGTGGCGAGCCCATACTCGGCCTCGAGCCGGGCGGACAGCACGTCGAGCTGCAAGGCGCCGACGACGCCGACGATCCAGTCGCCCCCGGTGTGCGGCTTGAACACGCGGGTCACCCCTTCCTCGGCCAGCTGTTCGAGCGCATGGCGCAGGTGCTTTGTCTTCATCGGGTCGTCGACGCGCACCCGGCGCAGGATCTCGGGGGCAAAGCTCGGGATGCCGGCGACCCGGATCTCGGCGCCCTCAGTCAGTGTGTCGCCGATCCGCAGGCTGCCGTGGTTGGGAATGCCGATGATGTCGCCGGGCCATGCCTCCTCGGCGAGATTGCGCTCGCGGGCGAGGAAAAACACCGGCGCCTGCACCGACATCACCCGCCCGGTGCGCACGTTCTTCAGCTTCATGCCGCGCCTGAACCGGCCCGAGGCGAGGCGCACAAAGGCGACGCGATCGCGATGCTGCGGGTCGACATTGGCCTGCACCTTGAAGACGAAGCCCGCGACCTCGGGCTCCTCCGGCCGAATCGCGCGCGCCCCATTGGCATCGAGGGCGGGCTGCGGCCGCGGCGCCGGCGCCAGGTCGGCGACGCCGTCCAATAATTCGCGCACCCCGAAATTATTGAGCGCGCTGCCGAAGAATACCGGGGTCAGATGGCCGGCGCGAAACGCCTCGCGCTCGAACGGCGCACACAGCCCGCGCGCCATCTCGACCTCCTCGCGCAATTTCGCCACCGCCGCCTTGGGCAGCCGGCGCAAGAGCTCGGGATCATCGAGACCGCTGCACCTCACCGGCTCGACCACCCGGTCGTGCGCGTTGCGCTCGAACAGCAGCAGCGCATTCGCGAACAGGTCGTAAGTGCCGAGAAAATCCCGGCCCATGCCGATCGGCCAGGAGGCCGGGGCCACATCGAGCGCCAGGTTCTGCTCGATCTCGTCCAGGAGGTCGAACGGGTCGCGGCTCTCGCGGTCGAGCTTGTTGATAAAGGTCACGATCGGCACGTTGCGCAGCCGGCATACTTCAAAGAGCTTGCGGGTCTGCTCCTCGATGCCCTTGGCGGCGTCGAGCACCATGACGGCGCTGTCGACCGCGGTCAGGGTGCGATAGGTGTCCTCGCTGAAATCCTGGTGACCGGGGGTGTCGAGCAGGTTGAAAACCCGCCCCTGATGCTCGAAGGTCATCACCGCCGAGGAGACCGAGATGCCGCGCTCGCGCTCGATCGCCATCCAGTCCGAGCGTGCCCGCCGCCGGTCGCCGCGCGCCTTGACCTCGCCCGCCAGCTGGATCGCCCCGCCGAACAGCAGCAGCTTCTCGGTCAGGGTGGTCTTGCCGGCATCCGGATGCGAGATGATAGCAAACGTCCGCCGCCGCGCAATCTCGTCGTTGAGCGAGGTCATTAATCGGCTTCAGCTATCGCCAGATGCCGCCGACAGCGGCAGACCGCGCCAGGGGCCCCGAAAGGGCGTGGCGGGGCGGGTTATGAGAGGGGGCTACAAAGTGCCGAGCTGGCTCTCGCGAACCATCCGCTCATGGCCGTCCGTCGCGTTTTTGATCCGGTATTGCGGCGTGTTTCCCTCGAGCGGGAGCAGCCGGACGATGGTATAACGGCCCCTGCTCAACCGGTCGACGCCGGGGTCGGGAGAGAATTCCACCGCTTGGCCGACGCGAAACTTGTGTTGTGACATGCTGATCTCCCCGGCCCCTGCCGCCGCGTCTGCGAAGGCGCTTGGCGCGCCCCGGCGGGCGGCGTCCGAGGCCGCTCGCATTATGCGGCGTGAAGGTCGACCGCCGCGATCTTGCCTTGCTGGCCGTGCTCGAGCTGATAGCTGATCTTTTGCCCTTCCCACAAATTTCCGATGCCGGCGCGCTCGACCGCCGAGACGTGCACGAACACGTCCTTGGAGCCGTCCTCTGGCGCGATAAAGCCGTAGCCCTTGCGCGCGTCGAACCATTTTACCGTTCCGATATTCATCAAGCTTCCTCTACGAAATTCTCTGGCCGATGCTCTTACCAGCCCCAATCCCATCTCGATTTCGGCAACGCCGCAACTACAGGCCGGCAGCGAGGCGCTGCCGTTCATCGAAACGCGATGTTTGTTAAATGGCCACTCGGGCATCCACCTGCAACTCTTCTTTGCCGCCGCTATGGCGCTTCGGTTCGTCCCGCCGCAGTTTCGTCGGCCGCGGCGATTGTCCCGGCGTCGCTCGCCTGCGGTTCAATAGCCGAGGTCGCGAAAGTTTTGCGGCGCCGGGCTGACCACGACATTCCCCTGAGGCTCGACTTCGAGGACCGCGAGCTCGCGCTGGACCAGCCCCTGCGGGGTAAAGCGGAACAGTCCGTCGACGCCGGTGAACCCGCTCGGGTTGAGGATAGCCTCGCGCGAAAAGGGTGGTCCGCCTTGACCGCGGGCCAGCACCGCGGCGAGCGCTGCGGCGTCGTAGCCGAGCGAGGCCAGGCGCGGCGGCTTCCGGCCATAAGTGGCGCGGTAGCGCTGCTCGAACTCGCGCCGCGCATCGGGCGGCGAGGCAGCGAACCAGCCGCCGTCGAGCGCCGGCTCGTCGCCGATGTCGGGCACGTCCCACAGGCCGCTGCCAAGGAGGCGCGTGGCCTTGGTGTCGAGCCCGGCGGCGACGAGCTCGCGGGCGATCGCTTTCAACCGATCGCCGCCTTCGGGCAGCAGCAGCGCATCGAAATTCGCCGGAGTCGGAGTCGGCGGCGCCGGCTGATCCGGTGCTGTCGGGACCGGGCCCGGCACAGTGGAGCCCGGCACAGTGGAGCCCGGCCCAGTGGAGCCCGGCCCAGTGGAACCCGGCGCGGTGGGGCCCGGCGCAGTGGGGCTCGGCGGGGCGGTGCCGCCGGGCAGCAGGCGCCGGAGCGCCGCCGAAGCATCGCCGCCACCCGCGCCGTAAAACGCGACTTGCGCCACCCTGCCGCCGGTCGAGGGCACGCTCTGGCGCAGCGCATCCACCATCAGGTGCCCATAAGCGGTGTCCGGGGCGAGTGCCGCAAAGCGTGCGATCCCGCGCTGGCGGGCATAGGCAACCTCGCGCACCACCTCCTGCCCCGGCAGAAAGCCCATTAAAAAGGTATTGCCGCCGGCGAGATCGGTCACCGTCGAAAAGGCGATGATTTCGACATGGGCATCGCGGGCGATCGGCGTCACCGCCTCGACCTCGGCGGCGAGCAGCGGGCCGAGGATCAGGCTGACCCCATCGGCGAGGGCGGCGCGCGCGGCGTCGGCGGCCCCGCCGGGGGTGCCCCTGGTGTCGCGCGGAACCAGGGTCAGCCGATCGCCGCCGGTTTCGAACAGCGCCAGCTGCGCGGCGTTGAGGATCGCCTGACCGAGACCGGCATTGGGACCCGACAACGGCACCAGCAAAGCCACCTTGGCCGGCCCGGCGGCGACCGGCGGCGGGGGCGGCGGGGTTTGCGGCGGCAGCGGCTGGCCGTAGGGCGGTTGCGGGGCGATGACCGGCGCCGCTACCATCGGCGGCGGCACGCAGGAGGCCAGCGCGGCGACGACAAGGACAATCATCGGTGAGGCGAAATACCAGCGCGGCACAGGCAACCTCGGGTGACAGCGGCGGGGGCGGCGAGCCTAGCGGCGCGCTTCGGCCGAGTAAACCCGACCCGGCCGAGCCGGCTGCCGCCGCGGGTGCGGCCGCGATGCCGGGTCTGCACCTGGTCGCGACGCCGATCGGCAATCTCGGCGACGTCAGCCTGCGGGCTCTGGAGGTATTGCGCCGCGCCGACCAGATCTATTGCGAGGACACCAGGATTACCGCGCGGCTGCTAGCCCGCCACGCGATCAGGACGCCGCTTCGCACCTACCACGACCACAATGCCGAAGCGATGCGCCCAGCCATCCTGGCGGCGCTGCGCCGCGGCGAGCGGGTGGCCCTGGTCAGCGACGCCGGGACGCCGCTGATCGCCGATCCCGGCTACAAGCTGGTGCGCGCGGCGATCGCCGAGGAGCTGCCGGTGACGGCGGCCCCCGGCCCATCGGCGGCGCTGACCGCGCTGATTCTCTCCGGACTGCCGCCGGACGTATTTCTGTTCGCCGGCTTTCTGCCCAAGCAGCAGGCGGCGCGCCGCCACGCGCTGGCCCGCGTCGCGCCGATCGAGGCGACCCTCATTTTTTACGAGGCGGCGCCGCGGCTCGCCGCAGCACTCGGCGATATGAGCGAGATGCTCGGCGCCCGGCTGGCCGCGATCGCGCGCGAGCTGACCAAAATGCACGAGGAGGTGCGGCGCGGGCGCCTCGCCGACCTCGCCGACCATTATCGGCAAGCGGGGCCGCCGCGCGGCGAGATCGTCATTGTCGTCGGCCCGCCCGAGCCGGCCCGCCCGGACATGGACGAGATCGACCGCCGCTTGGGTGCAGCGCTCGGCGAGCACGGCGTGCGCGAGGCGGCAACCCGGCTCGCCGGCGAGACCGGGCTGCCGCGCAGCGCGCTTTATCGCCGCGCGCTGGCGATCCGGGATGGGGCGCGGGACGGCGAGCCATGAGGCGCGTCGGACGCGACACCATCGTGCGGCGGCGGCGCGCCGAGCGCCGCGGGCGCGTGGCGGAATGGCTGTGCCTGTGGCATCTGCGGGTGCGCGGCTGGCGGATCGTCGCGCGCGGCTGGCGCTGCGCGGCGGGCGAGATCGACATCATCGCCCGGCGCGGCCGGGTGCTGGCGATCGTCGAGGTCAAGTCGCGCGGCGATGTCGGGGTGGCGGCGGCCGCGCTCGCGCCACGCCAGCGCCGCCGCATCGTGCGCGCCGCCGAAGCCTTTCTCGGCGCGCGGCCCGACCTCGCCGGGCTCGACCTGCGATTCGACCTGATGCTGGTCGCGCAGCACCGCCTGCCGCGCCATTGGCAGGGCGCCTGGCGCGCCGACGGATAGCGGCGGGCGCGGTCGGGTGGGCAACGTGCGCTGCCGGCAACTCCTTGCCGCAGCGGGCAATTCGCGGCGGTTCCCGAGATGCGGCCAGGGCGCGAAGCGCGATGCCGCGAACCCCGGCCTGGACCAGCCACTGGAAACGCCGCCGGTTTATCGGAAAGATCGCAACGGGAAATTTTGGCGCCGGGGGTGAGCGGTGGCGAATTACCGGACGGTCCTGGGGGTTGCGCTCGGTCTCGGATCGATGGCCGTCCTCGACGGCTGCGCCTTGACCGTCGGCGGCACAGTCGATGATTTTGCCCTCAAGGCCAATGTCGAGACCGCATTGGCCGAGGCCGACCCGCAGATGCTGGCCGCCCCCAATGTGACCGTTTATGCCGGGCGCGCCCTGCTGACCGGCACCGCGCCGACGCCGCAGCTGAAGGCCCGGCTCGAGCAGGCGGCCGGCCAGGCGCCGGGCGTGCAGGCGGTTTATGACGAGATCGAGGTGGCGCCGCCCCAAAGCCCCTGGAGCTCGGCGCAGGATGCCTGGATCACCTCGCAGGTGAGATCGGACCTGGTCTTCAACCGCGGCGTCCGCTGGGTCAATTACTCGATCGAAACAGTAGACCGTTCGGTCTATCTGATCGGCTCGGCGGGCAGCCCGGCCGAGCTAGAAACCGCGACCAACATGGCGCGGTATGTGCCGGGGGTGAAGCGAGTGGTCTCGTTTGTCGAGATCCGGCCGGCGGCTCCGCCCGGCGGCGGACCCTCTCCTTCGGCCGGATCCTATCCCTCTGCCGGCAGCGGGCCCGCGCCCGATATGCCTGCCGCGGCGCCCACGACCCCGGTCGAGGTGCAAAAGCTGTAAGCGCGCAACGCCGCCGCGCGCAGCCGCCGCCGGCGATGAAGGTGGCCGGCGGTGAAGGTGGCCGGCAGTGAAGGGGGACGGCAGTGAAGGTGGACAGGCAACCGCCGGAAAAATATCTTGCGCTTTCAGTCGACCCGCCGACCAGCAGCGAACCGGACCATGAGCGAGCCGCCCGAGCGCCCCGAAGCCCAACGCCGCGAAGCCCCGCACCTCGAAGCTGAACGCCCCGATACCGAAAGTTGCGCGCGCTTTCTGCGCGAGTTGGGCGCCTCGGAGGGGCGCGTGCTGCCGATCGCCGAAGCGGCCTTGGCGCTGGCCTCGTTCGAGCGCCAGCGGGTCGATTTCGCCCGCTACCGCGAGCATCTGCGGCTCATTGCGCGCGATGTCGGGCGCCATCCGGCAGCCGCGGGCGATCTCGCCGGCCGCGCCCGCGCGCTCAACGAGATCATCCTCTTAAAGTACGGCTATTGCGGCGACGAGCTGACCTACGACGATGTGCAGAACGCCAACCTGATGCGGGTGATCGACCGCCGCAAGGGTCTGCCGGTGGTGCTGGGGATCCTGTTCATCGATGTCGCCCGCGCCCAGGGCTGGCAAGCGGCCGGGCTCGCCTTTCCCGGGCATTTCCTGATCCGGCTGGCCGAACGGGCCGAGCGGCTGATCCTCGACCCGTTTCACGGCGGGCAGGTTTGCGGCGCGGCCGAACTGCGCGAGCTGTTGAAAGCGGTGGTCGGCGAGGACCGCGAGCTGGCGCCGCAATATTACGCGCCAGTTTCCGACCGCGACGTGCTGCTGCGTCTGCAGAACAATCTCAAATCGCGGCTGATCCAGGAGCAGCGCCACGAGCGCGCGGTCAAGATCGTCGAGACCATGCTGATGCTGGCGCCCGATCTCGACGAGCTGTGGCGCGAGGCGGGCCTCTTACACCGCCAGCTCGGCAATCTGCGGGCCGCCGCGGCGGCGTTCGAGCAGTATGTCGTCCGCGCCCGCGATGGTGCTGCCCGCCATCAGGCCGCAGCGATCCTGCAGCAGCTGCGCGGCCAGTTGAACTGACCGCGGCGCGCGGCGGGGCGGCGCCCGCGCGAAGCGGCGGCGAGGGCGAGCGTCGAGGTTACTTCGGGTCTCGCGCCGGCCCGCCCCAGAAACGCCGTTGGCGCCGCTCGGCCTCGCGGGGGTGATGGCCCCGTCCGCCGCCGCCGCGGTGATCGCCGTCATCGCAGCGGCTGCGCCGTCGAGCCTGTCGGGCGGCAGGTCGAATTTGCATCGGATCTAGGTGGCGATAGGCCGCTGCCGGGAAGCGGTGACGCCCAGGGTCCAGGCTTCCTCGGTTTCGATGCGGCGGCGCTGCAGCGGGGTCAGAGCCGGGTCGCCGGCGAACAGCGGCGCCAAGGCCCCGGTGCCGTCGAGCGCGGCGAGCCATCGGGCAACGGTGCGGACCTGGGCGCGGTCCTTGGGTTCGCCCGGTGCCGGCGCCACCGCCCATAGCGAGGGGTAGATTTCGGCAATCACGATCGGCGCCTGCGTGGGTGCGGCCAAACCCGATTCGAACGGCCAGATCTGCGCCTCTTGGCGCCAGCGCGGATCGTCGCGCAAGGCCCGCACCACCGGGATGCCGGTCAACGCCTGGCCGCCGACAGAGCCGGCGCCCAATAGCTTCCAGCAGGGCTGCGCGCTCGGGATGTAAAGATCGACCAGCCGGCGTTCGGCCAGCCCTTCGCTGTCGTGGCGGCGGTGATGCCGGCCGTGCAAATTCGCCCTCGGCGGCGCCGCCGGGCAGCCCCAGAACGGAAACGCCCCGCCCGAGACCCGCCGGTTCAGCAGGTCGGCGACCTCGAAGCGGTTGTTGCGGTTGCGCTCGTCATCGGTGAGGAGTGCCGCGATCTCGTCCCACACCGCCCGCCACGGCGGCCCGGCGAGGCCGAGCCGGGCGGCAAAGCCGGCCGGGTATCCGAACGGGAAGTCAAAGCCGAGCAACATCCGCTGGTCCGCGGCCCGCGCCGCCGCCAGCCAGTCGGCGATCAGCACCTTGGCGGCATGACGGGTCGGCGGGTTGACCAGGGTCTCGTCGTCGCCGCCGCGCCGGCAGATCCAGATGCTGTCGCGGCCGACCTTCGGCAGGTTCGCCGCACTCCAGTCGACGACGACAAAGCTGTCGAACATCAGTCGCGACGACGCCGCGCGGCCGATGGCGCGCGGCCGATGACGCGGGACGGCCCGCTCACCGGTTGACCCTGCCTTGGCCGCGGCCGAGACTGCCGCCGCCATGAACCCGGCCATCGCCGCCGATCCGCTGCTGCTGCTCCTCGCCGGGCTTGCCGTCGATGCATTCCTCGGCGACATGCCCGGGGTGTTTCGCCGGGTCCCGCATCCGGTTGTGCTGGGCGGCCGCGCCGTCGCCTTGTTCGACCGCAAGCTCAACCGCGAGATCCGCAGCGAAGCCTCGCGCCGGGTTCGCGGCGTCGTCACCGTTATCGTGCTGGTCGGGCTCGCCGCTGCGCTCGGGCTCCTGATCCAAACTCTGTGCCGCGGCAGCCTTCTTGGCGCCGCGGTCGAGATCCTGCTGATCGCCGTGCTGGTCGCCCAGCGCAGCCTCTACGATCACGTCGCCTTGGTCGCGCTGGCGCTCGACCGGGGCGGCCTCGCGGCCGGGCGGGAGGCGGTGCGGCACATCGTCGGCCGCGACCCGGCGCGCCTCGACGCGCACGGCGTCGCCCGCGCCGCGATCGAGAGCCTCGCCGAAAATTTCAGCGACGGCGTGGTGGCGCCGGCGTTCTGGTATCTGCTCTTGGGGCTGCCGGGCCTCTTCGCCTACAAGATGGCCAACACGCTCGACAGCATGATCGGGCACAAGACCCCGCACTACCTGGCGTTTGGCTGGGCCGCCGCCCGCTTTGACGACTTGGCCAATCTGGCGCCGGCGCGGATCAGCGGCGTCTTGATCGCGGCCGCCGCACTCTTTGCCGAGAAAGGCCGGCCCGGCCGGGCCTTGGCGATCATGCTGCGCGACGGCGCCAAGCACCGCTCGCCCAATGCCGGCTGGCCCGAAGGGGCGATGGCCGGGGCGCTCGATCTGGCGCTCGCCGGGCCACGGCATTATGCGGAGGGCCTGGTCGTCGACCCGTGGGTCGGCGACGGCACGGCGCGGGCGGCGACCTCGGATATCCATCGCGCGCTCGGCCTCTACAGGCTCGCCTGCCTGGTCCTGGGCGGCCTGGTGCTGGGGGTGTGGCTCTCGGCCCATCTCAGCCTATTGCGCTGATTGAGCTGAGCCGGGGCGGACGCGCCGCGGCGAGCAGCGCCGCCAGGTCGAGATGGCGTTCGAGATGATCGGCGAGCCGGTCGAGGGTGGTCTCGATGCGCTGCTCATAGGCGATATCGCCGGCCGCGACGCCGAGGCGCGCCAGAAAGACGCGGCGGAACGGGTCGCTGGCGAACAGGCCGTGCAGATAGCAGCCCGCGACAAGACCATCGGCGCTGACCGCGCCGTCATCGCGGCCGTCGAGGCGCAGCATCGGCCGCGCCAGCCCCAGCCCGGTGGTGGCGCCGAGATGCATCTCGTAGCCGGCGACGGCCATGCCGCTCTCCAATTCGCGGCCGGCGATCGAGCGCAGCTGCTTTTTCGCGCCGAGCACGGTGTCGATTTCGAGGAGCCCCAGCCCAGAGGCCGTCGTGCGGCGCCCCTCGATGCCAAAGGGGTCGGCGACCGTACGCCCGAGCATCTGGTAGCCGCCGCAGAGGCCCAGAATCCGCCCGCCGTGGCGGCGATGGGCGAGGAGGTCGATGTCCCAGCCCTCGGCGCGCAGGCATTCGAGGTCGCCGATCGTCGCCTTCGAGCCGGGCAGGATCACCAAATCCGCCTCGCGCGGCAATGGCCGGCCGGGGCGGACCAGAACGAGCTCGACCGCCGGCTCGGCGCGCAGCGGGTCGAGATCGTCGAAATTGGCGATGCGCGGCAATACCGGCACGGCGATGCGCAGCGGCAGCTTGCCCTCACCCGCCTCGCTGCGCTCGGCACCCTCTCCCGCAATGCGGGAGAGGGGGGACCCGACCCTGAGGGTTGGGTGGGTGAGGGTCGAGAGCGCCAGCGAATCTTCGGCCGGCAATAGCGCGGCGGCGGGAAAGAACGGCACCGTGCCGAACGAGCGCAGCCCGGTGCGCCGGCCGAGCGCCGCGATGCCGCCTTCGAAGAGCCGGATGTCGCCGCGAAACTTGTTGATGATGTAGCCGGCGAGCAAGCCGCGTTCGCTGTCGGACAGCAGCGCGTGGGTCCCGACCAGCTGGGCGATAACCCCACCGCGCTCGATGTCGCCGATCAGCACGACCGGCACCCCGGCCGCCTCGGCAAAGCCCATATTGGCGATGTCGCCCGCGCGCAGATTGATCTCGGCCGGGCTGCCGGCGCCCTCGACCAGCACCAGGTCGGCGGCCGCGCAGAGCCGGGCGAAGGCGGCGAGCACCGCAGGCAGCAGGCCGGGCGCCAGAATGCGGTAATCCCTCGCCGAGGCGCTGCCCCAAACCTCGCCGCCGAGGACGATCTGCGCGCCCTGGTCCGATTGCGGCTTTAAGAGCACCGGGTTCATGTCGCTCGCGGGTGCTATCCCGCAGGCCCGCGCCTGCAACGCCTGGGCCCGGCCGATCTCGCCGCCCTCGGCGGTGACCGCGGCGTTGTTCGACATGTTCTGCGGCTTGAACGGGCGCACCCTCAATCCGCGCCTTGTGTAGGCGCGCGCCATGCCGGCCAGCAGCAGGGATTTGCCGACGTCCGACCCAGTTCCTTGCAGCATCAATGCCCGCGCCATCAATCCCGGCCTCGCGCCGTCGCCATCGCAAAAGTGTCATGGCGCGCATGGCAGCCGCGCCGCGGCGAAAGGCGGCTGGTAAATTGGCGGGCGGCCTCGTAGCCTGTCGGCATGTTTACCGGCATTGTCACCGATCTGGGGCAGGTGCGGCGGGTCAAGCCGGGCGAGTTGGCCGAGCTGACCATCGCCGCCGGGTTCGATACCGCGGCGCTGGCGATCGGCGCCTCGATCGCCTGCTCCGGCGCGTGCTTGACGGTGATCGCGGTCGAAGAGGGCGCATTCACGGTGCAGGCCTCGGCCGAGACCCTGGCGTGCACGACGATCGGCAATTGGCGAGAGGGCAGCACGGTCAACCTCGAACAATCGTTGCGGCTCGGCGACGAGCTCGGAGGGCACCTGGTCTCGGGCCATGTCGATGGGCTGGCCCGGGTGGTCGAGCGGCGGCCCGAGGCGGAGTCGGTGCGCTTTGTGTTCTCAGCACCGGCAGCCTTGATGCGGTTCATCGCGCCCAAGGGGTCGGCGACGCTCGACGGGGTCAGCCTGACGATAAACGAGGTGGGGGGCAATGAGGTTTCCGGGGGCCGGTTCGGCGTCAACATCATCCCGCACACGCTCGCCTGCACCGGTTTCGGCGCGGCCCAGCCGGGGCAGGACATGAACCTCGAAGTCGACATGATCGCCCGCTACGTCGCGCGCCTGCTCGAGGCGGGGGCGCCGGTCGCGGGCGGGAGGCCCACGCTGTGAGCCCGCCGCCGCACATCCTGATCGTCGAGTCGCGCTATTACGCCCATATCGCGCTGGCGCTGCGGCGCGGGGCCGAGCAGGCGCTCGCCGCCGCCGGCGCCACCCATGACAGCATCGAGGTGCCGGGCGCGTTCGAGATCCCGGCCGCGATCGGCCTCGCCGCGCGGGCCGGCGACCGGTACGACGGGTTTGTCGCCTTGGGCTGCGTGATCCGCGGCCAGACCACGCATTACGACCACATCTGCGCCGAGAGTGCGCGCGGATTGCAGGATCTGGCGGTGCGCGAGGGTTTGGCGATCGGCTATGGCATCTTGACCGTCGAGAACGAGGCTCAGGCGCTCGAACGCGCCCCGCCCGAGGGCCGCGACCATGGCGGGGCGGCGGTGCGCGCGTGCCTGGCGATCGTCGAATTGAAGCAGCGCCTGGCGCGGGCTGGCGCATGAACGCCGCCGACGACCACACCGCCGACGACCACACCAGCGG
>DASYNW010000254.1:0-23017 GCA_036008325.1 Allostellaceae bacterium
CCCGGAATGGCTGCGGTGCGCTCGTTGCGGTAGTCTCGTCCATGGCGTGATCTCCTGGCGGCTGGCAGGCCGCCCATTGGGTGAAGCTCCAATCAGGAGATTACGCCGCCCTCAATTTCCCACCACCTCCGCGACACGACCTGGATTGGAGGCGGGTGTACGCCCCGAGGATCAGACGGCCGCAGGTGGCTGGCTGAGCGCTCGCCTCTGCCGTGATCGAGGATCTGCGTCACGTTGACTCACCTTGAGGTTGAGGATCGCGCGGCGCCGGCGACATGAGATAATCCCGGCCGTGACGACGCCCACTCTTCCCGACGACATCGCTGCGCTGCGCGCCCTGGTGCTGACGGCATGGGCGGAGCGTGACGCTGAGCGGGCCGAGAAGGGGCAGCTGATCGAAGAGCGCGATCAGCTCGCCGGCCAGAACGACCGGTTGCGCCACCTGCTTCGCCAGCTGCAGCGGATGCAGTTCGGCCGGCGCTCGGAAAAGCTCGATCCCGACCAGTTCAACCTGGCTCTGGAAGATCTCGAACAGGCGGTCGCCGAGACCGAGGCCGAACAGGAGAAGGCCGATCCGGCGCTGCGCCAGGCACGCTCGGAAAAGCGGCGCGCCGGGCGCGGCCCGCTGCCTGAGCATCTGCCGCGGGTCGAGGTCGTCGTCGAGCCGGAACACACCGCCTGTCCGTGCTGCGGCGGGACGATGCATGTGATCGGCGAAGACCGCTCGCAGCGGCTCGACGTCGTCCCGGCGCAATACCAGGTGATCGTCACCCGCCGGCCGAAATACGCCTGCCGCGCTTGCCAGGCGGCGGTGGTGCAGGCACCGGCGCCGGCCCGGCTGATCGAGGGCGGCCTGCCGACCGAGCGACTGGTCGCCCATGTCGTCGTTGCCAAGTACGCCGATCATTGCCCGCTGTACCCCCAGGCGCAGATCCTGGCGCGGCAGGGCATCGCGATCGATCGGTCGGTGCTGGCCTTCTGGACCGGCTATGCCGCCGCCGAGATCAAACCCGTGTGGCGGCTGATGCGCGAGGAGTTGCTGCGCTCGACCAAGCTGTTCGTCGACGAGGCCACGGCGCCGGTTCTCGACCCCGGGCGGGGGCGCACCAAGACGGGTTACTTCTGGGCGCTCGCCCGCGACGACCGGCCGTGGCAGGGCGGATTACCGCCGGCGGTGGTGTACAGCTACGCGCCGGGCCGCCGCGGCGATTACGCCTTGGCGCTGTTGAAGGGCTACACCGGCGTGCTGCAAACCGACGGCTATGCCGGCTATCGTGCCCTCGCCGATCCAAAGCGCACCGGCGGACCGGCCACCCTCGCCTTCTGTTGGTCACATTGGCGCCGGCAGTTCTTCGACCTGGCCAAATCGCCGCCGGCGCCGATCGCCACCGAGGCCCTGAAGCGGATCGCTGAACTCTACGCGATCGAAGCCGAGATCCGCGGCAAGAACGCCGAGGAGCGCCGGGCGGCCAGGCAGGAGAAAACCAAGCCGCTGGTGACGGCGCTGAAAACCTGGCTCGAGACGATCCTGGCACGCCTCGCCGGCGGCTCGACGATCGCCCATGCCGTGCGCTATGGCCTCAATCACTGGCATGGATTGGTGCGCTTCCTCGATGACGGCCGCATCGAGATCGACTCCAACACGGTCGAGCGGAGCATGCGCCCGATCGCTCTGAATCGAAAAAACGCCTTGTTCGCCGGCAGCGACGAAGGCGCCGAAAACTGGGCGATGCTGGCCTCGCTGATCGAGACCTGCAAGCTGCACGGCATCAACCCGGAAGCCCATCTGACCGACTTGCTCACCAAACTCGTCAACGGATGGCCCAACAGCCGGTTGGCCGAACTGACCCCCTGGGCCTGGGCCGCCGATCACCCCTGATCGCGGCCCCTCGAACAAAACCAGCTCGTCAACCCGCCGTAGCGGTGGCCATCAAGCTCCGCTTACTTTCTGGCGGGCGAAGACGTGCTCGACCGCCGAGCGCACCGCCGATTTGCGGGCATTGGCCCGCGCGGTGCGGCGCGGCATCGGTTTGTGCCCCGGCCTTCGTGTTGTGTCCTGTGAGTTTAGCAAGGAGTTCGGCGGGTGCCTGGTAGGCGAGGCATCGCAGCCGGGTGCGGTTGTAATCGGCGACGAAGGTGAGGAGGTAGACGTCACGCCGTCATCTCGACGCGAGATGCGTCGAGATTCAGCATCAACTCAGGTGGGTGTCTAGCACTCTCGATGGAGGAGTCGCGCGGTACTACGTTGAGGACCGTACTAATTCCGCCAGGTAGCCCCCGTAAGCGCTAGTTTTGAGGGTCGCAGCGAGGGCTTCCAGCTGGGCGTCGTCGATCCAGTTCTGACGCCAGGCCACCTCTTCCGGGCAGGCGATTTTAAGCCCCTGGCACGCCTCGATCGTCGCAACAAATTCGGCGGCCTGCAGCAGGCTTTCCGGCGTCCCGGTGTCGAGCCAAGCGAACCCCCGCCCGAGGGTTTGGAGTTCGAGGCTTCCTTCGCGCACGTAATGATTGTTGAGATCGGTGATCTCGATTTCGCCGCGCGCGGAAGGCCGCAGCGTCGCGGCGATATCGCACGCGCGCTCGTCATAGAAGTAAAGGCCGGTCACCGCGTAATTCGAAGGGGGCACCGCCGGCTTCTCGACAATTCCGCGCACTTTACCGTTCGGGGCCAGATCGAGCACGCCGTATCGCGCAGGATCGTGAACCCGGTAGCCGAATACGACGGCACCCGCACAGCTTTTGGCGGCCCGCCGCAGCATCGCGCCAAAGCCTTGCCCGTAAAAAAGATTGTCGCCCAGCACCACGGCCGCGCGACCGCCGGCGATAAAATCGCGGCCGATCAGGAACGCTTGCGCCAGGCCACCCGGCTGCGGTTGAATCTCGTACTGCAGCGCCAGACCCCAGGCGCTACCGTCGCCGAGCAGGGCGCGAAACTGCTCCGCATCGCGTGGCGCCGTGACGATCAGGATGTCGCGGATGCCGGCCAGCATCAATGTCGTGAGCGGGTAGTAGATCATGGGCTTGTCGTGGATCGGCAGCAGCTGTTTGCTGACCGCCTTGGTGATCGGCCACAGCCGGCGGCCATCGCCGCCGGCGAGGATGATCCCTTTCACGGTACTGCCTCGCCGAGCTGCGCGAGGACCCGGGCAAGCGCGCTCCGCCAATCCGGCCGGTCGATCCCGAAAACTTCGCGAATGCGGGTGCAGTCGAGCGTCGAATTGAGCGGACGGCGCGCCGGGGTCGGATAGCGGCGAGTGCCGATTTTGACCAGCAACGGCCGGGGGCCACGGCTGCGGGCGAAAATTGCCTCGGCAAAACCATGCCAGCTTGTGCCGGGCGCCCCGGCAAAGTGATAGGTTCCCCACGCGCCAAAGCCGAGTCCGCTGCAGACGGCGGCCATTGTCAGGATCGCATCGGCAATGTCGCGCGCTTCGGTCGGGCCGCCGCGCTGGTCGTCGACGATGTGCAACTCGAGGTGCTCGCTGCCCAGCCGCAGCATGGTCTTGACGAAGTTTGCGCCGTGCACGCCAAACACCCAAGAAACGCGCAGCAATAGATGCTTCGGGTTTGCCGCCGCGACCGCGGCATCCCCCGCCGCCTTCGATGCGCCATAGGCGTTGAGCGGCGCGATCGGGGCGGTTTCGCGCCGCGCCGCGGTCCCGGCTCCGGCATAGACGTAGTCAGTCGACAGATGGATCAGCGGCAAGTTGCGCAAGGCCGTCGCCTTGGCAATAGTCGCAGCACCGCCTCGATTGACGGCAAAGGCACGTTCTGGCTCCTGCTCGGCGCGGTCGACCGCGGTGTAGGCAGCACAGTTGACTACGACGGAGACGTCCCCGGGCGACAGCGCCCGCGCCACCGCCTGCGCATCACAGACGTCGCACGCCGCATGGTCGAACCCACGCGCCGCTGCCCCGGCGCGTTCGACCAGCGCGCGCCCGACCTGCCCGCCGGCGCCGAACACGACGAGGCTCACGGCGCCCCCGCCAGCCCAAGGCGCTGCCGCCCGTAGACGGCGCTGGCGCGCCGACACCATTCTTGGTTGTCGATGTACCAGTCGATCGTGGCGGCCAGCCCGGATTTAAGATCGAAACGCGGTCGCCAGCCGAGTTCGCGTTCGATCTTTCCGAAATCGATCGCATAGCGGACGTCATGTCCGGGCCGGTCGGCGACGAAGGCGACCAGCCGCGCGTGCGGCGCGCCGCGCGGGCACCGCGCATCGAGCACCCGGCAAATGGCATGGACGAGGTCGATGTTGCGTGCTTCGCTGCGGCCGCCGATCAGGTAAGTGTCGCCGACCCGGCCGCGGTCAACGACGGCCCGCAATGCGGCTACATGGTCGTCGACATGCAGCCAATCCCGAATATTCGCTCCCTCGCCGTAGACCGGCAGCGGCTCACCGGCAAGCGCGTTCAGGACCATCAGCGGGATCAGCTTTTCGGGAAATTGGTAGGGGCCGTAATTGTTCGAGCAGTGGGAGACTAGAGTAGGCAGCCCGAAGGTGCGATGCCACGCGCGGACGAGATGATCGGCGCCGGCTTTGGTGGCAGAATAGGGCGATGTCGGGCAATAGCGGCTGTCGGCGTCGAACCTGCCGGTCAGACTGAGCCCGCCGTAGACCTCATCCGTGGAAACCTGAAGAAAACGAAACTGTTGCCGTCCTGTGCAATCGAGGCTGCGCCAATAGGCGAGCGCCGCCTCCAGCAAAGTCGCAGTGCCGACCAAATTAGTTTCAATGCACCGCCGCGGATTGTCGATAGATCGGTCGACATGGCTCTCGGCGGCGAGGTGATAGACAGCGCGCGGCGTGTGCGCGGCCAACAGCGCCGCCATCGCAGCGCTGTCGCAAATGTCGGCGCGAACAAAAACGTGATTGCGGTCGCTGAAGACGGCAGCGAGGTTGTCGAGATTGCCGGCATAGGTCAGCATGTCGACGGTGACGACGCGCTCGCCGTCGGCAACCAGCGCCCGGACCAGGGCCGAGCCGATAAATCCCGCGCCGCCGGTGACGATCACAGTCATCGGTGGTATTCGAAGAGATCGGGTTGCACGGACAGCGGCGGAAAATTGCGGTCGCGTTCGGAAACCGTCAATGTCGCCACCGGCATCGGCCAGGAGATCGCCAGCCGGGGATCGTCCCAGGCGATTCCCCGTTCCTGCCGCGGACAATAGAAATCGGTGATCCTGTACTGCACTTCGGTGTCGTCTTCGATCGTGCAATAGCCATGGGCAAAACCGGGCGGCACCCATAACTGGCGCCAGTTGTCGGCGCTCAGCACCGCTTCGGCGTGCCTGCCGAAGGTTGGCGACCCGCGCCGGATGTCAACAGCGACATCGAAGATCGCGCCACGCGTCACCCGCACCAGCTTTCCCTGCGCTGCGGGAGCCAACTGGTAATGCAGTCCGCGCAGCGTTCCCTTACTCGGATTGCACACGTGATTGTCCTGGACAAAGCGGACGTCGATGCCGAGCAGCGCAAAGCGTCGTCGATTCCATACCTCGCAGAAGAACCCGCGACCGTCGCCGAGACGGGCCGGCACCACGATTTTGACGTCGTGCAAAGCCGTATCAAACATTTCCATGGGTTCACCTAACGACATCGCTGCTTGACATGATCGCCGCCCGACGTAGGCGTGCGCGACATGCCCGCCAGGCGCCCGGGTTCTTGGACAGTCCGGGCGGCAAGCCGCCGCGGTGCCCGCTCGCGCTTTCCGGGCCACTCCGCCGCGCCGGCGTTGCTTAGGGTAATGCCTGGCACCGGCACGCAGCCGCAAGGCGTCTACTGCGCGACTTGGCTGGCGGCGGCATGGTCGAGCCGACGCATAGCTTCCGCATTTCCCAGCGCGGCCGCCTTAGCGTACCAGCGGCGCGCCGCCTCGTCGTCTCGCGCGATTCCGCGTCCCGTCGCATAGCAGTCGCCGAACCGAAGCTGGGCTTCGGGCAGCTGCTGCTGCGCCGCCCGCATATACCAGCGCAGGGCCTCATCGAGGTCGGGCGGCGAGCCTTCGCCCTTCTCAATCATCACTGCCAGATTGTATTGGGCCACGCGATGGTTCTGCTCGGCGGCGAGCCGATAAAATTCCACGCCCTTGGGGAGATTGCGGGGCACGCCCTGCCCGGTACAATACATGACCGCCATCTGAAATTGTGCGCCGGCATGGCCCTGAACCGCCGCCCGGTGAAACCACAACGCTGCGGCGGCAGCGTCTTGCGGCGGATTACGGGCGTCGAGGTGGCCGCGCGCGAGGATCAACTGCGCCTCGAGATGACCAGCCTCGGCGGCGGCGCGATACCAGCGCATGGCCTCGGCGTGATCGGGCGGTGCCCCGCTACCACCCGAGCGGAGGTGCCCCAGCTGGAACAGCGCCGGCGGATAGCGCTGTTCCGCGGCACTGCGCAGCAGCGCTTCACCGCGCGACAAATCCAGCGACACGCCGGCGCCGCGCAGATAAAGCAATCCCAGTGTCGTCTGCGCGTCGGGGTCGCCGGTATGGGCGGCACGGCCCAGCCATGCGGCCGCGGTCGGCAAATCGCGCGGCACGCCTTCACCGACGATGTACAGCTTTCCGAGCTGCAGCCACGCCGTCAGCACGCCCTGCGCCGCCGCCCGCTTGTACCATTCCGCAGCCCGATCGGGATCGTGCGGCACACCCGCACCCTTGATCTGCATCGCAGCGATATTGACCTGCGCGGTCGCGTGGCCCTGCTCCGCCGCCCGCTCAAACCATTTCGCCGCCTCGCCGAGATGCTGCGGCACGCCGTGGCCGCAGGCAAAGAGCCGGCCGAGAACGAATTGCGCCTCGGCGTCGCCGGCTTCTGCGGCGGCTTGGTACCATCGCGTGGCCTCGCGCGGATCGGGCACGGCACCGTGTACGTCATAAATCTCGGCGAGGCTGCGCATCGCCGGACCGTAGCCGCGGTTCGCTGCCTGGCGAAACAGCGTCTCGGCGGCGTGCGGGTCAGCCGACCCGCCCTCGCCGCGCAACGTCATCAGTCCGAGATGGTGGGTCGCGCGAACGCTGCCTTGCTTGGCGGCCTTGCGAAACCAGCCGATCGCCTGTGCAAAATTGCGCTCGACGCCCTGGCCGCCGAGGTAAAGCAGCGCCAAACCCAGCTGGGCGGCCCCGTTGCCCTTCTCGGCCGCTTTCGTATACCACGAAGCGGCAGCCGGCGGATCAATGTCGACGCCGTGGCCATTGGCGTGCAGCACGCCGAGCCCGAGCTCGGCTGCAGAGTGGCCCTGTTCGGCGGCGCACAGATACCAGCGTCGGGCTTCGAGGTAGTCCCGTTCGGCGCCGAGCCCGCGCGCATACATCTCGGCAAGATGGGCCTGCGCATCGGCCAATCCCTGTTCGGCGGCGCAGCGGGCCCAGCGCAGCGCCTCGCCCAGATCCCGGGCTACGCCGAACCCATTCGGAAACAGCAGCCGAAAGTTACTGTCGGCGGCGGGTTCGTCGCGTCGAAGCGCAGTCCGGCGCCATTCCTCGAGTCCGGCTCCAGTGGCGCCGCCACCCTTAAAATAAACCAGGCTCAATCGATACTGCGCCTGACAATGCCCTTGCTCGGCGGCCCGCCGATACCAGAATGCGGCATCCGCCGGATTCCGCAGCACGCCAGTGCCGTGCAGGTAGCATTGGCCGAGCTCATACTGCGCCTCGCAGTCGCCGGCTTGCGCCGCCTTGGCCAGTCTTCGGAAGCTCGCTGCCTCGTTCGCGGAGGCGCGGCCGGCGGTGAACACGGTCAGGCGCGCGAGCAGCCCGGCAAGCGAGCCGCCGCGCGTCACCGAGTGCCTCGAACCGGCCGGAAGCGGGGAAGGCATCGGCGATTTCATCGGCGGGTCAGGGCTCGCGCATCGCCTCGCCGACACCGCGCACCAGGCCTCTTATCAGGTACATGAACACTGAGCGGGTGCCGACCTGAATGTCGGCGGTCAAGGTCATGCCCGGGATTAGACGAAATCCCGCCGGCACACCGCGAAGGTCGAACGAAGTGAAGTCAATCCGGGCCTTGTAATAAGGATCGACCGGCGTTCCGTTGTCGTCCAGTGTAAAGCTGCCGTCGCTGATCGCCCGGACCTTGCCCGCGACGGTCCCGTGCTCGACAAAGAAGAAGGCGTCGAGCTTGACGATCGCGGCATCGCCGACGCGAATAAAGCCGACGTCGCGTGCGGCGATATGCACTTCGGCCTCGACCGGAGAGCGCAACGGCGCGAGCTGGACCAGCGGATCGCCCTGCTTCAGCACCGATCCGACCGACAGCTTCTCGAGCTTTAATACTACCGCGTCATCGGGCGCCTCCAACCGCACCAGATCACTGTGCCGCACCGCCTTGGTCAGTTGTTGGCGCGCCGCGTCGCGCGCGTTCCGCGCCGTCAGCAATTCCTGGCTGACTTGGCTCAGCCATTGCTGGATGAAGGCGTCCCGGTTGGCGATCGCTGCATCGAGCTGGTGCTCGCTCTCGGCCAGGCTGTTGCGGTCAAATTCGACATTTCTAAGTATTTCAAGGTGCTGGTCGGCGGCTAACAGTAAATTGAGCCGGCTATCGACGTGGGCGGCGGATAGCTGTGCGCGCATCGCCTCAATATCGTTGGCGATTTTGGCGCGATCGGCGTAGCGCGCCTCGTCGCTGCGCAATTTGGCAATCGTCGCCTGGATCTGAGCGACCTGTTGGTCGTCGGCTTGTAGCTGCGCGTCGAACTGCGCTTTTCGCTGATCGTAATAGGATTTCTGCAATGCTGCATAACCGGCAGCGCCCGGCGACACCGATGCCGGTGGACGGTAGGGGTGATGCGCGATCTCTGCCTCGCAGCGGCCAATCTGGGCGTCGAGGCTGGCGATCTGCAGCTCGAGCGCACCGACATCGGCCGCGGCAAAGGTCGGGTCGAGCATCGCCAGCAATTGCCCACGCTTGACCCGCTCACCTTCTTGGACGCTGATGGATTTAATGATCGACGGGTCCAACGCCTGCAGAACGATCGTGGGCTCGGTGGTGACGACGACGCCCAGGGTCGAAGTCACGACCCGGTCCATGCGCATCAGCGCCGCTACCGCGACCAAGCTGACAAAAAAGGCAGTGAGCAGGTAGAGCGTCAGTCGCAACTGGACCGGCTCCGGGCCTTCGCTGATCTCGGCGGTCTCGGATTGGAACAGGCGGATCAGCCTGTCCGGCGACACCTCAAGATGCCGCGACGGGACGAAGCGCGACAGATTCACGGCCCAGGCTCGGCAGCAGATGGACGGTTTGCTGGTGCCACAACCCGCGATAGATGTCACAGCGCTCGACCAGGTCGGCGTGGCGGCCGATGTCGTAAACGCGGCCGCGCTCGATAACGAGGATCGCATCGGCCGGCACCAATGCCGACAGGCGGTGGCTAACGATAAGCAACGTTCGGTTGTGGGCGATCCGCAGCAAATTGGCGTTGACGATAGCCTCGCTCTCGGCATCGAGCGCGCTCGTCGCCTCATCGAGGATCAGGATCCGCGGATCGCCAATCAGAGCCCGCGCGATCGCCAGGCGCTGCCGCTGGCCGCCCGACAGATTGGTCGACCCCTCTTGGATGAAGGTGTCGTAGCCGCGGGGCAGACGTTCGACGAACTCCTCGGCGCCGGCGAGACGGGCAGCGGCGACGATCTCTTCAAAGCTGGCGCTCGGCTTGGTGGCGGCGATCGTGTCACGGATCGTTCCGCTAAACAAAAAATTTTCCTGCAGCACGACGCCAAGGCTCGAGCGTAAATGACCGATGTCGATTTCGCGCACATCGGTGCCGTCGATCTTGATCAGGCCTTCGTAATTGGCGTGCAGCCGCTGCAGCAGGCGGGTTACGGTCGTCTTGCCGGAACCGCTGCGCCCCATGATGCCAAAAATGGTGCCGGCCTCGATCGTGAACGTCACATCGTCGAGCGCCGGCTGCGCCGCCTGCGGGTAGCGGAAGCGCACCGCGCTGAACTCAATGCGGCCGACAAGCGGCTTGCGCATGCCCACCCGGCCGCGACCTTCCTCGGGCAGCTGGTTGACCAGCGCCGCGATCGTTTTGACCGCGAACTGCGCTTCGTCGTATTGCTGCAGCAGGTGGGCCAGCTGAATCAGCGGCGCCGCCACGCGCGAGGTCAGCATGACGAAGGCGACGAGCGCACCGATATACACCTGGTCGTTGCTCGTGACCGCGAGGTAAACGGCGAGGGCAAAGACGCCACTGGTCATTATTCGCTCGAGCAGATTGGCGACGGCCTGGATGATGTTACCGACCTGGCCTTCCTCGAGGCGCATTCGCGCCGCCGCCGCAACCCGCACGTCCCATTCGTGGCGGTGGCGGAAATCCAGGGCGAGCGACTTGACCGTACGGATCCCTTGCAGGGTCTCGACGAGAAAGGCGTTCTTGGCGCCTTCGGCTTGGAACACCGCGCCGCTCTTGCGGCGCAGGATCGGCAGCGTGACGAGGATCCATAGGCATATCAGACTGCAGATGCCGAGCACGACGGCGGTAAGCACGACGCTGAAGAAAAACATGATCGGCAAAAATATCACCAGCACCAGCGCGTCGAGCACGCTGCCGAAAAGCTGACCTGTCAGAAAATTTCGGATCCTGAAGACCTCGTTGATGTCGCGCGTGATGATCCCGGTTGGCTTGCGCTCGAAAAAGTCGACGGGAAGGTCGAGCACCTTGTCGAAGATGTGGGTTGAAATGTTTGCGTCGACGCGGGCCGTCGCGTGTACGATCAAGTAGCGGCGGATATAGGAAAATACGCTTTCGAAGACGATCAGCACCAGCATGCCGACGGAAAGCACCGCGAGCGTGTTTAGGCTGTGGTAGTAGAGAACGCGGTCGATCAGCAGGCGCCAGAACATGATCGGGCTTAGCGCCAGAAGGCTCAGCGCCATTGCCGAGATCGCGATGTCGCGTGCGGTGCGGCGATCACGCAGCAGCTGCGCCGCAATAAAGCCGATACCGAAGGGTTGGTTCTGATCCCTGATCCGATAGTCGCGCTTGATCAGGATCACTCGCCCGGTCCAGCCGCCGGTGAGGCGGGCCTCGTCGAGCGTCAGCAGCGCGTCGTCGCCGGCGTTCGGATCCTGCACGACGACGTGCGGCGGCTGGGCATCGGCGAGGGCGCGCAGCAGCACCATCGCATGCCCGTTTTCCAGCACCACGATCGCCGGAAGCGCCGCGTTCATGCGCAGCAAATCGCCCCAGCCTAACCTGATAGACATCGCCCGCAACCCGGAGCTGCGGGCGATGTGCAGCAGCTCGTCGACCCCCGGTTCGCCCGGCCCGAGTCGGTGATTGTTGATCAGCTCCGCAGGGTTCAGATCGAGCCCGCGATGGCGGGCGACGATGACCAGCGCGCCGAGCAACGACGAGCTCGCGGCGGTCGGCTCTTCTTCCGACGCGACCGACGGCGCGGTGCCCGACGCCGACGCGGACGTCACGACCCCTGCGCCTGTCCGATTAATGGCTACGGGCCGCGGCATCGATCGCGTCGCCCGCAGCGGTCTCGACGGCCACCGCGAGTAGATAGCCGCGCCGGGGCTCGGTTTTAATCAATGTTCGAGCAGTCGCGCCGCACAGATCAGCGAGCTTCCTGCGCAGCCGGTTGACCGCGACGCCGATCGTGCGCGCGTCCGCCGGCCGGCCGGAGTCATCCAGCACCGCACCGAGCTCCCTCGTCGGGCACAACCGCCACGGACATGAAGCGAGGTGCCGCAGCAACCGGCTCTCAGAACTGCCGAGCCGCTGCGTCGCGCCGTTCGGAGCCGCCAACAAATCGCGTTGCGGATAGAAGGTGACCCCGGCAAAGCCAAATGCCTCGGGAGCGGCGGCGCGCTTCCGGACCTCGTTCCGCGCCGCGTGCACGATCCGCTGCAGCCGCTGATTGAGCGCGAGTAGATCGACCGGCGCGGAGATGCAGTCCGTGGCGCCCGCGGCGCAGAATTCTGGAACGGCAGGATGCGAGAGGTCGCAGACCGCTAGTATCGGGACTCGGCACCGCAATCGAACCTTGCGGATCGTCGCCGCGCCGGCCGCCGGGTCGCGGCTGAGATCGAGGACGACGGCATCAGGTTCGCCGTCGCGCAGCACGCCGAAAAAGCGGGTCTCCGCATCGGCGCTGGCGCCGAACGCCGCCTTGGCCGCGCCGGGGATCGACAAATCTTCGCGCGCCAGAACGATCTTGACGGCCGTCATCTGTCCCTTGCCCTCTCCGGATCTATGCGCCTCGCCATCAATCGATGATGAGCGGCAGGAGGTGAAAGATTTACTAACGTAGACGGCTCGGCCCGGCGAACGGGGCGCGCGCCTCGTTACCGATTTTTAAGGTCCGGCACCTCTAATAGGGGGCGCGTATCTAGCTGACCATCGCTAACCCGCTTGGAGGCCGCCTGTGAACACGCTATCGAAAGCGCCGAGGTCGGGCAGGCGGTTCGACGGCGGCGACCAATCGCTGATCGCATTGCCTGCCGACCGGCGCTGTGCGAGGCGCGCCGACGGGCAGCCGGTGCGATTCGACGAGCTCGCCGGCGTCGAGGTCAGCGCCGAAATTCTGATCTTGGATCACGGTCTGTACGCGCTCAGCCTGGCGCCGGCGCAATCGAGAGAGAACGAGCAGGCCGCCCTGCTGTTGCCGGCGGTGCAGGTCGCCAAGCCGCCTTCCGAGCGGTTGGACGGTGTCGACATCATCGCTTCCACTGCGAGCTGCGCGGGTTGGCTCGGCGGCGCCGGCGGGGCGGTGGTCGTCAAGGCGCCGCAGGGCGGCGGTCGCCTGGTGCTGACCACCTATAGGCGCCGCGGACAGCCGGACGACGCCTGCGAGGTCTTTGTCCACCGGATCGACCTGCCGGCATCGGCGCCGATCGAGCGACGGGTCGAGGAGGTGGCGCCGCTGCCGACCCGCGACATCGCGGCGGAAGTTCTCTTGCACATCGAGGGCGCTGGCGATTGCCGGGTGCCGGCGGAAGGCTGGATCGGAAATCGCGGCAAGAAGCTGCGTCTCGAGGCGTTCAGTATCCGGCCGTTGGAGACGCTCGCCCCCGGCGATGTCGAATACAAGGCCTATGGGCCGCATGGGCGCGAAACGCCGTGGATCAGCGACAGCAAGCTCTGCGGCACGCGCGGGCGCAGCCTTCCGCTGACCGGTTTTGCCGTTCGGCTCGCGGGGCAGTTTGGCGACCGCTTTGGGGTCGAATATCAGGGCGCGTTTTTCGAGAGTGGCGTTTGCGGCCCGGTCTACGACGGCGAGCCCTGCCTGCCGCAGATCGCGGACGATCCGCTCGAGGGCGTCAATCTCCGCCTGTTCGAGCGCGTCGAGGCTTGAAGGGCGTCGCCGTTGCAGACCGGTATCCTCACCCCGGACCGAGCGATGACGCAGCCCGGCCCGGCCGATAGCGCGGCGGATTCGGCGCGGCGGCCCGCGGAGGTTGCGCGCGGCGGCGCGGCGCCTCGGATCGCCGGGCGGACGGTATTGAACGTCGGCTGCGGCTATCCTCTGCGGCAGAGGCTGCACAAGCATTTTCACGGGCAGGAATGGCGCGAGGTCAGACTCGACATCAACCCGGCGGTGCAGCCCGACGTCCTGTGCTCGATCATCGATATGCGGCCGGTCGCCTCCGCCTCGGTCGACGCCGTCTGGTCGTCGCACAATCTGGAGCATGTCCATCGCCACGAAGTCCCAGCTGCTCTCGGCGAGTTCATCCGGGTGCTGAAGCCGGGCGGGCTGCTGCTCTTGACGGTGCCCGACCTCCAGCAGGTGGCCGAAATGGTCGCCGCCGACCGCCTTGAGGACGCGGCCTACCTCTCGCCGAGCGGCCCGGTGTCGCCGCTCGACATGATTTTCGGGCACACCCCGTCGCTGGCGCGCGGCTACCCGTTCATGGCGCACAAGACCGGCTTTACCCGGCGATCCTTGCATGAGCTGCTTGCCGAAACTGGGTTTGTCGAGGTGCAGGTGCGCTGCGGTGGGTCGTTCGACCTGTGGGCGACCGCCTACAAGCCAGGAGCCGAGACGCTTTGAACTATTTGTTCATTCATCAGCACTTTCCCGGCCAGTACGTCCATATCGCCGGCTATTTGGCAGAAGCCGGGCATCACGTCGTCTTCATCACCCAGCGCTGCGAGCGGCCGATCGACGGGGTGCGGACCGTCACCTATCCGCCGGCGCGCGCCCATTCGCACACCCACCCCTACCTCAGCGAATTCGACGTAGGCGTCGCCAACGGAATCGCGGTCGCCAACTGTTGCGAGGCGCTGCAGCGGGGCGGCTTTACCCCGGATCTGGTAGTCGGCCACAATGGGTGGGGCGAGCTCCTCTACGTCAAGGACGTGTGGCCGTCGGTCCCACTGCTCGGCTATTTCGAATTCTTCTACCGCAACAGCGGCTCCGATGTCGGCTTCGACCCCGAATTCCCGGCCGCGCCGGACGACCCAATGCGGCTCAGAACGCGCAACGCCGTCAACCTGCTGGGGCTGGACGCCGCCGATTGGGGCCAGACGCCCACCGAATGGCAGCGCCAGCAGTACCCCCGGCGCTATTGGAGCCGCATTAGCATCGCGCATGAAGGCGTCGACACCCGGGTCGTGCGCCCGGCGCGCGGCGCGCGCATCTGGCTCGAAGGCGGGCTGTCGCTGTCGCATGACGACGAGGTGATCACCTACTGCGCACGCAATCTCGAGCCTTATCGCGGCTTTCACATTTTCATGCGGGCTTTGCCCACCGTGCTGCGGCGACGCCCCAAGGCGCATATCCTGATCGCCGGCGGCAGCAGCGTGAGCTATGGCCGCAATCCGGCCGACGCCCGGAGCTGGCGCGAGAAAATGCTGGTCGAGCTCGACGGGCAGCTCGATCTGCGCCGGATCCACTTCCTCGGAACCCTGCCCTACCCGCAATATCTTGCGATCCTGCAGATCTCCACCGCGCATGTCTATCTCACCTACCCGTTCGTGCTGTCATGGTCGCTGCTCGAAGCGATGGCGGCGGGATGCATCGTCGTCGGTTCGCGCACGCCGCCGGTCGAGGAGGTCGTCACCGACGGCGACAATGGCTGTCTGGTCGATTTTTTCGACGTCGACGGCCTCGCCGACGGCCTCGCCCGCGTCTGCGCCGGGCGTGCCCGGCACGAACCGATGCGCCGAGCGGCGCGCGCCGCAGTGCTGCGCCGCTACGACCTCAAGACCGTCTGTCTTCCTCGGCACCTCAAGCTGTTCGACAAGCTGGCCCGGACGCCGTCCGCAGCGCCGGAACGCGAGCGCGCACCGATCCTTCCAGCCCACCGCCAGCCGTCCTTCCGCGATGAGCCCAGCGCATCCTATCTCTAATCTAGGTACCGTGCGGTCCGATCCGGCTGTCATCGGTCCCGTCGTGACCGATCCGGCTACGGCGGCGGCAGCGTACAATGGCGAGCTCAAGGTGCTGTGTGCCGCCGCCGATCTTCCCGCGATCGCCGGCGGGCTACGGCTGCCTGCGCATATCGCGCTCTATGGCTGTGCGCGGGCGGCGCGCAACGGAGCTTTCGAAATCTTCAGAGCGGGGGCGAGGCGCGGCGCCGTCCGCGTGCCGCTGAACCATCCTCCGACCTTCTGCCTCGCGCTGCTCGCGGCCTCGGAGGTCGGCAAGAGCGAGCTCGACCAATTGCGGCGGGTTTGGTCGGGCGGCGGAGAGGGCTTTTTGCCGGGCCCGACCCTTGTCGACCTTGCCGACGCGCCCGATGTCGGCGCATTGGCCGCGCACCGCTTGTTGCTTGAGGCGGTCGCCCGGACGGCCGGCGCTTCGGCGGCGCGGCTGCTGGTGCTGCAACGGCAATACGCCGCGTTTCGCACGGTGCATGATCATCTGCAAAACGCCTTCGACACTGTCGAGAATTTCCTGGCGCGATCGCATTTGCCGCCGAGCTGGCTCGCCTTTGCATGCGAGCCGACCGAGACAACCGTGGGACCAAAGGATGCCGATCCGCCGTTCCGGCTCACGCAGCTTCTGCCAGTCGCATCGCAAGGGCTGGCGGCGCTCGAACTGCACGCCGCCGCCGGCGAGCCGAGCGCCGACGGAGCGCTGACGGTCGGCATTGCCACCTGCGAGGATGGCCGGATGCTAGGCGAGTGGGAGATCCCCTACCCGGCCGTGCCCGACGGCTGGATGTTCCTCGATCTGCCCGAGATCGACATCATGCCGAGACAGTCGGCGGTGCTGACCGCGATCTGGAGCACACGATCGGGAAGGCCGCCGCAGCTATCGCTGACCGCGTTGCAGCCGGTGCCGGAAAGCCGGGTAGGCGGCGCGGGCGCCGAGGGGAGCCGCCGCAGCCTGGCGCTGCGGTTGCATATCGGCCTGCCGGGATCGCGCCGCGTCGCGCATCCGTTTCACATCGGCGTCATGCGGCAACCGCATGTAAGTCGGCGGGTGCGCCGGCTGGCGCCGAGCGTGCTGCGCCGGTTCGCCGAAATCGACGGGGCGCCGGACCGCGAACCGCTGGTCAGCTTCGTCGAAGACGCGGCCGCAATCGAGCTGCGGCCGGTAAACGGCGGCGGCGTCACGGTGGCGAAGCTTCCCAGGGCGCTACCGCCCACGGCGCGACGGTTGACGGCGACGATCAAGACCGAGGACCCGGCGGGCCCGCTCGTCGAATATGCGCTGCTCGCGCTCGACCAGAGCGCGTCGCACAAGCCGATTCTGATCAACGGGCAGCTGGACGGACAGCCCGGCGGCTTTTCCGGGTGGCAGTCGATTTATCCGGATTTCGTCGCGCAGATCCACGTGACTCTGGCGGAACCGGCGATCAAGCCCCTCGACCTCTATCTGGCGACCCGTCTGGCCGCGGGGCAGGCAGCACAACACGCCCAAGCCCGGTGGCTTGAATTCGTCGTCGACGGGTTCCACGAGACCGCGATATGAACCGGGACGCCGCCGTCCGGGCGCCGCGACCAACCCGCCCGATCGCCGCTTGGCACGACATGCGGCCGGTGCTGGCAATCGTGATCCCGGTTTACAAGCACAGCGTGCTGCTCGGGGAAGCGGTAATATCGGCGCTGAACCAACAAACCGATTTCGAGTTCGTCATCGTCATCGTTAATGACGGCTGCCCGATGGCGGAAACCCACCAGGCCTGCCTCGATTTCGTCGCCGGCGCGCCGGAGCGAGTGCACTATATCCGACGCTGTAACGGCGGCCTCAGCGCGGCGCGCAATACCGGGATCGAGCATGTGCTCGCCGCCTGGGAAAGCGTTCAGGCGATCTATTTCCTCGACGCCGACAATCGGCTTTTGCCGGGCGCCCTGCAGCGCGGCTTCGATGGGCTGCTGGCGACGCCGGAGGCTGGCTGGCTTTATCCGGACATCGACATGTTCGGCCAGGAGTGGAACAGCGACTATTCGGGCGAGTACTCGGTGCTGCGCCATCTCGAGGAAAACATCTGCGAGGCGGGTAGCCTAGTGCGCCGCGCCGTGTTCGAGCGGGGCGTCCGCTTCGACGAGAGCATGCGGCTCGGCTTCGAGGATTGGGATTTCTGGCTCGCCGCGATAGGGCTCGGTTTCCGCGGCAGACATATCGACCATTTTGGGTTCCGATACCGAAAACGGCCGGAAAGCATGCTCAGCGATTCGGAGCGCGACCGGCCTGAGATTACCGCCTATTTGAGCCGCAAGCATCGGCAGCTGTACCGCTACGACGGGTTGATGACGCTCGAGCATCGTGAGGCGCCGCGATACGCGGTCTGCCATGCCGGCGCCGCGGCGGTGTATCTGACCTCCGACCCCGCGCTCGACGGAGAGCGCTTGTCGCCGGTGGAATTCTTCGAGCGGTACTACCGGGCGCGGCGGGCCCCGACGCGCTATGCGCGGCCGCCCTTCGTCCTCGTCATCGACCCGGCGTTCAAGGAAGTGCTGGCCCGGTACGGCCTGCTGCGTTGGGCGTTCTGGCTGCTCGAATCGGCGATCGACACCTGCAGCTTCGCCTATCTGATCGGCGCGCAGCACTCCGAAAACGACCGCGTCGAAATCGTGGAACTCGCCGATACCGAGGAGGGGGACGCCTTCCATGCCGCCGGGCTGGTCATGGTTGCGGCCGAGCTGTTGGACGATTGCCTGGACGACCTCGCGGACAGCTGGATCGCCAGCCTCGCAACCTCGCTGCCGCAGCCGAAAATCGCCGCCTTCCGGTTGTTGCTACCGGGCCTTGGCGACGCGTCGCCGGGCCGCGCCAATTTTGCGCTGCTGCAATCATTCAAGGAGATGCGCGACTTTCAATCGACGCTGTGCCGCGGACAAGCGTGGCATTGGCGACCATCGCCATTGTCGCCAAAGCACGAGCTCTTCAAGGTCAGCCGTAAAATTCTCAACGCCTCGCCGGTCTATCCTCGGGTTTGTCCCGATCGGCGACGGCACATCGGCTTCATCGTGCCGCTCGCCGAATTCGGCGGCGTCGAAAAGACCGCATACAATCTGGCTCGGGTCATGCGCGCCAATGGCTGGTCGACGCATCTGTTTGTCTTCTGCAAGCAGGCGGCGCAGCCGGCCTCGCTGATATGCGACGTGTTCGACAGCCTCAATTTCCTGTGCGATCCGCAGGTCGGGCACTGGGACCCGGAAATCCGTTATATGGGCTCGCATTATCCGAGCTGGGTGGCGGTCGGGCGGCATTCGCGGGCAATGGGCCTGCTTTGCGGGCTCGATGTCGTCGCCAATTTTCATTGCGCCGAAGCCCACGCCCTGATGGCGCCGCTGCGCCGGTGCGGCGCGAAAACGATCGCCTCGCTGCACGTCACCGATCTGACGCAGTTGGACAGGCCGAATGGCCACCCCTATTTGACCCTCGGATACGAGCACGCCTACGACCTTTTCGCCTGCTGTTCGCGGCAATTGCTGGACTGGTGTCACGCGATGGGTGTCCCCGAAGCAAAGCTGTCGCTCTTGTGGAACGCGCCGTCATACGATTTGGCGGCGGCTGCGGTCGACAAGGCGCTCGCAGCGCGGCGACGCCGCCGCCCGACCCGGCTACGGGTGCTATTTCTCGGCCGGCTCGACCGCCAGAAAGGCCTGGATCGGCTGACCGCGATCGCCCGGTTGAGCCGGAAAAACGAGCTGCCGCTCGAATGGCGGCTGATCGGCGCCTCGGTGATCGGCGATGCCGGGAGGCGGCAGCAGCTCGAAGATTTGTCGATCGACATCGAGCCGCCCAAGCTGACCGCCGCGGATTTGACCGAATGCTACGGGTGGGCGGATGTCGTGCTACTCGTCTCGCGCTGGGAGGGGCTGCCGCTGACGATATTGGAGGCGATGCGCCTCGGGCTCGTCGTCTGCACGACGGCGGTCGGCGCGGTCGCCGAGGCGGTCGTGCACAACGAAACCGGGTTTCTCCTGGCGCCGAGCGGCACCGGAGTCATCGTGCGCCAGGCGGTGGAGATCCTGCGCGGCCTGTGCCATGACCGCGGCCTGCTGCTGCGCGTCTCATCGGCCGCCGCGGCAGCGGCGAAGAGCTGGAGCTGGGAAAATTCGGCAAAGGACCTGCTGCAGCAGCTCGATCGCCTGACCACCGCCTGACGCCGTGCGAGATCGACACCTTCGCCAGATGAACCGGCGCTGCGCTATCGCCGTTTGCGGCTGTCTGCTGTCGGCGTTGAGCGCGACGGCGGTCGCCCGCGACGACAATCTCGTAACCGCAGGCAATAGCGAAAGCGTCGTGATCGGGATCAACGTCGTCAATCCCCAGCGGCTGCGCGCGGAAGACCGCGAGGCGTTGCTCGATCACTTGCAGGAAGCAGGGGTTCGCGTAATCCGTGCGCCGCTGGCGCCGGGCCGGAACGCCGATGATTACCGATCGGCGCTCGACTTCATCCGCCGAGCCTATGATCGCGGCATCAGGACCGATCTGATCGTGGGGCTGCAATGGCGAACGGACGCGCAGCGGCGGCCGGCAGTTGGCGCGCTGCCGAACATGTGGTCTTCCTACCCGCTGTCGGCGGCCGATCCGACGCGGTTCCGCGCGATCTTCGAACCATTGTTCGACCAGTTGGAGGGGATGGGCGTAGTCTTCGCGGCTCTCGAGTTGGGCAATGAGATCAACTGGGCGGGGTTTAACGGCGATTTCCCGGTGCCCGGCGAAGGCGAGGTATTTGACCGCGACGATCTCGCGCGCGATCCGGAGGCGCGGCGGGTCGCCGCGGGTTTCCGCGCATACCTGCAGACTTTACGGGTGCTCAAGGACATTCGCGACGGGTCACGGTTGAACCGGCGGACGCCCATTCTGTCGGCCGGCCTTGCCGACCCCGGACCCGCCGGGCCGCATGGCGGACCGAAGACCGATGCCGTCACGATCGGCGCGGCGCTCGAATACCTGCGCGAGAACGGGATAGACGCGCTGGTCGACGGCTACGGCGTGCACACCTATCCCGGAATCGCTGGCGGTGCCGCAGCCCGCTTACAGCGGCTCGAGCAGGACGCGCTGGCCGACTGCCGGCCGCAGGGACGGGGCAAGCCGTGCTGGATCACGGAATGGGGCTTGCCGGTCGAGGGTCCCCCCTGCCCCGTCGATGACGCGCCCCTATCCGCGCTGATCCAGGAAATGCGTGCGGATTTCCGGCAATTTGTACGGCAGGGGCGGCTGCGCGGCATGCTCTATTATGCGTGGGCCGATGATCGATACGGGGTCTATCGCTGCGGCCGCCTGATCGCGGCCGGCCGGCTGGCGTTGGCGCCGAGTTTCGGCGAATAGCTGATGCATAGAAGCCAATCGGCGTCGGATTGCGGTCCCGTCTAAACGAAACCTAAACCCTCTTCGGTCGACAATCGGGCCCACGGATCGCAATGACGAGCCGCGGCAATGGCCTGCTTTGATGGAAACATGCGTCTGGTGGCGAATGATCGCGCAGTGGATGGGATCCGACCCAAATCTTCGCAGCGGGGATCGCCGTGCTCGGCGGAATTCGAGTTGTCGCCGGCTGCTCCCGCCCGCGGCAGCGCCGGCCGATCAGTTCGGCGCTCTGCAGTGATCACCGATTGACAATTTCGCACCGGGCGATCCGTCAACCAATTGATTTTCAGGAGCGGCATGGCTGATCACGTCGGCAGTCTCAGTGCTGACAGCACACGTGCAAACGGGACGCAAAGGGACAGCCGAATACCGGCCGTCATCGGTATCGAACCGTGGAGCTGGCCGGGGGATGACAATAGTGGCAACATGATCCATGCTGCTGCCGCCCGACGAATACTCACAAAATATAGAGAAGTTAAGCCTACCCTGCAGTGGACCGATGAAAAAATCGAGCAATTGAGGGCGGAACACTCGCACATCGTCTATGTTACCGCGAACCTGATCAGGCTGGGGGTGCCGCGCGACCACCCGTCCATAAAGGAACTCGTTGCCAGTCACGTGACCTTGGCAAACAACATCGAGCGGGCGGCGTTGCCGGTGGTGGTCTTCGGCTTGGGCTCGCAGGCCCCGCTCGCCGGGCCATATGAATTCAACGTGGCGCCGGAAACAATACGTTTGCTCAAGGTGCTTTCTGATCATTCGCGCAGGATGGCGGTGCGGGGCGCGTTCACCGCCGACACCTGCATCCGGCTGGGCATAAACAATGTCGAAGTCATCGGATGCCAGTCGATATTTTGGCATCGTTCGCCGCAATTCAGCTGGCGCTTATCCGAGCCCGGTCGAGATCACGCCGGCAACATCGCCTGCAATTTTACCGACGCTCGTTCAGAAGCCGAGCTGATCAGACAGGCCATGGCCTGCGGATACGATGTCATCGGCCAGGGAAATGGTGGCGAGGAGGAATTGAGGCAACATGAGCCGGGCGAGGCGGCGGCGGCAGGCCTTAGATTCGGCTGGGATTTTGAGCTTGCCTTTGAGAAAGGCCTGATAGACCGCGGACAATACGAACGCTGGGCGCGGGACCACTTTTATCAATTCCGGCGACCCGAGGCATGGCTCGACCATATGCAGCGCTACTGCTTCTGCTACGGCACCCGCCTTCACGGCAATATGGCGGCGATGATTGCGGGCACCCGAGCCTTGTGGATCGTGCACGACATGCGCACCAAGGAGGTGTGCGATCACTTCAAGCTGCCCCGGGTGGAACTCGACGAGGTCCAGGGCGGGGTGAACCTCGAAGCGCTGTTCGAGCGCGCCGACTATTCCGGCTGCAGGCAGATCTATCCGGAACGGTACCGTGTTTTGTTTGAATATGTCGACCGAGCAAACCTGCCGCATTCGCTGCCGGCGCCAATCGCCGCGACGGCAACGCAGAATCGAGAGGTGTCGCCGGGTCCATCGGCGGCAGCGGGCGACGCCGCTCCGTAGAATGGAACAGACAGGCGCCGACAGCGCCGCGCATGTCCGGACGGCGCGGCCTAGACTGAGCGACCCGGGCTGACGGCATCCGCGTCTTGCGGGAACACCGCCCTCCGACGCCGGATCTCCCGACGCGGCGTCGTGCCGATTTCGGGCGGGTCGTTTATCGGCGCTTCGCCGACCCGCGGCCGATCAGGTGGTCCCAATGTAGAGCAATTTAGCCCGGATCATTCGTGAGGCGCCTGGAATTGCGATCTGACGGCGGCATTGGTGCCGCGATTTTCCGTGGCGTCGGCGACGCGGGTGATTGGGGTTTGAGGTTGCACCGAGGGGTTTGTACTGGGGCATCCGGCCCCGTCGTTCACGCCGGCAGCGTCGCGATACGACCGGCGAGCGTGGCGAAGCCGGACTGGTAGGGATAGGCGCTCGGCAGGGCGATCTTGATGCGGGTGACCATCTCGGTGACGCGGCCGGCGACCTTGATCAGGCAGAGCCGGATCGTATCGAACTGGGCCTCGCGCCAGAACGAGTTCCGGGGCGCCAGGCCGCGCAGGCTCAGCATCAGCCAGTAGGCAGCGGTGTGGATCAACAGACGGAACTGGTTGGCCGTCGCCTTGGTGCAGGAGGTGCGGTCGGAGGCGAGGTGCAGCTTGTGCGCCTTGATCAGGTTTTCGGCCTGTCCCCTGGCGCAGTAGACCTTTTCATAGAGCGCCTTGGGCAAGCCGGCGAGATTGGTGACGATGAAGCGGCTG
>DASYNW010000255.1:0-8127 GCA_036008325.1 Allostellaceae bacterium
GTGCTCCAACTCGAACCGGCCGGGTATCTGGGCAGCCTGATCACCTATCCTCTGCCCCTGGCCATCGCCGCCGGCGTCCTCCTTGGCGCCACGGCGCCCACCCTGGCGCTGATTTTGACGGCGCTTGGGGTGCGCATCGCCTGCAAATTCGCTATGGATGTGGCCACGGGCGTCCCGGTCGGCCGCTGGTGGCTGATTCCGGCGCGCGACGTCCTATCTTTCGGCGTGTTCGTCGCCAGCTTTACGGTGAACACCGTCGGCTGGCAGGGCGGACGGTATCGCGTGGGGCGGGACGGTGTCCTCTCCCATCCTTGAGGTTCCTTAAGACATGCTCCGCACCCTTTTTCTCCAGGCTCCCAGCTTCGACGGCTTCGACGGCGGGGCCGGCTCGCGCTACCAGGCCAAGCGCGAGATCAAGTCGTTCTGGTACCCGACCTGGCTCGCCCAGCCGGCCGCCCTGGTGCCCGAGAGCCGGCTCGTCGATGCGCCGCCGGCGCGGCTCAAGCTATCGGATGTCCTGCCGCTCGCCGACCAGTACGAACTGGCGGTGCTGCACACCTCGACCCCGTCCTTTGCCTCCGACGTCAAGGTCGCCCAGGCGCTGAAGGACGCGAACCCGCGGCTCAAGATCGGCATGGTCGGGGCCAAGGTCGCGGTCGAGCCCGAGGACAGCCTGAAAGCCTCGGCCGCGCTCGACTTCGTCGCCCGCGAGGAATTCGATTTCACGATCAAGGAGGTGGCCGAAGGCCGCGCGCTTGATGCGATCGACGGGCTGAGCTGGCGCAACGGCGCCGGCGGGATCAGCCACAACCGCGACCGCGCGATCCTCGAAGACATGGACCAGCTGCCCTTCGTCAGCCAGGTCTACAAGCGTGACCTGCGGGTCGAAGATTATTTTATCGGCTACCTGCAACACCCCTACCTGTCGCTCTATACCGGGCGCGGCTGCCGCTCGAAATGCACCTTCTGCCTGTGGCCGCAGACGGTCGGCGGGCATCGCTACCGGGTGCGTTCGGTGGCCCACGTGATCGAGGAGATCCGGCAGGCCAAATCCTGGTTTCCGCAGGTCAAGGAATTCTTTTTCGACGACGACACCTTTACCGACGACCGCCCGCGCGCCGAGGCGATCGCCCGCGAATTGGGCCGGCTCGGGGTCACCTGGTCGTGCAACGCCAAGGCCAACGTGCCGCGCTCGACGCTCGAAATCCTGCGCGACAACGGCTTGCGCCTGCTGCTCGTCGGCTACGAGTCGGGCAATCAGCAGATCCTCAACAACATCAAAAAAGGCATGCGGATCGACATCGCCCGGCGCTTCACCAAGGACTGCCACGAGCTCGGGATCACGATCCACGGCACCTTCATCCTGGGGCTCCCCGGCGAATCGAAGGAGACGATCGAGGAAACCATCCGCTTTGCCGGCGAGATCAACCCGCACACGATCCAGGTGTCCTTGGCCGCGCCCTATCCCGGGACGGCGCTGCATCGCGAGGCGGTCGAAAATGGCTGGCTCGACGCGACCCATGCCGAGCTGACCGACGAGCGCGGGGTGCAGATCGCCCCGCTGCACTATCCACATCTGTCTCATACCGAGATCTTCCAGTCGCTCGAAACCTTTTACAAGCGCTTCTATTTCCGCCGTAAAAAGATCGCCGAGCTGGTCGCCGAAATGCTCAAGAGCCCGCAGATGCTGCGCCGCCGGCTGCGCGAAGGCGTCGAGTTCTTTCATTTCCTGCGCCATCGGGAAATGGCCGGCTGAGCGGGAAACGCAGGTCGGCCAAGTCGGCCCCGGCTAGCAACGCACCGATCGCCGACCGCTACGATTTAGGCGAAATCGCGATTGTTGATCCCAAGCGAGGGATCGCGCGCCGCCCGCCGCCGTTCAGGCAGAGATCGCGACCCGGCGGAACACGCCGGCGTCGCGCTGGCTGACAAAGGGAGCGGCGGATGAAAGTCGGAATTATCGGCGCCGGCGCCGTCGGGGCGGCGTGCCTGACGGGCCTGATCGCGCGCGGCTGCGCGCGCGAGATCATTGTGTTGAACCGCGGCCGGAAACGCGCGCAGGGGCTCGTCGCCGACGCGCAGTACGGGGCCGTGCTGTCCTCCGCGGTCGAGCTTCGCGACGGCGACTACGATGACCTCAAGGGTGCGGCGCTGGTGATGATTACCGCCGGGGTCAACGAGAAGACCGGCGGCGCCACCGACCGCAACGACCCCGCCGGCCGATTGCGCCTGCTCGACGCCAATGTCGAGGCATACAAGGAAATCGTGCCCCGGCTGCACGCCGCCGCACCGCAGGCGATCGTGCTCGTCGTCACCGACCCGCCGGACCCGTTGGCCGATGCGGTCCGCCTGCTCGGCCACGATCGGGTTCTGAGCACCGGCACCTATCTCGACAGTCTGCGCTTCCGCTTCCACCTGGCGCGGCGCCTGGGCGTGAGCCCGGCCAGCGTCGATGCGCAGATCCTGGGAGAGCACGGCACCTCCGAGGTGTTCGTCTGGTCGTCGGCTCGCATTGGCGGGGCGTCGGTGCTCGAGCTGTTGGCGCCGTCGGGCGGCGATCGGGACAAGTTTCGCAGCGAGATCGAGCGCGAGGTCCGCTATGCGAATATCACGATCATCGAAGGCATCGGCGCCAGCCAGCACGGCATCGGCATGGTCTCGGCGCGCATCGCCGAGATCGTGTTGCGCAACGAGCGGGCGGTAATCCCGATCGGCGCTTATAATCCCCGTTACGGCGTCACCCTGTCGTTGCCGAGCATCCTCGGCCGGGACGGGGTGGTGCGGATGGTCGAGCCGGAGCTGAGCGGGGACGAGCGCCAAGGCTTGCAGCGCAGCGCCGAAACCCTGAATGCAGCGATCAAACGCATCAAGATTTGAGGCGGCTATAACTTTGGATCGAACGCCGCGAGCTTCACCGTGAAGCGCCTGATCATTTGCGCCGACGATTTCGGGCTCGACCCGGCGGTCAACGAGGCCGTCGAGGAGGCCTATCGCGACGGCGTCCTGTCGACCGCCAGCCTGATGGTCGGCGCCCCGGCGGCGGCCGACGCGGCGGCGCGCGCCCGCCGGCTGCCGGGGTTGCGGGTCGGGCTCCATCTGGTGCTGGTCGACGGCCGCCCGGTATTGCCCACGGCGGAAGTCGCGGCGCTGGCGCGCGCCGATGGCGAATTCGACCGCAACATGGCCCGCGCCGGGGTCCGCTTTTTCTTCTCGCCGCAGGCCCGGCATCAGCTGGTTGCCGAGATCCTCGCCCAGTTCGAAGCCTTCCGCGCCACCGGCCTGGCGCTCGACCACGTCAACGCCCACAAGCACTTGCACCTTCATCCGACCGTCGCCGGGCTGGTCGTCGAGATCGGCCGCGACTACGGCATGAAGGCGATGCGCGTCCCGGTCGAGCCGGTCGGGGCGTTGCGCGCCGCCTTTCCGGGGGAGCGCTATCGAGCGCCGCTCTATCGGCCATGGGGTCTGCGGCTGCGGCAGCGCCTGCGCCGGGCCGGCCTCACCGTCAACGATCATCTATTCGGCCTCGCCTGGAGCGGCGGCATGACCGAGGAGCGGGTGCAGCACCTGCTGCCGCATGTGCCCGAAGGCTTGAGCGAAATCTATTTTCATCCGGCGACCGAGCGCACCCCCGCCCTGGCCGCGGCCATGCCGGACTACCGCCATCGCGACGAGCTGGCGGCGTTGCTCAGCCCCGCGCTCAAAGCCCGCATCGAAGCGCTCGGCATCCGCCGCGTGACCTATAGTGAGCCCTCGGCTTAGCCATCGCATTACCTGGCCGGCAACCGGCTTTTAGCCGTACCGCCTTTACGAATTGTCAATTTTTCTCCGGCGCAATGGGCGCGAACCGGCGAGGAGCGAAATCCTCGTCGCCACATTCGCCGCCCAGCGGGAGCCGCCGGAACAGTGCGCACCCTCAGAGCTTACCACCCCTATTACCCGCCGAGCACTTACGTCGATGTGCAATGACCGAGCGAGCCCGCCTGGCGCCGAGCTCCGTCCCATGTGGGCGTTCGTTCTTGCCGCGCAGCAGCTCTATCTGCGCGCGAAAAAAGGCGGGAGCGTCTACTATTGCCGCGAAATTTCCGATCCGAGGACATAAAGCGGTCATGCTTTACGTTGATGCTGCATAGAATAGAGAACGCGGAGGAAGATCATGGATGAGAGATTCGAATGCTGCCGTTACCGGCCGAGCCTCGACGATCTGCTCGCCGACGCGGTGATGGAGCCCGTGCTGCGCAGCGCCGGTCTCGATCCGCACGAGCTGCGCGAAATGATGGCGCAAACCGCGCGGCGCATCGAGGACCGCGACCGGCACAACGAGGACGGCAGCGACACGGGCGGGGAATAGCCAACCGGATCACGCAGAGGGCGGCGCCGCGAAAGCGGGGAATTCAAGCCGGACCTTCAAGCCGGGCTGGTTGTCGGCCAGCGCAACAGTGCCATGGTGGCGGCGCGCCACCGCCCGCACCAGGCTGAGGCCAAGCCCGTTTCCCGGCGTGCTGCGGCTCGGCTCGAGGCGGACAAAGCGGTCGAACACGCTGTGGCGATCGGCCTCGGGAATGCCCGGCCCGCGATCGGCGACTTCGAGAACGGCGCGCCCGTCGGCCCGGAAAACCCGGATCGAGAGATCGCCGCCGCCAGCGTATTTGAGCGCGTTGTCGAGCAGATTGTGGAGGGTCTGCGACAGCAGATGCCGGTCGCCGCGGATCCTGACCTCGGGCTCGGCCGCCAACGACAGGGCAAAGCCTTTTTCCTCGGCCGCCGGCTCGTAGAACTCCGCCGCAGCACCGGCAATTTCGCCGAGGTCGAGCGGCCCGGCTTCGTCGCGCCCGGCGCCGGCTTCGGCTTCGGCGATGCCGAGCAGCGCGTTGAACGTCGCCAGCAGCCGATCGGCCTCGTCGATCGCAGCGCGAATGGCCTCGCTTTGGGCGGTGGCGTCGAGCGGCCCGATCAGCGCCAGCTCGAGCCGTGCGCGCAGCCGCGCCAAGGGCGTCTTCAGATCGTGCGCGACATCGTCGGTGACCTCGCGCATCGCCGTCATCAGGCGCTCGATCTGGTCGAGCATGCGGTTGAGGTTGGCGGCGAGCTGATCGAACTCGTCGCTGGTGCCGTCGAGCGGCACCCGGTCCGACAGATTTCCGGCCATCACCCGCTCGCTGGTGCGGTTGACCAGCTCGACCCGGCGCAACAGCTTGCGGCTCATCGCGGCGCCGCCCAAGAGACCGACGCCGAGCGCGGCCAGCCCGGACCAGAGGAGCGTGGTCTTGACCCTGTCGCGGAACGCCGCCGCGTCGCTGATGTCGCGGCCGACCAGCAGGCGATAGCCGCCGGAAATGATGATCAGGCGGCCGCGCGCCGGGTCGGTCTCGATATGGCCCTTGCTTTTGGACTCGACCGAGAACGACAGCCAGCCGGTGCGCGCCGGAACTCCTGCCGGCCAGCCGGCGATGTTGCCGGCGAGCGGCCGCCCGTTGGGGTCGGTGATCAGATACAGCATCGCGTCGCCGCGGTCGCCGGCGCTGCGTGCGGCGACGATCTGCACCAGCCCGCTCAACCCGCGCTGGGCGTATTGCTCGGACAGCCCGCTGATCTCGGCATCGAGCGTCGCCTCGGTCTGGCGCTCGACAAAATCGGCGCTGGTCCAGTAGACGAAAAACAGCACCCCCAAGACCGACGCCGCGAACACCAGGAAATAGAGTGCCGCGAGGCGAACCGCGTGGGCGCGCACCAGCCGCCGCAGATTTGCCGGCAACCGGCGAGGCCATGACCACGGTCGTGCAGCGGCGGGGGAAAGGAGCTTCTCGGCGACCATCGGGGCGGGACGCAACTATTCCGGCAGGCGCAGGCAATAGCCGGCGCCGCGCACCGTGTTTAAGAGCGGCCGGTCGAAATTCTTGTCGATCTTCTGGCGCAGCCGGCTGACATGCACATCGATCACATTGGTCTGCGGGTCGAAATGATAGTCCCAGACGTGTTCGAGCAGCATCGTCCGGGTCACCACATGGCCGGCATTGCGCATCAGGTACTCAAGCAGGCGAAACTCGCGCGGCAGCAGCTCGATCGGCTTGCCGCCGCGCTTGACGGTGCGGGTGAGAAGGTCGAGCTCGAGATCGGCGACCCGCAGCGCCGTCGTCGCCGGTGTCGCCGAGCCGCGGCGCAGCAGCGCCTCGAGCCGGGCCAACAGCTCGCTGAAGGCGAACGGCTTGACCAGATAGTCGTCGCCGCCGGCGCGCAGCCCCTTGACCCGGTCATCGACCGTGCCGAGCGCGGAGAGGATCAAGGCCGGGGTGCGGATGTCGGCGGCGCGCAGCGCGCTCAGCATCGAGAGGCCGTCCATCTGCGGCAGCATGCGGTCGAGCACGATCGCCTGGTAGCCGCCGGAGCTGGCCATGAACAGCCCCTGGCGGCCATCGCCGGCGCGGTCGACGAGGTAGCCGCTCTCGCCGAGCCCCTTCTGCAGATAGGACGCGGTTTCGCGATCGTCCTCGACGACCAGAAGTTTCATGTTCGAATGAGGATTGTCGAGTTGCTGGCCCGGAGGTGGTAGAGAGATGGCATTGCCGGCCAAGGCACGCAAGCACTCGGCACCACCCGTCGCACCTGCGCTGCCGCCAAACGCGCGGACGGACGGGGGTTGACCTTCGCGCCTTAACGACGATCTATAGCGGACCAATCCGGTCCGAATTCGCCTCGGTCCGGGTATGCATCGGGCCCAGAGCGATGATCATCCTGAGCAAGCTCGCGGATTACAGCGTCATCGTCGCCACCCATCTGGCGACCGATCCCGATCGGCAGCTGACCGCTGCGGCGCTGGCTGACGGGACCCTTCTGCCGCGAGCCACCGTCGCCAAGATCCTGAAGGCGCTGGCCCATGCCGGCCTGGTCAAGGCGACGCGCGGCCCCGCCGGCGGCTATCGGCTGGCGCGGCGGGCGAATGCGATCTCGGTCGCCGAGGTGGTGGCCGCGATCGACGGCGATATCGGGCTCACCCAATGCTCGGTCCATGTCGCCGAATGCACCCGCACCAATTACTGCCCGACCCGGCCGCATTGGGCGGCCATCAATCGGGCGGTCGAGCAGGCGCTGATGGCGGTCACGCTCGAGGCGATGATCACCCCCGCGGCCTTTATCCCGCGCCGGCCGGCCGCTTCCATCCACGCCGCCACCAACTGACGAGCACAGAAAAACCGCATGACTGCTTCGATAGATACCATCGGCGCCGTCCGCGCGCTGTCGCAAGAGGGCTACAAATACGGCTTTGTCACCGACATCGAAGCCGATGAGGCGCCGCCCGGCCTCGACGAGGAGACGGTGGCTTTCATCTCGGCCAAAAAGGGCGAGCCCCCGTGGCTGCTCGAATGGCGGCTCGCGGCCTTTCGCGCCTGGCAAAAGATGACGCCGCCCAACTGGGCCAAGCTCAGCCTCGCGCCGATCGATTACCAGGCCGCGACCTATTATTCGGCGCCCAAACAGAACGCCGGCCCGAAATCGCTCGACGAGGTCGATCCCGAGCTGCTGCGCACGTACGAAAAGCTCGGCATCCCGTTGCGCGAGCGCGGGGCCTTGGCCGGGGTCGCGGTCGACGCGGTGTTCGACTCGATCTCGGTGGCGACGACCTTCAAGGCGGAGCTCGGCAAGCTCGGCATCATCTTCTGCTCGTTCGGCGAGGCGGTGCGCGAGCACCCCGATCTCGTCCGCAAATATCTCGGCACCGTGGTGCCGCAGAACGACAACTTTTTCGCGGCATTGAATTCGGCGGTGTTCAGCGACGGCTCGTTCGCCTATGTGCCGCCGGGCGTGCGCTGCCCGATGGAGCTGTCGACTTATTTCCGCATCAACGCGGCGAAATCGGGCCAGTTCGAGCGCACCCTCCTGATCGCCGACCAGGGCGCCTATGTAAGCTATCTCGAAGGCTGCACCGCCCCGCAGCGCGACGAGAACCAGCTCCACGCCGCGGTCGTCGAGCTGATCGCGCATGAGGACGCGCAGATCAAATATTCGACCGTGCAGAACTGGTATCCGGGCGATGCCGAGGGCCGGGGCGGCATCTACAATTTCGTGACCAAGCGCGGCGCCTGCCGCGGCGACCGGGCCAAGATCTCGTGGACCCAGGTCGAGACCGGC